>NZ_JBWBEW010000001.1:0-390523 GCF_056148915.1 Microvirga sp. jy35 | reverse complement strand
CCTTACTTTGCCGGCGACCGCGAGGGGGCAGCAGCGGCCTACGAACGCTGGCTGCCGCTGATCAACTATGAGAACCGCCAGTGCGGTCTCTCGGCCGCCAAGGTGCTGATGAAGGAAGGCGGCGTCATTAGCTCGGAAGCGGTGCGCCAGCCGCTGCAGCCCCTGCACCCGGAGACGCGCAAAGGCCTGATCGAAATCGCTAAACGCCTCGATCCGGTCGTCCTGAAATGGGGACGGTAAAGACGCACGCGGCTTCTCCTCCGCCGGACTGCCCCTTCAGGAGCTGCCGGCTCTCACCTATCAGAATAGTACCGGCGCTAGGCAGGTCCGAACAGGCCCACCTGCAATCATGTCACGAAACAGCGTGGGTACAATCATGACCTCTCACGTAAAAACTATATCAGTGGGGATTGGCTTGCGGCGTCGGAGGCCTCGCCGAACATCAATCCGTCGAACACGCGGAACGTGGTCGGCGAGTTCGCCCGCGCCTCGGCGGCGAGATGCTGCCCTCCGTTCCGCCCTCGACCGATGTGGAGATCACCCGCGAACCGGTGGGCGTGGTCGGCCTGATCACGCCCTGGAACTTCCCCATCGCCATTCCGGCGCGGAAGATCGCGCCGGCGTAAGAATGTTTCAGGTCCTCGTGCTGGGTGCCCCTCGTCAGTGATGCACCGATAAGCACGGCCGGTCCATCCCGTTATCGGACCTTCCGGCTCTATGCGCTTTACACTTACCTCTTGGCGCTTGGCTGCTCCTTCAGATGGATACGCATGACGATATCTTGATCATAGTTGCCGAACCCGCGACCAAAGATATTGATTCCACCAGGGTGGCGTGCTGCCTCGTCAATACCGATCCTCAACCGAATTCCGTGATGCTTATCGAGTTCCAGCTTGTCGAGTGTTACATCCGATATCTGGACGTCGTTCACCGAAGTTCCACTCCGGGAGATCTGCCAAGTGACAAGCTTGCCATATTGCGACCCCTCCAGCTTCCACCACTGGGGAGTGTAAAGACCGCGCTTGTCGCCAAAGTCACTCGGCGAGATCCAGCTTCCAACTTTCACATTGTTGACCCAGAGGCTGATCTCAGACGGCCAGTCAAGGCTCGTGCCCGGCACCTCGGACGAAAGCTCCATGACAAACTCGAGCTTGTCGATCTTAGCTCCCAGAACCTTGCCGTTGTTAGGGAATTTGTACTCGACGAAGCCGCGCCTGAACCAAATCAGCGATGCGTTCATGCGATTTGGGTCCAGAAAGAAATCCGGCACGTCCAGAACACCCAAAACATTCTCGGTTGAGCATAGACCACACGGGGCACTCACATCGCAGCTCGTGTAGAGCCCGATCGGCATAGATACCTCGACATGGTCCTTGCTCTTGAGAGCATCCTGATCATCAAATCGAATGATGATTTCGTCATAGCGGATTGAGCAGACCTTCTGCTGTCCCTTGGAAGCTTTAAGCGTCTCTGTCTCAATCAGCCCCGAGCGCTCAAGTACCTGGATATGAGTCGCTATTGTCGACTGCGGCAAATCTAGCGCGTCGCTGATGTCGTTAACGTTCAGCGGTCCGCGCACGCGCAGGAGTTTGAGGATTCTGACACGGGCGGGCGAGGCAATCCCCCGAAGGGGCTCTGAGCTTTCCTCTGCCACAAGTGTTAGAAATTTTCTTTTGAGATTAAACATTTCGCTACTCAGCGCGGATGCTCCCGCCGTGGGAGGTCTACCGTCTCTCGCGAGGTGTATCGGAAGTTTGGATATATATCAATGATGCCGTTGACCGTTACGAAAAACTCATGGCTAATTAAGAAAAAAGATAATGATCAACCCTGGAGGAGCGCCAATGCGAATTCTACGCTTGCTTACCCTTGCGTCCGGTCTGGCTCTCGCTGCAACCACAGCGATGTCCCAAACAACCGTCCCGGGCGTGCCCCGCAACGAGACGATCATTCTCGAAAACCCGGAAGGTACGATCAAGAACCCCGGTTGGTTCAACATCTGGACGATTAACGCGGGAGGGCAGTGGACCGGGCTCCATCAACTCGCGCTCGACACGCTCTGGTACATTGATCCAGAGCGGGGTCTCGAAGGAGCATGGCAGAACTCGCTTGCGGCAGAAAAGCCGATCTACAACGAGGACTTCACCGAAATGACGGTGAAGTTGCGCCCGGGGATTTACTGGAGTGACGGCGTCGAGTTCACGCCCGATGACCTTATCTATACTGTCGAGGCCCAGATCAAAAATCCTGGCATGCGGTGGAGTGCCCTGCTGGCATTGAACGTTGAAAGCGTCTCTTCGCCGGAGCCCTGGACGGTTCGTTTCAAGCTGAAGAGGCAAAACTCCCGCTTCCACTCACTCTTCACAGTCCGCTTCAACGGCATCTGGATGATGCCGAAGCATGTCTTCGAGAAGGCAGCCGATCCTCAGAAGTTTGACTTCAACCCGCCGGTTTCTCTCGGTGCCTACAAGCTCCACAGCTATGATCCCGACGGCAAATGGTACGTCTGGCAGAAGCGTGATGACTGGCAACGCACGACTCTCGGGCGCTATGGCGAGCCCGGCCCGAAATATGCGGCCTATATCGACCCTGGTCCACCGGATAAGCGCGTGATTGCCCAGCTCAACCACAACTTGGACGTGGTGCATGACATTGCGCCCGAGGGCATGTTCACTCTGTCCAAGCAGTCACCGAGCCTGAAGACCTGGTTCAAGAACTTCCCGTTCGCGCATCCAGACCCGACACTGCCTTCAGTTATCTTCAACATGCAGAACCCAGCCTTCCAGAACCGCGACGTGCGTTGGGCGCTAGCTCTGCTGATCGATGCCAAAGCTGTTTCTATGGCGTCCTATCGCGGCGCTGCGACCTTGTCGCCAATCGGTATTCCTCCGACAGGAACTCATCCGGAGGACTACCACATTCCACTCCAAGATTGGCTTGCCTCCTATGAGATCGATACGGGCAAGAGTAAGATCAAGCCGTACGATGCGAACATCGGTAACCAGATTGCCGACATGCTGCGTCCTACGATGAAGGAGCAAATCCCGACTGACCCGGCGGAGATCAGGAAAGCGTTCGGCTATGGGTGGTGGAAGCCTAACCCGCAGGCAGCCGCGGAGCTGCTCGAAAAGGCTGGCTATACCAAACGCGGCAATGCCTGGCACACGCCAGACGGCAAGCCGTTCTCGATTAAGCTGATGGTCGAGGGTGACTCCCGCCCGATCCTGACACGCGCTGGCACTATGATCGTTCAGCAGTGGCGCCAGTTCGGCATCGATGCCAAGACGGAGGTGGCTCAAGGGACGATGCTCGACCGTCGGAATGCCGGCGACTTCGAGACGCTCATATCCTGGAGCGTCGAGACCTACGGTGGTCATCCGGACCTGTCGTACTTCCTCGACAGCTGGCATTCCCAGTTCGTCGCGGCCCCGGGCAAGACGCAATCGCCCCGCAACTGGCAGCGTTGGAGCAACCCCGAACTCGACAAGATCATCGAGGAGATTCGCCGGATTTCCTTCGATGACAAGCGGACTGTCGAACTTGGCCGCGAGTACGCCAAGCTCATCGTTCGCGAAATGCCGATCATCCCGCTCATGGCGTACAACGTCTTCACTGCCATGGATGAGACTTATTGGACGGGATACCCAACCGCGGAAGATCCTTACGCAAACCCAGTCCCGAATTGGGGCAACTCCCGCTCGATGATGGTGAGGTTGAGGCCAAAGCAGCAGTAGCGCTCAGACATCTCCTTACTTTCCTCAGACAAGGAGCGGCTATGAGAGCTTACCTGACCTATCTATCCAAACGGCTGGTGCAGTTCGCGGTTGTCGTCTTCGTCGGGATCAACATCACCTATCTGGTGACGCATCTCACTCCGATTGATCCTGTCGAACAGTCTATCTCGGCAGCCACCTCATTCGGCAGCACCAGCCCGGAAGCCATCGAGATGATGCGGCAGTCGCTGCGCCAGCTCTATGGTCTCGAGGGTTCACCGTGGGAGCAGTACGTTTCGTTCTGGAAACGGATTCTGGTCGGAGACTTCGGCCCCTCCTTGTCAGCATTTCCAACACCGGTCTCGCAGCTCATCCTGCGAGCCCTTCCCTGGACCGTCGGACTTCTGCTGGTTTCGACGCTCCTGACGTGGCTCCTTGGTAACTTGCTTGGCGGACTTGCCGGCTACTACAGGAACAGCCGGATCCTCAGGGCATTCGGCGTGATCAGCATGGGACTCAAACCCATTCCGTATTACGTTGTCGCTTTGGTGCTCCTCATCATCTTCGGTTTCCTTTGGCCCGTTCTGCCAATCAGCGGCGGCGCCACCATGGCATCAGATCGCTCCAATACACTTGCCTTTGCGCTCGACGTGGCGGTCCACTCGATACTTCCGGTTCTGTCCCTCATGGCCGTTGGCATCGGCGGGTGGTTCATGGGTATGCGCTCGCTCGTATCCAACGTTGTAACCGAAGACTACGTGATCTACGCGGAGCTTGCTGGCGTGAAGCGCAACAGGATCCTGCGGTCCTACGTGATGCGGAACGCTCTCGGCCCTCAGGTGACGGGCCTCGCATTACAGCTGGGGGCCATTTTCAATGGTGCGATCATCACTGAGTACGTCTTTGGCTACCCAGGCGTCGGATCGCTCCTGATCAGCGCGGTCCATGCGGGTGACTACAGCTTGGTTCTCGGTATTACGACCATCTCGATCGTGGCCGTCTCCGCCACCGTCCTGCTGATCGATCTCCTCTACCCATTGATCGATCCGCGCGTGGAGGCACGCTGATGAGTACGCTCAAGATCTTTCGTGATCTCTTCCGCCACAATGGCGAGTTCGCCATCGGCCTGGTGCTGGTGATCATCGTGCTGGCAGTCGCCGCTTGCTCCTTCATCTCGCCCTATCCACCCATGGATGTCTATGTTGTTCCGCCCGATGTGCCGCCCTCATGGGAGCACCCGCTGGGCACGACATCTCGTGGGCAGGACGTATTTTGGCAGCTCACCTTCGCGATCCGGAACACTCTCCTCTTCGGGATCGTGGTGGCGGTCCTCAGCCGTCTCATATCTCTCTTTATCGGACTGATCTCAGGCTACAAAGGTGGCTGGGTAGACCGGGTCCTGATGTCGATTAATGACACGTTCGTTGTCATCCCACTCTTTCCCATTTTGGTGCTGTTCTACTTCATCATGCGGGACCAGATGTCCTGGGCGTTACTCGCAGTCATCACCGCGCTGCTGGGTTGGGCCTACGACGCGCGATTGATCCGGTCCGTCGCCATGAGCCTGCGGACCCGGGAATTCACCCGCCAGGCCGTATTCTCAGGTATGAGCACCGGTAAGATCGTTCTTCAGGAGCATCTGCCGTTTGTATTGCCAATCGTGTTCTCGACAACCATGAACAACATCAACTGGTCGATTGGCATTGAGGTGACGCTGTCCGTCCTCGGTTTCACCGACATCAATACGCCCACCATTGGCGGCATGATCTACTGGGCAAACCAGCACACCGCCCTGGTGTCCGGCATCTGGTGGTGGGTCACCTTCCCGGTTGTTCTCGTCATCATGCTGTTCATCGGCCTGTTCCTGCTCGCTATTTCGATGAACGAATACATCGACCCGCGCAGCCGCCTCAGCCGCCTTGGAGGTCAGGCATGATCACTGAGCTACGCCCCATGGCTCCGCCCCCCCTCGAAATGGGGGCGCCGCAGGCCGCTCCGCTGCTCGAAGTGGACCGTCTCAAGGCCTATTATAAGACGCAGCTGTTCGGCGTTGACCGCGAGGTGAGGGCGGTTGACGACATCAGCCTTAAGGTCAATCGCAACGAAATCTATGGCCTTGCAGGCGAGTCAAGCTCGGGAAAGAGCTCACTTATCAAGACTATCGCGGGCGCTATCCGCCCCCCGCTCAGGGTCATCGAAGGATCAGTGCGTTTCAACTTCAAGGATGGGGAGCGGGACATCTATAAGCTTTCGCCGCAGGAGCTGTCGGCGATCCGCTGGAGTCATTTGTCCTACATCATGCAGGGTTCCATGAGTGTGCTGAACCCCGTCCGGCGAATAAAACATGCCTTCGTGGACTTTGCATTACCGCATGTGGATGCGAAGGGAGCCGACTTCACCAACCTTGTGGAACGGCACCTCAAGCGGGTCCACCTCGACCCTGCGGTCCTCCAAGCCTACCCGCACGAGTTATCAGGTGGCATGCGGCAGAGGGTGACAATCGCCTTAGCAACCGTCTGCGGACCCGAATTCATCATCGCAGACGAGCCGACGACGGCGCTGGACGTGATTGTCCAGAAGGGCGTGCTCTTGATGCTGCGGGAGATTCAGCAGGAACTCAAGTCGTCGGTCCTGTTCGTCACCCATGACATGGCGGTTCACGCCAATCTCACCGACCGTCTCGGCATCATGTATGCCGGCCGGCTGGTGGAGGAGGGCAGGACGGGTGACTTGTTCAAGAGGCCACTCCATCCCTACACGGCACATTTGATCTCAAGCTTGCCGCGCATTGGGGACGAGGCGCCGAAGAAAGGACTTGAGGGCTCACCTCCAAGCCTCGCTGATCCTCCGCCAGGGTGCCGCTTCCATCCCCGTTGTCCGCTAGCCATCGACATCTGCCGCCGCGAGGCTCCTCCCATGGTGGAGATCCTGCCTGGGCACCGGGCAGCCTGCCACGTTGCACAGGCCGATCCTAGCCGGGTCGAGACGGTCGCATAGGGAGGCGAGTGCATGATTCCGAACCTTCTTGACGTAGAAAATGTCAACAAGATCTTCACGAGTGGCGGTATCATCTCACGGAGGGTCAACCATGCTGTCAATGATGTCAGCTTTTCCCTAGCAGCGGACAAACCCGAAGTGTTCACCATCATCGGTGAGTCCGGGAGCGGAAAAACCACTCTCGCAGGCATGATCCTCAACAGTGCAGCTCCGACAAACGGGCGTATCCTGTTCCGGGGGAAGGACCTGCGCGAAGTCCGCAGCCGCCGTGATCGGCTGGAGTTCATGAGCCATGTGCAGGCAGTCTTTCAAAATCCGTTCGATGCTTTCAACCCCTTGAAACGCGTTGACCGTTATCTGTTCAGTGCAGCTCAGAATTTCACGGAATGCCGCACGACTGATAAGGTGGAGGAGCGGGTTGACGACTCGCTTCGGAAGGTTGGCCTCTCGCTTGCCGAAGTGCGGGGGCGCTATCCGCATGAAATGTCAGGCGGGCAGCTCCAGCGTGTGGCGATCGCCCGCGCACTTGTGCCAAATCCGTCTCTGATCGTCGCCGACGAACCGGTCTCGATGATTGACGCATCGCTGCGCATGACAGTGATCAATCTGTTCAAGAAGCTGCGCGATGAACTCGGTGTGTCGATCATCTACATTACGCACGATCTCGCGACCGCCTATTACATCAGCGACCGTCTGATCATCATGCAAAAGGGCAGGGTTGTAGAAGGCGGCGACGCGCGGACCGTGCTGGCCGCACCACAGCATCCCTACTCCATCAAGCTTCGCCAGGCGGTTCTATCGGTCGACGGAGCTTGGCATGACGATCCCCTCACGGAGGCTATGCCCGCAGTGGCAAGCTAATCCACCCTTTTATTCCCATCGACAGCTCAAGATGAGCTTGCCTGCCTAACCATCGGAGTCTTCCAATGAAAGAAGCCAAAGTCACCATTGACCGCGATTTCTCCATCGCGGAAACGGATCCGCGCCTGTTCGGCGCCTTCGTGGAGCACCTGGGGCGGTGTGTCTACGGTGGCATCTACGAGCCGGGCCATCCAACTGCCGACGAGCACGGATTCAGGCGGGACGTGCTTGAGCTCGTCCGCGAGCTGGCGCCCACCATTATCCGCTATCCGGGTGGGAACTTCGTTTCCGGATACAATTGGGAGGATGGTGTCGGCCCCGTGGAGAACCGCCCGCGGCGGCTTGATCTCGCCTGGATGTCGACCGAGCCGAACACGTTCGGCACCAACGAATTCATGGATTGGTGCCAAGCGGCCGGTGTGGAGCCTATGATGGCTGTTAATCTCGGCACGCGGGGACCCGATGAAGCCCGACGCCTTCTCGAATATTGCAACTTTCCGGGTGGGACGGAGCTGTCGGACCTGCGTCGCGCTCATGGATGGGAGCAGCCCCATAACGTGAGGTTCTGGTGCTTGGGTAACGAGATGGACGGCCCATGGCAGATGGAGACCAAGACCGCGTGGGAGTATGGGCGGGTCGCGGCTGAGGCAGCCAAGCTTATGAAGTGGATCGATCCGACCATCGAACTTGCCGCCTGCGGCTCTTCCTCGCGCAACATGCCGACTTTCGGCAGCTGGGAGGACACCGTGCTCGAGCACTCGTTCGATCACGTCGAATACATCTCCCTGCACACCTACCTAAACAACTATGCGGATGACACTCCGGCATTCCTCGCAAGTCCGGACCTGATGGACAGCTTTATCGAAGAGGTTGTCGCTATTGCGGATGCGGTCGCCGCTCGTCGTCGCTCACCCAAGCGCATCATGCTAAGTTTCGACGAATGGAACGTTTGGTATCGCACCCGCCGCAAGAACGAGGGCCGGGTCAAGCTCGGTTGGCCGGTCGCACCGCCAATCCTCGAGGAGATCTACAATATGCAGGACGCGCTTGCCTTCGGAGGCGCCTGCATCTCCCTTCTTAACCACGCCGACCGGATCAAGTCGGCCTGTCTTGCGCAGCTGGTGAACGCCATCGCGCCCATCATGACGGAGACCGGTGGGCCTGCCTGGCGTCAGACCATCTTCTATCCTTTCAAAGACATGAGTAATCTCGGTCGAGGCACGGTGCTGCAAACGAAGGTGGATTCGCCTACCTACGAGACGACGTACTACGATCCCCGTGGTACGTCCGAGCTGCAGTTCCCGCTTCCTGCTGTTCCATATCTTAAGCTGTCCGTGGTTCACAACCACGATGAGGATTGCGTCACCATCTTCGCACTCAACCGCAGCCTTGATGCGAGCCTGTCCATGGAAGCTCTCGTGCGCGGCTTTGAGGGGCTTACGGTCAAGGAGGCATACCAGTTGCGCAGCGACGATCTCCTGGCCGTCAACACGAAGGATGCTCCAGATACGATCAAGCCCGCTCCTCTGGAGGGGGTCGAGATTTGGGGAGAGCAGGTACGGGCCAAGCTCGCACCTGCCTCCTGGAACGTCATCCGCTTGGGTGTTCAGAAGCAATAAGTGCTCGAATGAGGCGGCCGCAGAAGGCCTGATCGAGATCACGCGCACTAGTGCTGCCAGGAGTGGTTTCAGCCCTCCTGGCGCTTTGCCGTGTTCGAAAGCTAAAATTGTAAGACGGGGGAAGGTCTGCACTTGGCAGATTTTGTTGAAAAACTCCCGGGTGCCGCTGCGTCGGTCTATTACTAGCGTCAGCGTACGAGACCAGGCCCAGCATCCTGTATGCTGACTGCGCAAAAATCGGCCGATGCGGACTTTTTCAACAGTATCGGCACGTTCCGGAAGTAGACCGAGTGTCTGCTCCGGTAAGGAACAGCAGACGTTCCAGGAGCGTCAGGGACCGGCAGAGAATGACCCCAAGCGGACTATCCGAACAAGTGCAGAGGCCTTCCCTTCAGCTTGGAGTTGTTCAAGTCAATCGGTCGGATCTGAGACGGACAGGAGCGCTAGCCACTGAGTCAGCCGGGGCTTCCGCTGCGGTTCAGGCAGTATGGCATTTGGACAAGGCGGATGCAGCGAGCATCCGCCTTGTTTCCTAAACTTGTCAGCGCTCGATCGTCTTGTTCCAGCGGCTGTTCCATTCCGGCCGCTTCTCATTGATCGTATCCCAGTCAAGCGTGACGGCAGTCTTCATGTATTCATGGAACTTCTTGAGCTTGGCTTCCGCTTCGGGCGTGGGGGCCTTGGCTTTCACATTCGATGGAACGATGTTGCCGTGTTGGAGCGCCTTGGTCTGAGCCTCCGGTGAGAGGAGATAGGCGGCAAGCTTCTGAGCGAGTTCAGGCTCGCTGTTATTAGCGATGACGCATTCGGTCACCATCAGGATAACGGAGCCTTCCTTAGGCTGTGCGTATTCCACCGGAATGCTCTTCTCCTGATGAGCCGACACGGCGGTAGGGGTCAAAGGGAAGATCGCAGCTTCGCCGGTTTGCACCATTTCAGAAATCTTGGCCGAACTCGGGATGTATTCGAGCACGTTCGGACCGATAGTATCCTTGAACTTGGAGAAGCCCGGCTCGACGTTTTTCTCATCGCCGCCCTGGATGCGGTTGAACATCAGGAAGGCATGCAGCCCGAAGGACGAGGCGGCCGCTGATTGGAATACGACTTTTCCCTTGTACTTCGGGTCGGCGAGATCCATCCACGAAGTTGGCGGAGCCCAGCCCTTCTCCTCGAACATCTTCTTGTTGTAGGCGAGGCCTGTCATGCCGAGGTCGATGCCGATTGCCATGTCATCCTTCAGCCGGGCGCCGGGAGCGAGATCGGCCAGAGCCGGTGTATCTTTGATCTTCTCGCACAGGCCAGCGCCGATGGCGCGGATCATAACGCCGTCGTCGAGAAACATCACATGCATCTGGGGATTGGACTTGGCCGCGGTGGCCTTGGCCAGAATGTCGGACGATGTGCCCGGTACAACCACAACCTTCACGTCGTTCGCCTTCTCGAAATCAGGGAAGACATGCTGCGTGAAGGTTTTCTCGAAGTTGCCGCCGTTCATGCCCACATAGAGCGTCTTCGTCTGCGCCTGGGCTGCGCCGGAGGCAGCGATGGTGAGCGCGGCAAAGGCCGTGGCTTGCATTAGCTTGGTCGTTTTCATCGTGCTGTTTCCCTCTTTTTTGGTTCAGGTCCGTTATCCGCCCGGGACCCTTGGATCGTGCGGGCAAATCGATCGATGGCGAAAGCTTGAATCGGCGTGCGGCTGTCACCGTCACGGACGAGCTCGGCCAGGACTTCGCCAACTCCCGGCGCGATCTGGAATCCGGCTCCCGAGAAGCCGAAGGCGTGAATCAGGTTTGGTGTAGTCCGGCTGAAGCCGATCACCGGGTTCCGGTCTGCCATCTCGCCTTCCGTACCGCTCCAGGAGCGGATGGCGTAGGCATGGCGCAGAGCCGGGAACAGGGCTGCGGCGCGGTTCATGATGGTCACGGCGCCCAAGCCAGTGGGGCGGGAGAAGTCGGGCTCCGCAAGCGGCTCGCCACGCATGCCGCCGACAATGCAGTTGCCGCGCTCAACCTGGCGCGCATAGATACCGCCGCCTTCGGCCCCAATATTCACGCTCATGAAGACGTCGAGGGGCTCGGTAACTATCATGCTCGGATAGATCGCGTGGAGAGGCACGGGCTCGCCGAACGCTTCCGCGAAGGGACCTGCCCAGGCTCCGGCGCTGTTGATCACGAAGCGCGCCTTGATCTCGGTTTTCGAGCTTGCCGACAGATAAAAGCCGTCGAGCGCCCTCTCGACATGGGACACGCGAGTGTGTTCCAGAACATCCACGCCGGCCCGCCGCGCAGCATGGGCAAAGGCTGCAGAGACAAGGCGCGGATTGGCATGCCCATCACCTGCGCACAGGGACGCGCCCATGACGTCTCCGGCGATCCAGGGAAAACGCTCCCGCAGCTGGTTTCCGCCGATCAGCTCCAGGTCGAGCCCCAGATCCGCGACGCGTGTCGCATAGGCTTCGAGCGATGCCATCTCGGCCTCGGTTCTCGCGAGCTTCAAGTGACCTGAGCGCACGAATTCACCATCGACGCCGATGAGGTCCTTCAGGCGGGGCCAAATGGCATGAGCCCGTTGCGACAGAGCGATCTGCTCCGGCGCACGGCCCTGACGGCGCACGCCGCCGTAGTTCACACCGCTGGCCTGAGCGCCGCAGAAGCCCTTGTCGAGAAGGACGACGGAGAAGCCCATGCGTCGCAGGGCAAGAGCCGCGGAGCTTCCGACGAGCCCGCCGCCGATGATGGCGACATCCCTATGAAGGGCGTGGCTCATGCGGTCTCCTCCTGGGCCATAACCCCCATCGGAATGGGCTTGATGGGCGGCTGCGCGCGCAGCCGTCCGGCCGCGTCCGGCGATTGACCGCAGGCGGCGGCTAGCACTTCCACCGCTGCGCTTCCACACATCCGCCCTTGGCACCGGCCCATCCCCACACGGGTCAAGGCCTTGAGACGGTTGAGTTCGAAAACACCCTGATCGCGCACGGCAGCGCGCACGTCGCCGATGGCAATCTCCTCGCATCGGCACAGGGTCACGTCGTCGGCAATGCTGTTGGCCCAGGTCTCCGGAAACGGGAACGCGGATTCGAGAACGTCACGAAACTTTTGGATACGGGCGAGCTTGCGCTCCAGCACCCCGATCCGTGCACGATCGACCGACAGGCCTGCATCCTCGATGAGCGCGAGGCCTGCCCGTTCTCCTGCAAGTTCGGCAGCATCCGCGCCGGCAATGCCGGCACCGTCACCGGCGATATAGACGCCGGGCATGCTGGTGCGTCCCACGCGGTCGCGTTCAGGCCGCCATGCTCGGTCCCGCGCATCGAAGACAAAGCGGCATCCCGCAAGATCGGCGAGCTGCGTTTCGGACCGTAGGGAGAAGCCATACCCTACTGCGTCACAGGTGAGGCGATGCTCCTCGCCGCGCTCGCGCCAGACAACTCCCTCGACCCTCGCTGTGCCGTCGATGCGAACCGGCTGAACCCCAAATCGAACGGCAACGCCGCGCGCCTTGAGTTCAGCGACATAGCGGAGGCCGCGCAGCACGACGGACGGCTGAGCAGACAATCCGCGGAGGAGATGAAGCTTGGCCGAGAACGGTGATGTGTCAAGAACGGCCGCAACCTTGGCGCCGGCTTTCACATATTGCCAAGCAACGAGATAGAGAAGCGGTCCGGAGCCGAGAAACACAACCTCCTCGCCGATGGCGCAGCCCTGCGACTTCAAGGCGATCTGGGAGCCGCCGAGGGTAAAGACGCCCGGAAGGGTCCAGCCAGGAAAGGGAAGGACGCGGTCGGTTGCGCCGGTAGCCAGGATCAGATGGCTGAATGGGATGCGGCGCGTGCGATGACCCGTTACCGCATCCGCAACCTTGTCGCGGAGGTTCCACACCAGGGTTTCGGGATTGTAGTCGATCCTGTCTCGGATCCCTGCGAAGGTCCTGTGCAGGGCCGTAGCCTTGGCGGCCTCCGATCCGTAAAGATCCTTCGCGGAGCGCTCGTCAGGCACGAGCCTCTGGCGATAGATCTGCCCACCGCCCGATGGCGCTTCGTCAATGACGACAGGTCTGATGCCCGAGTTCACGAGGGTCTGGGCGGCACGGATGCCCGCAGGGCCGGCGCCGACGATCAGCGGTCGCATGGCGTCGCTCACGATCTCGGCTCCGTCACGGTTCGAAGATTCATCCCCGGTTCAAGAGCCGTGCTGCAGGCGCGGATGCGCTCGCCGTCGGTTGTGAGGACCCAGCAGTCCTGGCATGCGCCCATTTGGCAGAAGCCGGCCCTGGGGGCACAGGAGAAGTCGCTGAGGCGCAGCCGATCGGACTGGGTGAGAATAGCGGTCAAAACCGTATCACCCGCACGGCCTAAGCAGGCCTCACCGTTCAGCGTGAAGGAAACGAGGGGAAGCTCTTGCCGAGCAAGGCGCCTGAGAAGAGCCATATCCATTTCCTCAGCGCTGCCCGACGAGAATGCGGTCGAGCCCGAACGCGCGATCCAGGACAAGCATAGCGGCGGCCGTGATGGCGATCATCAGGGCTGAAACTGCCGCCATCATCGGGTCGATGGACTCCGTCGCATACATGTACATGCGGACCGGCAGCGTGACGGTTGCTGGCGAGGTGACGAAGATCGACATCGTCAACTCGTCGAAGCTGTTGATGAAGGCCAGCAGCCAGCCGCCCGTGATGCCGGGGAGGATCATGGGAGCTGTGACGCGGCGAAACGCGGTCCACTCCCCGGCACCGAGCGTCCGCGCGGCCTGCTCGGCGCTGCGGTCGAGCCCGGACAAGGCGGCGAGCACGAGACGGAGCACATAGGGCGTTACGATGATTATGTGCGTTGCGACGAGCCAGGCAAAGCTGCCCGTGGCGCCAAGGAGCGCGAACAGCCGCAGAAAGGCCACCCCGAGAACCAGATGAGGAATGATCAGCGGCGACAGGAACAGGGCATTCAGGAAGTCCCGTCCTGGGAACGAGTAGCGGCTGATGGCAAGCCCGGCAGGCACGGCGAACGCGACCGCCAATGTCGCAGAGAGCGCTGCCAGCCAGATGCTGTTCCAGAAGGACGCCATGAAATCGGGATGCGCGAACACCGCCTTGAACCAACGCAGCGACAGGCCGGTCGTCGGTAGGCTCAGCGTGTTCTCGGGTGTGAACGCGACGAGGCATATGATGACCAGCGGTGCCAGGACGAACGCTAGGACAAGAACGTGAAAGGTGAGTGCGATGGTGCCATTCTTCTGCATGGTGTCATCCAAGAGTCCGGCGTGCGCGGGTCTCGACCATGCGGTTGTAGGCCAGCATGATGCAGAGGTTTGCGACAAGAACAATGATCGCGATGGTGGCTCCGAGAGGCCAGTTCAGCTCCTGGAGGTACTCGTCGTAGACCAAGGTCGCCGCCATCTTCAGGCGACGGCCGCCGAGGAGAGCCGGAACGGCGAAGGCACTGGCCGACAGCCCGAAGACGATGAGGCTGCCGGAGAGCATGCCGAGCGTCACCTGCGGCATGACCACCCGGCGAAGAGCCGTGAAGTGGGAGGCACCGAGGGTCCAGGCTGCCGCCTCGACCATGGGATCGAGCTTCTGCAGGGCCGTCCACACCGGGATGACCATGAACGGCAGCATGACGTGAACGAGAGCAATAACGATTGCGGTCTCTGTGTAGAGGATCCTGGCCGGTGCGAACCCGACAAGCTGGAGTGCTTGGTTCACGAGGCCTTGCGAGCCGAGCAGCATGCTCCAGCCAAAGGTGCGAACGACGACGGAGACGAGCAGGGGGCCGATGATGACGAGAAGGAAAACCGAGCGCCAAGGATCGCGCATGCGCGACAGTATGTAGGCTTCTGGAACTCCGATCGCGGCACAAATGAGCGTGGTCAGCGCCGCGATCCGCAACGTCCTCCAGAAGATCTCGAGGTAGTATCCATCGGTGACGACGGTGACGTAGTGAGACAGCGTGAAGGTGCTCTGGATGCCGGTGGAATGATCGTAAGCCTGGAACGACAGGATGACGGTGAGCGCCAGGGGGAGGAGCACGAGCCCGAAAAAGAACAGGGCTCCGGGTCCGGCAAGCAGCCATGGGGCTGAAGGGATAGGAGAGCGCGAGGTCATCATGGTTCCCTCCCTCAAGCCGCTGCGGCGGTACCTGCGATGATGCGCATGTTGTCCGGCGACCAGTCGAGCCCGACCTGGGAGCCTTCCGTGGCCGGCTCGACGCCCAAGTTGGGCGTCGAGACCGTCATGGTCCCGATCGGGGTCTCGACGGTGAAGAGCCACTGGCTGCCCAGGAAGAAACGGCTCGCGACGCGTCCCTCCAGGCGGCCTGCGCCAGCATCGCGCACAAGAATCTTCTCGGGGCGGATCGACAGCGTGACCGGCGTCCCTGCGGCAATCTCCGGCGCTGAGGCCTCCAGCAGGACGCCGCCGATGTCAGCGGCGCTGGACGTGCCGTTGCGGCGCCAGGTGCCGGCCAGAAGATTGGTCTTACCGACGAAGGACGAGATGAAGGCGTTCGAGGGCTGCTCGTAGAGCCGGTACGGCGCATCCACCTGAGTCATTCGCCCGCCTTCCATCACGACCACGCGATCGCTGATGGAGAGCGCTTCGGCCTGGTCGTGGGTGACCATGATGGTGGTCGTGCCGACCTTGCGTTGGATCCGCCGCAACTCGAACTGCATTTCCTCGCGCAGCTTGGCGTCCAGATTGGAGAGAGGCTCGTCCAGCAGGAGGACCGGCGGCGCAATGACGAGGGCGCGAGCGATGGCCACACGCTGCCTTTGACCACCGGAGAGCTGGCGAGGATAACGGTCGGCGAAGGCGGAAAGCTGCACCAGCATGAGCGCATCACGCACGCGCTCGTCCCGCTCGGCCTGTGGAACGCGTCGCATCTCGAGCCCGAAGGCGACGTTCTGCGCCACCGTCATGTGAGGGAAGAGGGCATAGCTCTGAAAGACGACGCCGAGGCCGCGGCGGTTGGGCTTCTCGCGCGTGATATCGCGCCCGTCGAGGGAGATCCGGCCCTCGGTGGGTTCGACGAGACCGGCGATCATCTGCAGGGTCGTTGTCTTCCCACAGCCCGACGGGCCGAGAAGCGAAACGAATTCGCCTTTCTCAATCGTCAGGCTGACATCGCGAACGGCCGTGAACGTGCCGAATTCCTTGGAAACTCCTTCGAGTGTCAGGAATGCCATTCTGGTCTCCGATCCTTGCAAAGCATCCGGCCATAAGCCCGAATGCGCACGATGCCCGGATCGGCATCACGAGCGAGGCCACAGCCCAAGTCAATGTCAATATTTCGTTATGTGAAAGTTTTTTGACATATGTTCCGCTATCTGAAATAGAAACAAAGATTATATGGAACTTATTCTACATGGCGGAAGACACCGTATCTGGAACGCGGCGAGCCTTGGCGCTTCTGAAGGTTCTCGGGGCTGGGGACTCCCACGGAATGCGCCTGACCGACATCGCATCAGCTGGCGGGATCACACAACCCAGCGCTCATCGGGCCCTGAAGGTTCTTATGACGGAGGGCTTCGTCGAGCAGGTGGATGCGAGCCGCAAATACCGGCTGTCCCTCGACTTCTTCGTCCTGGCCGCACGGGCCGCGCAGTCGGGTGGATTGCGCAGCACGGCCAGGCCGGCGCTTCTGCGCCTGTCCTCCACATTGAGCGACAGCATCTTCCTTCTGGTGCGGAACGGGTTCGACGCCGTGTGCCTGGATCGCGTGGAGGGCCCGTTCCCGATCAGGACATTCACCGGCGATATCGGCGGCAAGGTGCCTCTCGGCATCGGTCAAGGCAGCCTCGCCATCCTGTCGTTCCTGCCGGAGGAGGAGCGCGAGGCCGTGATCCGCTTCAACGTTCCCCGCCTGCTCGACCGGGGCGGCTTTGACGAGATCGGGTTGCGGATGCAGATCCGGAACGTCCGCAAGACGGGCTTCTGCAGCCTCAACACAGGCCTGATCCCCGGCATGGCCGGCGTGGGAGTGCCGATCCTTGACTCGGAGGGGCGGGCTGTTGCGGCCCTGAGCATAGGCACTCTGTCGGAGCGCCTGGAGGGGGATAGGCTGCCGCTGGTAGTCGATCTGATACGAAACGAAGCGGAAGGGATCGCCCGGCAGCTCAACCCCTTCGATCCAACCCTCCGTTATCCCATGCGAAGCCTCGGGATGGAAGCGACGTAGTCTGCCTGGCAAAGGGCTTCGGTTATGATGGCCAAAGGTCCGCTGCTGGCACGGGGCCGAAGTTAGCCGAAGGTCCGCTAGGTCGGAGAGCAGCAGATCTTCCCGGGGCGCCGACAATTTCCGTGGGTGACCCGTTCCGGACTTACTCTGATTGGCTCCCCATAGCCCCTACGTTCCATAAGAGGTTTGTCGGAAAATCGAGGCCCTTCTTCTGCGGTCGCATGCGTCGACATGCCTTCAGGTGTATACTCGGGCCTCATGCTCAACACTCGTTGGGCTCCAGAACACAGGAGGATGCAATGTGCCTCAACCTGGTTCTCTAGCACCGTCTAGGTGATCACAGGCGGCGTACCCTCGGTCTGAAGGTTCTCGCCTGCCTCATCGCGCTCGGCTCTCCCGAGTTGGCTGTCGCCCAATCCGCGGCAAAAACCCCTCGAGTGGGGCTGCTTACATGGGGTGCCTGCGAGATGCCTGGCCTAATCGCCGCTCTGAGGGATCTGGGCCGCATACCGGGTGAGAATATTGCGATTGAATGCCGTTCTGCGGGGAAACGGTATGAGGGCTATGCACCGGCAACGGCTGAGCTGGTGCGACTTCCGGTCGATGTGATCGTCTCGGAGTCCGAACCAGCCAGCCACTTGGCAAGATCAGTGACCATGACCGTTCCGATCGTTTCGATCCTGAGCGGTGACCCGGTCCGCGCCGGGCTCGCTCAGAGCCTCTCCAAGCCGGGCGGCAACCTGACGGGCCTGACCTACTACGCCACTGAGCTATCCACCAAGCGCCTCGAATTACTGAAGGAGCTGATTCCAGGGATCTCGTCCATCGGTGTGCTGGCGAACCCGATCGTGTCCTATCTCCCCTTCGAGGAGGACACAAAGGATGCCGTCCAGCACCTCGGCCTTGCTCTGATTATCAAGCAGGTCCGGGAGCCGAACGAGTTGGACGAGGCCATCCATCAGATGAAGGCGGAGGGAGCTCAGGCCGTCTTTGTACTGCCTGACCTGATGTTGGCGTCTGAGGCAAAACGCATTGCTGATCTGGCGCTGGCGGAGCAGTTGCCCTTGATGGCCTGGGGTAGCTGGTTCACAGACCTGAGGGGTCTCATGGCCTACTCGGCAGAGTATGGAATCCTCGTGCGCCGCCCTGCCATCTACGTAGACCAAATCCTGAAGGGGGTCCAACCAGGCGAGATGCCAATCGAACAGGCATTTCGTTTCGAGCTGTCTCTCAATCTGCGCACGGCCCGCACCCTCGGGATGGCAATCCCGCTTGAGTTACTCCTCCGTGCAGACAAGGTGATCGAATGACGGATCAGCCCTTATGAGGCTCTCAACAGCGGCGTGGAAGTTCCCCTTCCAGTTCCATAAACGGCCGTCCGCGACGTTGAACTGAGTGTCTTTTTATGGTGCGTCATAGATACTAAGCCCCGTCCTGAGGTAGGAGGCTGAGGCCATGATCCCGTGCAAAGCCTGTTACGGTTTTGGAGCTATCCGGTGTGTCTCCTGCACCGGGAAAGGCATGGTGGAGGGCCTCGATCACGCCCGCCACAGGTGCAATGTCTGTCGTGGTTCAGGGCTCGTGCAATGCGAGGTTTGCATCGGCCGTGGGCGCGTCTCGGAAGACCAACCTATCGGCTCTCGATGAAATTGACCGGTTCCATATAGGGGTTTACGCGAAACATGTGTTGACATGCGGGGCGCTTTTCGTGCGCAAGCGAGGCCCTACTCGATCACCTCATCGGCGCGGGCGATGAGGGAGGCAGGCATCATGAGGCCGAGGGCTCGTGCTGCCTTCAGGTTCACACCGAGACCGACTTCAATCGGCCGCTCAACGGGAAGGATGATCTGTAGCAGTCATTCCTCCTGCCCTGCTGGCCGGACCCGCCGGCGGGCAGTCTTCGCAGAGCCTCGTCGAGCTCACCCCCAGCTCCCGCCGGGTGAGCCGCTGACGATTGAGCTGAGAATCCTGCTCGATAGGAACGCCTCGCGGGTGTAACCTTGCCGGCAGGCTGCGGTCTCTCAGCAGGAGACGGGACGTGGATGTCGCGCAGTGGCTACGGAGCCTCGGACTGGCACAGTACGAGCAGGCGTTCCGCGACAACGCCGTGGATGCCGAAATCCTGGCGCGGCTTACCTCCGACGATCTCAAGGACATCGGCGTCACAGTAGTCGGCCACCGCCGGAAGCTCCTCGAGGCGATTGCCCTTCTCGGGGGCGCCCCTGCCGCTCCCGGTGGAGCCAGCCCACGTTCGCCGAGGAGGAGACCTGCAAGGCCTCTTGCACCGGCGCCAGGGTCCGGTCCGGATGCGGAGCGGCGGCAACTGACGGTGATGTTCTGCGACCTGGTCGGCTCGACTGCTCTCGCGAGCGCTCTCGATCCCGAGGACTACCGCGCGATCCTCCGCGCCTACCATGAAGCCTGTGCCGGAACCGTTGTCCGGTTCGGCGGCTTCGTGGCCAAGTACATGGGCGATGGGGTGCTCGTGTATTTCGGCTATCCGCAGGCCCACGAGGACGATGCTGCCAGGGCCGCCCGCGCCGGGCTGGCCCTGACCGGGGAGGTGGCGCGCATCGCTGTTCCGTCTGGCCTGGCTCCGCTGTGCGCTCGGGTCGGCATCGCCACGGGCCTGGTGGTGGTTGGCGATCTGATCGGCACGGGAGTAGCCCAGGAGCAGAGCGTCGTGGGCGAGACCCCGAACCTCGCAGCGCGGCTTCAGGCCCTCGCCCCGCCCGGAGGGGTGGTGATCGCGCCGGCGACCCGGCGCCTGCTCGGTAGCGACTTCACCATCATCGGCCTGGGGTTACAGGGTCTGAAGGGGTTTGCCGAACCTGTTCCGGTCTGGCAGGTGCTCGGCACCCGCGCGGTCGAGAGCCGCTTCGCGGCCCACAGAACGGGGACCGCACCTCTGGTCGGGAGAGACGGGGAGCTTGCGACGCTCGCACACCTTTGGGCGCAGACCTGCGACGGAAAAGGGCAGGTGGTGCTGCTGTCCGGCGAAGCGGGAATCGGCAAGTCGCGGGTGGCACAAGAGTTCCGCGACCGCTTGCGGTCCGAGACGCATGCCGACGTGCAGTGGCAGTGCTCACCCTTCTACAGCAATTCGCCCCTGCATCCCTTCGTCGAATGGATCGAGCAGGCTGCGGGGTTCCGGCCGGAGGACACGCCTGACGAGCGGCTGGTAAAGCTGAAGGTTCTCCTGGCGCCAGTGGCCGATGGGATCCCGGCCATCGCGCCCCTGTTCGCCACGATGCTCTCGCTTCCGATTGAGGATCGCTACGGGCCGTTCCCTTTCGATCCGCGGCGACAGCGGGAGCTGACCATGGAGGCCTTGGCCAGTTATCTGTTTGGTCTGGCCCGGCGGCAGCCAATTCTCCTGCTGGTCGAGGACGCCCACTGGGCCGACCCGACGACCCTTGAGGTGCTTGACCGGATGGTCGACCGTGTGGGCTCGGAGCATGTCCTGCTGCTGGTCACCGCCCGGCCGGAGTTTATGCCCGAGCGGTGGAGGCGCTCGCACGGCGTGACCCTGATCCCGCTCACCGGCCTGTCGCCGCGCCAGGCCGCCGAGCTCGCCGGGACAATCGCCGGCGGCGCGGAGTTGCCGGCCGAGGTGTTCGGCCAGATCCTCGACAGGACCGATGGCGTGCCGCTCTTCGTCGAGGAGATGACCAGGGCGGTGCTGGAGGGGGAATCCGCCGCCGTCCCGGCCACCCTCCACGACAGCCTCATGGCCCGTCTGGACCGTGTGCCGGCTGCCAAAGCCGTAGCCCAGCAGGCGTCAGTGATCGGTCGGACGTTCGCATTCGATTTGCTTGCGGCCATCGGCACGCTGGGCCAGGCCAACCTTCGCAGGGTGCTCCGGCAACTTGTGTCGTCCGGATTGGTCTTCGCGAGCGGTGCACCTCGGGCCGAGACCTACACGTTCAAGCATGCACTCGTGCGCGATGCCGCCTACCACAGCCTGCTCAAGAGCCGTGTACAGGAACTGCATGGGAGGATCGCAACGGTTCTTGAGCAAGCCTATCCTGATGTGGCAGCCCGGCAGCCCGAACTCATTGCACATCACCTGAGCGAGGCACGGCTCGCGGAAAAGGCGGTCATCTACTGGCAGCGTGCTGCGGATGACGCGGCTCGCCGTCAGGCTCATCAGGAGGCCGTTGCTCACTGCATGCGGGGCCTCGATT
The DNA here is from genome assembly GCF_056148915.1 of Microvirga sp. jy35. Lineage (NCBI taxonomy): Bacteria > Pseudomonadati > Pseudomonadota > Alphaproteobacteria > Hyphomicrobiales > Methylobacteriaceae > Microvirga > Microvirga sp. jy35. The sequence continues at coordinate 368,979 of NZ_JBWBEW010000001.1, read as the reverse complement.
TGATAGGCTCGATACCTGATCGGACGCAGCGTGATCGGCACGAACTCCAATTGCAGGTGCGCCTGGGAAATTCCGCCACCAGCGCGAAGGGCTGGTCGGCGCCGGAGGTCGGCAAGGCCTTCTACCGGGCGCGCGAGCTGTGTGCGGCACTTGGCGACGATCGACTGATGCATCCCATCCTCGTTGGGCTGTTCGGCTTTCACGTGGTCGAGGCGGAACTGCGCACGGCCGAGAGGATCGGGCTTGATCTCCTGGCATTGGGCGACGCACGGGATGACCGGATTCTCAGGGTCGATGGCCACAAGTCCCTGCTGAACGCCCGCTACAAGCTCGGAAAGTTCGTGGAGGCGCAGCAGCATTTCGAGAGAGGGCTGAGCCTCTATGAGGAGGGCCCCTGGCCAGCGGCCCTGATCGAGCAGTTCGACGACCCGGGTCCGCACCTGCTGGTCCTCGGCGGATGCGTGCTGTGGGTGCGGGGCTATCCCGACCGTGCCCGGCGGGCGGTGACCGATGCGATCGCCGCTGGCCACCGTGGCGGGCATCACCTGAGTACGGGCCACGCCGTTCATATGTCCGGTCACTTGGCCGAGTTGATGGATGACTGGGAGGGCGTCGCCAGGGCCAACCAGGCCACCATGGCCCTTGCGACAGAATGGGGCCTTACCGGGCTGATGCAGCAGGTGGCCCGGCGCGAGCGCCTCGTGGCGGTAGCCATGCACAACGACCCGGAGCAGATGGAATACAAGCGCCAGCACCCGCAGCCGGGCTTTGCGCGGTCGCTGCACGACGCCGTGCTGGCGCGGGCCTATGGCCGCCGGGGACAACCTGAGGAGGGGTTGCGGATCATCGCGGAATCCCTGGATTGGACGGAGGAGACGGGCAGCCGCTTCTTCGATGCCGAGCTGCATCGTATTCGCGGCGGACTGTTCCTGCGCATGCGGCGCGCTGTCGAGGCCGAGCATAGCTACCGCACCGCCCTGGAGGTCGCACGCGAACAGGGCGCTCGGATGTGGGAGCTCAGGGCCGCCTGCGATCTGGCGCAGATGCTGCGCGATCACAGGCGGCAGGCAGAGGCCCGTGATCTCCTGGCGCCGATCCATGGCTGGTTCTGCGAGGGCTTCGACACCAACGATCTGCAAAGGGCGAAGGCGTTGCTGGAGGGCCTGTCTGCCTTCGCACCATCCGCGTGATCGGCATCGTCGCCGGCATACTGGGTCGCCGAGAAGCGGGATGGCGAACCCGCCACTGCGTAGAGTCTCGGGCGAGTTGTGCGCCCCATAATATGGTATAGTGCGGGAGCATGCTCTCGTTGTGCGGAGACCAGGCCGAAGCCCCGTAGCGGTTCCCTCGTTAGCTGCGGATGGATCTCAAATTGGCAGGCTTTGCGGAGGGGAGCACTCGCGACTGGGAACTAACCCGGGGGATAGCATCATGATGAAGGCTATCGCATCCCTTGCATGTGGCGTACTGGCGGCGGGCCTCATGGCCACCGGCGCCTCAGCCCAAGCGACGCTCAACAGCGTCAAACAGAAGGGCTTCTTGAACTGTGGCGCGAGCAGCGGCTCTATCGGCTTCGGCATGCCGGATGCCCAGGGCACCTGGACGGGCTTCGACGTGGACTTCTGCCGCGCCATTGCGGCTGCGATCTTCGACGATCCGACCAAGGTCCGCTTCATCCCGCTCAATGCCAAGGACCGCTTCACGGCCCTTCAGGCGGGCGAGGTGGATGTCCTGTCCCGCAACTCGACCCACACCATGTCACGCGACACGCAGCTCGGCCTCGACTTCCCGGCCATCACCTACTTCGACGGCCAGGGCTTCATGGTCCGCAGGAAGCTTGGTGTCTCCTCTGCCAAAGAGCTGAACGGCAAATCGGTCTGCACCCAGCAGGGCACCACGACCGAGCTGAACCTCGCCGACTACTTCCGTGCCAACAACATGAAGTACCGGGCCATCCTCTTCGCTACGGCGGACGAGGTGAAGAAAGCCTATGATGCCGGCCGCTGCGATGCCTTCACGACCGACGTTTCCGGTCTCTATGTTGCCCGCTCGTGGGTCTCGAACCCTGATGAAGACGTCATCCTGCCGGAGGTGGTCTCCAAGGAGCCGCTTGGCCCGGCCGTTCGCCACGGCGACAACCAGTGGGGCGACATTGTCCGCTGGACCCACATGGCCATGTTGAACGCCGAGGAGCTTGGCGTGACCAAGGCCAATGTCGACCAGATGAAGACCTCCGACAACCCGGAGATCAAGCGTCTGCTCGGCACCGAAGGCAAGTTCGGCGAGGCCATCGGCCTGACCAATGACTGGGCCATGCGCATCATCAGGCACGTGGGCAACTACGGCGAGTCGTTCGAGAAGAACGTCGGCGAAGGCTCGCGCCTGAAGATCAAGCGCGGCCAGAACGCGCTCTGGACCAAGGGCGGCCTGCAATACGGCATCCCGATCCGGTAGTCCGGCAGAAACATCAGGTAGGCACCCAGATTGCGCTCATGGGGCGTCCAGGCCTTCGCACGCGGTCGGATGCGCCCCTCAGGCTGTGGTCGATATCCTTTCATGGTAGTCTTCGGGCAGCTCGCTTGAAGAGGTGGTCGCATGAGGCGGCGCGATCTCGTCCAGCTCGTCTGCGCATCGGCGCTGCTCAGTCCCACACGGCTAGCGGCCCAGGTGACCAGTCGGATCCGGCAGGTCGGATGGGTGGAAGCTTGGACCCTGCTCGCGCGGAATGACTGGGGGGATGTTGCCGAACACCTCCGGCCGCTGGGTTGGACGAGAGGCGTCAACGTGCGGGTCGAGATGCACGTGGCAACAGCCCCGGCCCAACTGCCAGGGCTGGCAAAGGAGGCCGTCGTGGCGCGTCCTGAGCTCATCGTGACGAATGGCACGCTGGCAACGCTCGCGGTGCTCTCCGAAACCCGCAGCATTCCAGTTCTCTTCTTCGAGGTCGCCGACCCGGTCGGCAACGGCATCGTCACCAATCCCGCCCGGCCGGGCGGTAACCTGACGGGGTTCACGACCTTCGAGCCGTCGCTCGGCGGCAAGTGGTTGCAGCTTCTCAAGGAGATCGATCCGCAGGTGCGGCGAGCCGCAATCCTGTTCAACCCCGAGACGGCCCGCAACCGGGCTTCACCCTTCGTGCGCGAATTCGAGGCGGTCGCCGCGTCTCTCATGATCGAACCCATCCTCGCCTTCACTCAGGATGCTTCCGGGATTGAGCCAGTGCTGGCAGACCTTGCAGCCGCGCCCGGCGGCGCGCTCCTCGTGCTGCCGGATGTCTTTACCTTCGCGCAGCGGCGTTTGATCGTCGATCTCGCCGAGCAGTATCGCGTGCCGGCGATCTACGGCAGCCGCTACATGGCGGCGACAGGGGGCCTGCTCGCCTATGGTCCCACCACCGAGGGACTGCACCAGGGCGTCGCCTCCTACATGGACCGGATCCTCAGGGGAGCCAACCCTGGCGAGCTGCCGGTTCAGGCCCCAACCCGGTACGAGCTTGTCGTCAACCTCGGGACCGCCAAGGCACTGGGCCTTGCAATACCGCCAAGTGTCATCGCCGCCGCCGACGAGGTGATCGAATGACGTTGGCCTTTGGGTTGGTCCGCAGCCTGCCGGAACAGCCCCTGCCGGCAACATCGCCAGTGGATAGGCAGATCCGCAGCTACCCACGAGAACTCCGATGAGACGACGTGACCTCCTGCGCTCCATGCTCGCCATCCCGCTTCTCTCCGCGCTCGGTCAGAGGCCGCTGGCCGCCGATCCCCAGCCGGCCCGAGTAACCTTCCGCATCGGGGTTCTCGCCAACCTCGACACGCCAGATATGGAGGGCTTGCGGCAGGGACTGCGCGAGCACGGCTACATTGACGGCAGCAACGTCACCGTGGAGTGGCGATGGTCGCAGGGAAGGAGCGAGCGTTTGCCTGCTCTCGCGACCGAGTTGGTCGCTGCTCAACCGGACATCATCGTGGCGGTGTCAACCCTGGCTGTCACGGCAGCCAAGGATGCGACGAGCACCATTCCGATCGTAATGGCGGCTGTCTCGTTCCCCGAGAGAAGGGGGCTTGTGAAGAGCCTTGCCAGCCCGGGGGGCAACGTCACGGGGCTGAGCAACATCGCCCCGGAGCTGAACGCGAAACGCCTGGAGCTCGTCAAGGAGATCGCCCCTGGAACGTCCCGCGTTCTCTTTCTCTGGGACCCGACCAACCCGTTCGAGCATGACCCCATGCGGGAACAGGTTGACCTTGCCCCGGCGGTTGGCCTTGAGCTTCAGCCAGTCGAAGTCTCAACCCGCGAACAGTTTCCAGCAGCCCTTGCATCTGTCACGTTGACCCGCACCGATGCTTTGATTGCAAACGGCAACCCCGTCAACTTCGGGAACAAGCAAGCGATCGCGGACTTCGCCCTCAAGAACCGCCTTCCGAGCATCTTCTCCGAGGGGCAATTCGTCGAAGCTGGCGGGCTCGTCTCCTACGGGCCCAGCTACACTGACATGCTCCGGCGATCTGCGACCTTCGTCAACAGGATCCTCAAAGGCGCCAGGCCCGCCGATCTGCCGGTCGAGCAACCGACAAAGTTCGATCTGGTCATCAATCTCAGAACCGCCAGGACCCTCGGGATCACGGTTCCAACTTCACTGCTGGCTCAGGCTGACGAGGTGATCGAATGATCCGTGCCATGATCGTCTGCCTTATCATCGTGTTGTCCATGGGCGGTGCGCAGAGCCAGGTGTCTGGCCGGGTCTATCGTCTTGGGGTGCTCGCACTCAACCCGCAATCAGTCGAGCGCGTCCAGGCCCTGACAGTTCCCGAACTCGCGAAGCGAGGCTTCATCGAAGGGCAAAACCTCATTATCGAGGCTCGCGTCGGCGATGTGGGACAGCTTCCCGGCCTCGTTCAGGATCTCCTGGCTTTCAGTCCTGACGCCATCCTCGCCATCAACAGCACCGCGGTTGCCGCGGTGCAAGCAAGGACACGCACGCTCCCGATCATCATGTTCGGGGGTGACCCGGTTGCCCAGGGCTTCGCTGCCAGTCTTGCCCGTCCCGAGGGCAACGTCACCGGCATCACCATCGCCTCGAAGGAACTGGACATCAAGCGCCTGGACCTCCTTCACGAGACCGTACCAGAGGTCCGGCGCATTGCGGTTCTCGTTCACCCGACAAGCCCGGGGTTGGAGGCCCGCAAACAAGAGATGCGGGCGGCTGCGGCAAGTGTCGGGGTCGCGTTGTCCTTCGTGGAAGGACCCGAGCCACAGGACTATAGGTCGGTGGTGGCGGCCGCCCACGCGAACGGCGCACAGGCCCTCGCGATCAATGCAGACTCACGCTTCAATCGCGACGCCGCATTGCTCACGCGGATCGCTCTCGAGAATGGACTGCCGACGGTGTGCGAATGGGGCGAGATGGCCAACGAGGGCTGCCTGATCGGGTATGGACCCATCCTCGCGGACCTGTACCGCCGCACGGCGTACTACGTTGAGCGGATACTCCAGGGTGCCGTGCCCGGTCAGACGCCGATCGAGGGGCCGTCCCATCTGCGGCTCGTTGTGAACGCCAAGACTGCGCGCGCTCTGGGCATCAAAGTCCCCGAGATGCTGCTTCTTCAGGCCGATGAGGTCATCGAATAGGACCAGCTACCTGGTGAGCACGGAATCTAGGCGGCGTGAGGCCGCTCGTCGAAGGATATGCCGAACACGGGCAGCTCCTCATCGTAGCCTTTGAGCGGACGCATTCCCAGCCGGATAAGGGCACGCTTGCCGATCACAGCTTCGGCGACTTTCGTATCCACCAGGATCTCCCGATCCGCTGCCGATGCGCACAGCCGGGCGGCAAGGTTCACGACGCTGCCGATGGCCGTGTAGTCGAACCGGGTCTCGTACCCGATCCGCCCGACCGTGGCAGGCCCCATGGCAAGCCCCACCCCGAACCCGATCCGGTGGCCGCGCGCCCGCCAGCCGATGATCAGCTCCTGCACACGCCGCTGCATCTCCACGGCCATGTCCGCCCCCCGGAGGGCCGGCTCCTCAACGGGGACAGGTGCATTAACGAGCACCATCAGGCCGTCACCTGAGAAGCTCGTGAGCGTTGCGGCATAACTGGTGATGATGGTGCCGAGTGCCTCGTAGTACTCCGACAGCACGCTCATCACTTCCTCGGGTGCGGCTCTGGCCGAGAAGGCGGTGAAGCCGCGCAGATCGCAGAACACCGCCACCACCTCGGTGCGGCGGCCCTCGAGCACACCTTCATCACCTTTCCGGTCGACGAGCTCGGCCACCTGCGGGGCCAGGAACCGCTTGAGCTTGGCGATGCGCTCCTGGCGCTCCTGCGAGACGGCCAACTCGGCGGCCATGGCGTTGAAACTGTCGGCCAGCCGCTGGAACTCGTCCCCGGTCCTGATGTCGATACGGTGCTCGAACTCTCCGGCGCCGATGCGCTCGGTGCCCTCCTCGAGCAGCCGGATCGGCTGCGTCATCCGACGGGCCAAGGCATAGGCAAGCAGGCTAGCGAAGAGGGCACCACCGAGAAGAAGGACCCCGGTCCGCCACAGGGCCGCATAGATCGGCCCGAAGGCTTCGGAGAGCGGCTGTTCGACCACGATCGTCCAATCCGGCCCCGCGACCGGCGCGGCGGCTGCCGCGATGGCATTGCCCTCGGCGTCACGGCTCGTTGCAAAACCCGCACTCGCAGATCCAACCGCTTCACGGATAGCCCGGAAAGGCGCCAGCGTGGCATCATCCGCTCCGCGCAGGACGAGGCTGATGTCGGGATGGGCGATGAGCCGGCCGGGCCGATCCAGCACGAAGGCGGAACCCGTCTGCCCGACCTTGATGGCCGAGATCACGTCCCAGATCAGCTTCAGGTTGACCTCGGCAACAACGATGCCGACCGAGGGCCGGTTACCGGAGATCGCCACCGTCAGGTAGGGCTCGGAACCGCGATAGTAGCTAACCTCACCGTACCAGATCCGCGCCGATCGGGCCCCGATGATGGCGGGCTCTCCAGAGCGATCCGTGTGGCTCTCGGTTCGGTTGAGGCCGATGCGGGACACGTACAACCGTTCCCGTCCAGAGCCATCGACGAGGGTGAGACTGACGATGGCGGGCACCTGCCGTAGAAGGCGTAGGGCATCGATGCGCCGGCGCTCGTCCGGCTCCTCGGTCCAGGGAAGCTGCACCAGCCAGCCGAGCTGGCCGGTGATGCCGTCAAGGAAGCCCTGGATCCTGGCTGCGGCCGATCTTGCCTCGACGCCGAGCAGTTGGTCGAGCCTCGCCCGCTGATCGCGATAGCCGAACCAGGCCTCGCCGACGCCGTTGGCGGCGAGCGGAATGACGACCGCCAGAAACAGCACGAGAAAGTACTTGCGGAAGAGTCCACGGAGGCGAGGTTTCCGCCCAGTCATGGCCGCAGGCCTCGGCCAACCCCGCACTGAAGTGAGCGGGAGCCGCACCGTGTCATTCGATCACCTCATCGGCTTGTGACAGGATCGAAGGCGGCACGGTAAGCCCGAGTGCCTTGGCCGTCTTGAGGTTGACAATGAGGATGTATCCTGTCGGCTGCTCAACAGGCATTTCGGCAGGAGAGGCACCTCGCAGGATGTGGTCCACGTAGTGCGCGTGGCGGCGGGCTATTGCGACAAGATCCGACGTGTAGGAGATCAACCCTCCAGCCCGTACCGACTCGGTATTCGAGTAGAGCGCCGGGAGTGCCGCTTGGGCGAGGAGATCAGGCATGCGGTTTGGGGGAGTGTTCAGAATTGCGTCGCCCAGAACCAACATCCCATCTGCACCAAGGGTCTTTGCTTTGTCGACGGCAGACGGGACTTCGTCGCGGGTGCGGACCTCAATCACCTCAAGCTGCAACCCAAGTCGAGCGGCCATGGGCACTTCGCGCCCTAGGGCCAGACGATAGTCATCGTTGGCAGGGGTCGCCAGCACGGCCACCCTTTGAGCTTGGGGCAGCAGCTCTCTCAAGACCTCGAGCTGCTTTACGAGGAACGCGCCAGGTGTGATCGCGGCCACTCCGGTGACGTTGTGCCCTGGACGGGCAAGGCTTTGCACCAGACCGATCTCGACAGGATGAGCGACAAAGGAGAAGGCAATGGGGATGTCTGATGTGGCTTCCTTGAGGGCACGGGCGATCGGTGCGCCTGGGCCAACGATCAGGTCAGGCCGTAACCGAACGATCTCGGCTGCAAGCTCGGCTGCACGCTCATAGCGGCCCTCCAGGACTCTCCGCTCGACCGTGAGGTTGCTGCCCTCGATCCAGCCGAGCCTGCGTAGTTCGTCTTCAAAGGCAGTGTAGCCTGCCCCAGCGCAGCGGACGGGGCACAGCATTGCGATGCGGGCGGTCTTCGTCGAGGTTTGAGCCGCAGCGGCGCAGGTGAGCAAGAGGCAAATAGCTATCGCGTAACTGGAGGAGCGGTTCATGGCACGCCTCCTTTGACGGGCGAATTTTATCCTTAATTTGCTCGGGTGACGAGGCCGGTTACATAAAGGATTTTTTGGGTTGCGCCGCAGTTTCCCGGTTCTACTCGATGACCTCATCGGCCTGCGCGAGGAGTGTGGTTGGTACGTCGATGCCCAGAGTCTTGGCAGTCCTCAGGTTGACGGCAAGTTCGAAGGTGGTGGGGTCCTCAATGGGCATCTCACCTGCTGGCGCGCCACGCAGGAGACGGGCGACAAAGTTGGCAACACGCCTCTGGAGAGCGGCTCGATCCACCCCATAGCCAATCAGGCAGCCACTCCTCGCCATGTCACGCCACTCGCAGATCGTCGGCACTCCGGCTTTCAGAGCCAATTCCGCCAGACGGGCGGCGTCGTTGGCGAAGATCGGCCCTCCTGCGATCTGCAAAGCGTCCGCACCGGATGAGCGGATCGCATTGAAGGTCGCCTCGTATTCCTCCGGCCCTGACGTGTAGAAGCTCTGAATAGCGATGCCGGCGTTCTGCGCGACAGTTTGGACCGACCGATCCGTGGGGGTGTTCCGGGAGCGGTTATGGAATAGGACTGCAATCCGGCGCCTCGTGGGGAAGGTGTTGTGCAGGAGGTGCAGACGCTTGCCTTCCAGCTCCGGGTTGAGCAGGACGACACCTGTGATGTTGCCCCCGGGACGGGTGTAACTTTGCGCCCATCCTGCTGCGACGGGGTCCTCGCCTGCATAGGCCATTACGATGGGAATGGTGCTGGTCGCCGCCCGAGCGGCTCTGATGGCATTCGGAGCAACGGCAATGATGACATCCGGCTTCGTCGCGACGAGTTCGACAGCCAGAGCAGGAAGACGCTCATAGGCATCATCCGCGGAGAAGACTTGGACGCTGAGATTGCGCCCTTCCACGAACCCGAGCCTCGCCAGTTCCGGGAGGTTCAACCGACGGAAGACGCGTGCGCCGAACTGGTTGGGGGTCAGCAGGCCGATCCGCCAGACCTTCTCCGGTGTCTGCGCAAGGAGCGAAGTAGAAAGCAGCGGCACGGCAAGTGCACTGAGCAGGAGGTCTCGTCTCCTCATCGGATCACCCTCACACCGGATTACCCAAAGCCGATCCTACTCGCCGCCACGGAATGTGACGAGGCCGGTTCCATACAGGCACTTACGCGCAATTCACCCTCACGAGGCGACCTCAGTCCCGCCAGGTTGCCGCTCCATGATGAAGTGGATGTCGGTCTCGTCGATCACGGTGAACCCGTGGCGCCGGTACAGCGATCCCACCGGGTTCCACTTGAGATACCGAAGCCGAAGCGGCATCCTACAGGCGTCCGCGATGGCAAGACAGTGGTTCAGGATCCTCGTTCCCAAACCCTGCCCCTGATAGGATGGGAGCAGGTAGAACTCATCGAGACGCAGATGATCGGCAAGAGCAGTGAGGGCGATGGTGCCAACGGCCTGCCCATTGTGAATGATCCGGGAGAGTGGCGTGTCCCTGACCCGTTGCTCATGGAAGTTTCGCTGGAAGCCCTCATCCCATCCCCATCGGGCGATGATGTGAGGGCCCATAGCCGCCCGTTTGACCTCAAACGCGAAGTCGCGCGCCTCGGGCGTCTGAGGAAGTCGGTCAAAGCTGATGTCAGGCGGTAGGTCAGGAATATCCATCGGTCAATCTTCTGGTGAACGTGGGTGTCCTCATCGAAGCCTGAACTCGATCCGATTGGGCCGGGGACCTGGGCGCCCTGTGGCATAGAAGCCCATCTTCGTCAGTAGCCGGACGGAGGCAGCATTGTCGGGGCGCGTCTCAGCAAAGATCGGACGAGTAGCCAGCGCAGGGTCAGCAGCAATCTGATCCAGTGTTCCCCGGAGCGCCTCCGACGCACAACCCTTGCCCTGGTAGTCGACCCCGAACCAGTAGCCGACCTCAATGGACCCATCCGGGTGATCAATGACCCCCATGGCCCCGATACGTGTTCCACTGGGAAGACGCACCGCGAAGAAGTATTCCTTTGTGTCGTCCTGGCTGGCGATCAGGACCTGCGCCTTCTCCAGCGGGAAGCCGGCCTCCATGAAGGCCATCCACTGGCTTACGGCCGGGACGTCGCTGATCCTGGCCAGTTCGGGGGCATCCTGGAACTCCAGTTGGCGGATTGCGAGGCGTTCCGTCGTGAACGGCTTCAACATGCGTCCACCCTCCGACCAATCCACTTCGTAGCGTCAAATCTGGACGTGGTCAGGGCCGGAAAGAGCGTTCCGCGAACGCCTGTCGGAATGACGCAGACGTTGTTCTCACATACGAGGATGCATTCGGTCACCCGGGTCGGTCGAGCGGCTGCTCGGCAATAACGACCACGGGTGCGAAGGAAACACAGTCCGTGACATCGAAGACGACCTCGAATGCTGCGATGGGACGGGCGGTAAACGCTACGGCTTGCGCTCGGTACTTGAGCAGGATCTGCGTTCCCAGCGTGCAGTGGGGAACCTAGGCATCAGGCCGATAGTGTGGATGACAGAGCTGAGGATCGATGCAGGCATGCACCCTCGCATGGGCGTGGGTCAGATCGGCAGACGGGGAAGGCTCCGCCCAAAGCACCAGCGGGTCATCAAAGAAGCGCAGCCTCGTGAAGGTGAGGCGGACCGCCGGCCTTCCTGCGAACGCCTCGCGGAGGACGTCGCTTGCCCGGACCCGAGGAACGTCGTCGTAGACAGCCAAGGTGAGATGGGGTGGGTAGCCCAGGCCCACCATGGAAGGACGGCTCTCGAAGCGCGCAATCTCCTGCCACAGCGCCCTGATCGGGTCTGCTGTGTCGTTCGATGCCTTGAGGCTGATCGCAAAAGCCATGACGGTTACATATAGCGGAGAGCGGGCGACGGTGACGATTCCGCGTGCGCGACACCGCCTTCGCCTGCGAGTATCATCGGGCAGCGACAGCCCATTGTCAGCAGGGTGATCTGATGCGAAGCCGACACATGGCACTCACCCCGGAGCACGTGGCGCAGGTCCATCGCGTCCTGGAGGACCCGGGCCCCGATCCGACCTGGACCTATCATACGGATGAAGACTATCACGCCCTCGTGCAAGGCCTGCTCGCCTCGCATCCCGGCGGGCCGGACACATGGCTCTTTGCCTATGGCTCCCTGATTTGGAAGCCCGAGCTGGAGCATGTGGAGACGCGGCGGGGTACGGCCCAGGGCTGGCACCGCTCGTTCTGCTTCCGGATCGAGCGGTTCCGCGGCACCCGGGAGCAGCCCGGGTTGATGATGTCCCTCGACCGCGGCGGCCAATGCCAAGGTGTCGCATTCAGGCTGCCGGGGGACAATCTGGAAGGGCAGCTTGAAAAGCTGGTCAGGCGCGAGATCACGGTGAAGCCGCCTAACAACAATCCGCGCTGGGTTACCGTCCAAACGGAGCAAGGTCCGCTTCGTGCTATTGCCTTCGTGATGAACCGCCAGTCGCGCTTCTACACGGGCAGGCTGCCGCCGGAGCAGGTTGCCGATGTACTGGCGAAGGCCTGCGGCCATTGGGGTTCCTGCGCCGAGTATCTCCACAACACGGTGGCGCATCTGGAGGAGCACGGCATCCGTGATCGCAACCTCTGGCGCCAGCAAGCCCTGGTCGCGGAGCGGATTAAGCCTCGTACACCTGATCCGGAAGGCTGCACAGGATCCCAAGTTCCATGAGGCAGAGAGGGTGTCCAGCGGAGGCACAGGCTGCGGGAAGGGCCGCTAATGGCACGAAGCGGACGAAGCTCTTTGTTCTGCTTATGAGGCGGTGAGCGGACGTTCATCCTGCTCGCTGCTTGCTATCGAATGATCCAAAGCGAACTCTGGCTTTCCCGGGCAGCATAGTTTGCATCTGCCACGGCCTTATGGCGTTTGTTACGCGTCAGAGTAGTTGGTTCTGTAGGTCATCTATCTTCAGTCACATCAACTGAAGGAAAGCCCACGAAATGTCTGTTTCGCGGACATACCTCTCATCCCATGAGAAGCCGTCGACACGTGCTGTCTATCTGTCGTTCATGACAGGGATAGAGTTCATTGAACCAGGAGGTGAAACCCGCCCAACCTTGTGGGGCGAGGGCAAATGAGAGGTTGACACTTTCACTGTGAACACGCGGTGAACTCACCCTGGACCCATGACAGGTCCGAGATTCGTTGTACGCCAAGGGCACTGATGCTCAGATCAAGCTCAAGGCGCTTGCTGGACCACAGCAGCCGTGATGGCTGCCGTGGCGCTTGTTGGTCTGGCGATCCGTAATCGCATCAGTGCCGGGTCATGAACCTTTCGCGAGTGTTGACCACCTGCTCCACGAGACGGCGCAGGCTGCGGATCGAGCCGGCGCTCCAGTAGCGGCGCAGCAGATCGATCTCGCCTCCCGTGAGCGGGTCGGCCCAGCACTCATCGCCCGTGCGCTCCCGGTAGACGGTGCGCAGCAGCGATGAGGCCAGAGGCTCCAGGTGCTCCGGTCCGGGCCTGGGCACCTCAACGACCTGCAGCCGGTCGAGCAGCGGGCGCGACAAGCCTCTGGTGGAGTTCGCCGTCAGGATCACGCTCACCCCAGAGAGGTCGACCGGCACCTCCAGGTAAGGGTCGAGCAGGGCTGCGGCCCGTGCCGGCTCAAGCAGGCCCAGCAGGGAGCGCCTGATGTCACCGTTCCGGGTCGAACCGCCCGCCTTCTCGATCTCATCCAGCACCAGACCGGGACCGGCGGTGCGATGGGCCAGGATCACGTCCCAGACCAGCCCGGGTGCGCCGTTCGACCATTTTCTGGACGAGCCCATGACCATGGCATCCGACAGCGAGCCGCAGTCGATCGTCCGGTGCGGGATGCCGAGCGCCTCAAGGATCAGGCCTGCGCCATAGGTCTTGGCCACGCCGGGCGGGCCGACGAGCAGCAGCCGCAGCTGAGCATGCGGTCGCGTGCCCACCTGCCGCAACAGGGCATCAATGATGCTCTCCCAGTGCGGCAGCTGCCGCAGCAGGCGTGCTCTGACCACGGCCAGATCCGGCACCGGCACGAGCGGCAGGGGCAGAGCCTCGATCGCCTCGAAGGCATCGATCGCCTGCCTCGCCTCGCGCGAGCCGGCGAGCGGCAGCGCCGGCAGCACGAGGCGCGTCATCCTCGGATCGGCTGGGGTAGCGGCAGGCGCCTCGCTCACCTCCGGCATGGGCGCGGGCGCCTCGTCCGGGCTCTCGCTCGGCTCGTGCAGTTCCGGGCCGAACCCTGCCGCGAGATCGCGCACGATGCGGTGCGCATCGACGAACGCCGCATGCAGCCCGCCCGCGCCCCCGGCCCATGCCTGCCAGCACAGCACGAGCCGGCGCAGCCGCTCGCGCACGAGCGGATCGACCAGGATCGGATCAAGCCGCTCATAGGCCTCGCTGATCCGATTCACCAATGTACGGGAGAAAGAGGAGGCGCCGCGCTCACGAACCGTGGCGAGCGTCAGGAACGCCACCTCTTCCGACAGGCGCGCCAGTCCGGGTGCGTCGCGCTCCACCGCCCGCTCGGCCAAGAGCTGGGACAGGCTCTCGCCGTCACCGCCTCCGCCAGCCCACTCCTGAGCCGCCTCGGCGAGCGCCGGCACGCCCAGCGCGATCGCCCGTGCGATCGCGGGCTTCATGGCATACGGCTCGAGATCGGGGGCGAGCACGAGCTCGAGCAGGCGCGGCAGGGATGCTGGGACCTGGCCGCGCGGGGTCACCGCCCCGGCGAGATCCTCGAGCGCGATCTCCGCGTCGTGCGTGGGTGGCCGGCGCAAGGCTGCCAGGCGGCTCGACTGGCGCGCGGCGCCTGTCGCTTTGGCATAGGGATGTTTGGCCATGGTCGACCTCTTAAAGGGATGCAGGACGGAGCAGCAGGGTGAGGCAGGCGGGGAGCCGAAGCCCGGCTCCCCCTCCCAGGCATCAGGCGACCCGCAGGCGCGGCAGGGCCGAGGGCAGCGCCTCTAGGCCGCGGCAGCCGGCCTGTTCCAGCAGCTGCAGGCCGAAGTGCAGAACGAGGTCGAGCTCGGCCGCTTTCGCCGCGCTGATCGGCTGCGAGGTGGGCCCGCAGCCCTGGACGAGGCGGGCGGTGCCGGCTTCCTGGATCAGCGTGGTGAGGCGCTCCTGCAGGTAGATCACGTCGGCTTTGTCGAAGCTGTCGCTGGTCAAGATGTAGATGGTCTCGACAAAGGCGAGGTCGCTGTTGCGGCGGTGGTCGGGCAGGCGGGAGGGCAGGCGCCCGCCCTCGCCGTTGTAGAGGCACAGCTCGCCCGTGTCCGGGTCGTTGCCGGCGAGCAGGTAGGTTCCGGCCCTTTTGAGCAGGTCGTGGCGCAGGAGCAGGGAGAGGTCGCACCACTCCGCGCGGATGACCCCGACGCGGCAGACCTGGCTGGTGAAGAGGGCGATGGCGGTGTCAGCGACCGGGAAGGAGATGGTGATGAGGGGCAGGCGCATGGATGTGCTCCGTCAGTCGCCGGCGTGAGGCACGCGCGGCGGGATAGAGTGGGCAAAGAGAGAGGACGGCCGACGGAAGGGACCCGCCGGCACATCAGGTACGAAGAGGGGAGGCGTCAGGCGGCCGCGTGCCAGACCTGCGTTGTGCCCGAGAGGGGCTGCGTGAGGTCGAGCCGCAGCTGGCCGGTCCTGACCAGCGCCAGGATGGCGGCGGCGGGCTGCGGGTGCCAGGGCAGGCAGGCGCACAGCTCGTCGAGCGAGGCGTGCTCGACTTCGGCGAGGATGGCGAGCACGAAAGCGGCGAGGGCAGGGGAGACCTGCGAGTCCGTGGTGAGCGTGATGCCGGGCTGCGGCGCGACGTCGGCCGAGGCGCGCTCGGGCAGGGCAGCGTCGACGGCGTCGCTGAGGATGGCGGGGGCGGGGATGTGGGAGTTGCGTGAGGACGCAACTCGGATAGAGATGGAGTCAACCATCTGATTCTCCTGTGAACGCAGGACGACCGGTTGGCCAGGCTGCTGGCGAGGGGTAGGATCCTCGCCGGTGGCCGCCTTGATGGCCTTCGGTCACTGGGACGGGTGCCCCAGCCCTCCTAATTTGAGGGCGACAGATAACCGTTGGCAAGTGTCAGCCGAGCGCCATGTGCTGGTATGGTTAACGACTGGTTTTTCTGCGAGGGTGCATTGACTCTATATAGGGTCGCAGAAGGCGGTTAGCCTAGCGTAGCCAATGGATCTGCCTCGCCGTCGATGCTCCGCTCCGGCGGCATGGGAAGCGGTTGCTTCGGGCTTATGCGGTAGCGTGGAATCTTGGCGATCTCTCGTTTCATGACGATCGGCCACAGGTCGCCGTAGTCCCGCCCGACCGAGGCGGGCGCATGCCCTTGAATGGCGTCGAATACCTCCTCGCGCATGTCGACTGCCCGCGCCAGCGACTTGAAACGGTGGCGCCAGCCGTGGTTGGGGTCCACGTTGGGATCGCTGACGCCGAGTGACCTGACCCATTTGGCCAGCTTCCCGCCTATGTGAACATGACCCGGCTCCTTACCGCCGCGGTTGCGCGTTTCACTATAGAACAGGGGGCCTGGCGAAGCGGAGTTAACAAACTCAAGAAAGCCCTGCTCAATCAGGTGCGGGTGAATGGGGACGTCGCGATAGGCATTGGCCTTTGTGTCGGCGATCCTGATCATCCAGGCCTCTCCCTGATCCTGAACGCGCTTGAGGTAGACACTGTCCTCCCGGATCTGAGTCATCTCGTTCACGCGGGCGCCGGTATAGGCGCAGAGCCATGGGATCCAGCGCCGTGCCGCTTGAAGCTCCTTCGAAGCCCGATCGCTTGCTGGTTGGAGGGTAGCCGACAGGATTGTTTCAGCCTCCTCCAAGGTGAAACCCTGTTCACGGACCTTGATCTTCTTCGGCTTTGCGACCTTCACGCCGGCTGAGGGATCCAACCCGATGCGGGCGTTGATCAACGCCCAGGCGCAGATCCGCTTGAGAGCTGTAAGATGAACCTTGGCGATCGTGCTCCCGCTCAGGCCTGACGCGACCAGTGAATCCTTCCAGGCAATGACCTGCTCTCGGCCGACCGCTGCAAGATCGGTTGTCTTGGCATGGTCAAAGAAGCGGTCGAGCACGGGTTTCCATCGCTTGATGGTTCCCGGCTTCGGCTTGGCCTCCCTGACGAAGCTTGCCCATACCTCCTCGAACTCGGCCTTGGACAAGTCCTTCGGGGTCACATCAGCCCAGGATGGAAAGCGGGCCGCATTCGGATCGGGGCTGTAGTCTCCGTTCGCGTTCTGGTGGAGCCGCGCGAACGCCAGGGTGAGCGCCCGACCGACCTCTTGCGCGATCCGGGAAAAATCGGCCGGATCGACGACGATCTTGCGCTGGGTAAGAAATCGACGGACCTCATAGGCGATCCGACCAAGGGCCTCGTTACGAGACGAAATTGGCGAGCCGGCAGAGGTCGATTCGGGAGATGCAGCATGGGGCGAGCGCCAGTCGATGCTGGCAAGCTGCGCCCACCAGTCCGCTTCACCGGGTTCGTCCTCGTGCGCGGTCACCGTCTGGCGGTAGAACTCGCCCGAAAGGGCGACGATCTGCTTGTGGGTAAGCCTAACCGGCATCGGAGTACCAAGCGTGCTCCCGCCGGACGCCATGAGGTTCCATTGCGCTTCTATCTCGGCGGCGACGGCGGCGTGCCGCTCACGGGCGAGGGCAGGGTCCTTGGTCTTGAGGGAGCGCTTCACCTCGCGCTTGCCGACGAGAGGACGCAGCCGGTCGGGGACGCGCTTGCGGAACTCGTAGACGCCGGTTCTGGGGTGTTTGCGGGGACGTGTCATCGCGAGGACCATGTGGACCACCCTTGTGTACCAAACGGGCGTCCGAATCCTGAAGTCCTGCTTGCAGTTAGCGTAAATCCAGCATGAAGGGCTGGTGCTGCCAGAGAGGATCGAACTCTCGACCTCTCCCTTACCAAGGGAGTGCTCTACCACTGAGCTACGGCAGCGCGCCAACGGGGAGGGCCGCTTACTGCCACAGGGCAGCCCTCCATGCAAGCTTGAAAATGATCTTTACTCGGCGGCCTGCACTTTCGGCTCCAAGGGGAGCCTGAGAGCCGTCCAGACCTCGACCAAAGCAGCGGCCAGGGCGTCGATATGAGCATTCGAATGGAACGGCCCTGGGGTGATGCGCAGCCGCTCGCTGCCGCGGGGCACGGTGGGGTAGTTGATAGGCTGGATATAGATGCCGTGCTTC
The DNA here is from genome assembly GCF_056148915.1 of Microvirga sp. jy35. NCBI lineage: Bacteria > Pseudomonadati > Pseudomonadota > Alphaproteobacteria > Hyphomicrobiales > Methylobacteriaceae > Microvirga > Microvirga sp. jy35. The sequence goes on along the minus strand of NZ_JBWBEW010000001.1, from coordinate 351,371 downwards.
TCGAGCAGGCGGTCCGAGGCCGCCTTGCAGGCCTCCGCATCGCCTACCATCACCGGAACGATGTGCGTCGGGGTGTCGAGGACCGGCAGGCCCGCGCTGCTGAGCACGGCCTTGGTGCGGGCGGCCTGACGCTGCTGCTGCTGGCGCTCGGTGGAGGAGGACTTGAGATGCCGGATCGAGGCCATGGCGGCGGCGGCAACCGCCGGGGGCAGGGCCGTGCTGAAGATGAAGCCCGGGGCGAAGCTGCGGACGGCGTCCATCACGGCCTTGGTGCCGGTGAGATACCCGCCCATGACGCCGAATGCCTTGGCCATCGTGCCCTCGATCACGTCGATCCGGTGCATGGCACCCTCGCGCTCGGCGATGCCGCCGCCGCGGGAGCCGTACATGCCCACCGCGTGAACCTCATCGATATAGGTCATGGCGCCGTAGCGCTCGGCCAAATCGCAGATGGCGTGGATCGGAGAGATGTCGCCGTCCATGGAGTAGACGCTCTCGAACACGATCAGCTTGGGCCTCTCGCCGGCCGCCTGAAGCAGCTCCTCCAGGTGTGCAAGATCGTTGTGCCGGAAGACCGCCTTGTCGCAGCCGGACTGGCGCACGCCCTCGATCATGGAGTTGTGGTTGAGCGCATCCGACAGGATCAGGCAGTTCGGGATCAGCCGGGCGAGCGTGGAGATGCCGGTCTGGTTCGACACATAGCCGGAGGTGAAGACCAGGGCCGCCTCCTTGCCGTGCAGATCGGCCAGTTCCGCCTCCAGCTCGACGATCGGGTGGCTGTTGCCCGAGATGTTGCGCGTGCCGCCGGCCCCGGTGCCCAGGCGCCAGGCCGTCTCCACCATGGTGCGGGTCACGTCCCGGTTCTGGCCCATACCGAGATAGTCGTTGGAGCACCAGACGGTGATGGGGCGCGGACCGTCCGGGGAGTGCCAGATCGCCTGGGGATAACGTCCGGCCAAGCGCTCGATATCGGCGAAGACGCGGTAGCGGCGCTCCGCCTGGAGGCGGTCGAGGGCTGACGTGAAGAAGTTTTGATAATCCATCATCTCACCGGGTGGGCAACGCAATGCCCGGGGATACTGGACCTGTTATGCCAGATCACATTGATCCGGGTCAAAGTCCTCAAGCGTGATATTGCGGTTGAGGGCGGCGTGCGAAGCCTCTATTTGGTAAAGGCGACGATGGGTCGCGTGAACCATGACTGACGTGAAATCGCAGGGAAAAGCTGACCGGCTCAAGGCGGCTCTGAAGGAAAATCTCAAGCGGCGCAAGGCGCAGGCGCGGGGGCGGCAGGCCGTCAAGGCGTCTGGAAACGAAACCGGCAGCTTGAGCGTTTCGGCAGAGCGCGACAAGCCGTCCGACTAGCCTCGAAGGCTCAAGGCGCGCATAGCGCATGGCTTACTGAACATTTTGCAAGGGGATATTGATGGATCGCATTCGCATCCGGGGCGGCGCGCCCCTCAACGGCCTGATTCCGATCTCAGGCGCCAAGAATGCGGCCTTGCCCCTCATGATCGCGAGCCTGCTCACGGCGGATACGCTCGAGCTCGGCAACGTGCCGCGGCTGGCCGACATCTCCTCCCTGCTGCGGATCATGAGCAATTTCGGCGTCGATCACTCGATTGCCGGCCGCCGGCCAGGGCAGTCCTCCGAGACGGGTCAGACCATCCGCATGACGGCCAAGAACGTCATCGACACCACCGCCCCCTACGAGCTGGTCTCGACCATGCGGGCGAGCTTCTGGGTCATCGCTCCCCTGGTGGCCCGCTTCGGCCATGCCAAAGTCTCCATGCCCGGCGGCTGCGCCATCGGCACCCGTCCGGTGGACCTGCTCATCATGGCCCTGGCCAAGCTGGGCGCTGCTATCGAGATCGAGAGCGGCTACGTGGTGGCGACGGCACCGAAGGGGCTTCGGGGGGCCGAGATCGACTTCCCGAAGGTGACTGTGGGCGGCACCCATGTGGCCCTGATGGCGGCAACCCTTGCTGAAGGAACCACCGTGATCCGCAACGCCGCCCGCGAGCCGGAGGTGGTGGATCTCGCCGAATGCCTCATCAAGATGGGAGCCAAGATCCAGGGCGCCGGCAGCTCCGAGATCGTGATCGAGGGTGTTGCCAGCCTGCATGGCGCCTCCCATGACGTGATGCCGGACCGGATCGAGACCGGCACCTATGCCATGGCGGTGGCCATGACGGGCGGCGACCTCGTGCTCGACAACACCCGGCCAGACTATCTCCAGGCCGCCCTCGACGTGCTGGGCCAGGCCGGGGCCGAGGTGACCTCGACCCATGGGGGCATCCGCATCCGCCGCAACGGCAACGGCCTTCAGCCGGTCGACGTGACCACCGATCCGTTCCCGGGCTTCCCCACGGACCTCCAGGCCCAGTTCATGGCCCTCATGACCCGGGCGAACGGCACCTCGCGCATCCGCGAGACGATCTTCGAGAACCGGTTCATGCACGTGCAGGAGCTCGCCCGCCTCGGTGCCCAGATCCGCCTCGACGGCGACAGCGCCTATGTGGACGGCGTTCCGGGCCTCAAGGGGGCTCCGGTCATGGCGACGGACCTGCGCGCCTCCGTGTCCCTGGTGATCGCCGGCCTGGTGGCGGACGGCGAGACCACGATCAACCGGGTCTATCACCTGGATCGCGGCTTCGAGTCGCTGGAAGCCAAGCTCGCCCGATGCGGCGCTCTCATCGAGCGAGTCAGGGGCTGAAGACCAGAAGGCCGGCGCCATCGCCGGCCTTTTTCTTCTCAGAAGCCGGAAGGCAAGCCTGGGCGAAAGGTTGCGCCGGGGCAGGGGGCTCTCTACCTAAAGAACAAAGTTCAACAACAGGTTGGTGGGCCATGGATCTCCTGAGACTTGTCGCGTTCGACCCTGAAGACCTTTCCGTCATCTCCGCTCACCTGCAGGACTCGCTGCTGCGGGTCGGGGACATCGCCTATCTGCCCAAGGAGCGGCGTTTCGCCATCCAGGTCCGCCGCTACGATTGGGAGGCGGCAACGCCCCAGCGGCGGCTGACCTGCATGCATTTCGAGAATGTCACGGGCGTGCGCGTCCGCGGCATCGAACAGGGCAGCAAGGACGCGGTTCTCAACCTTCTCGCGATTGCGTTCGAGGAGAAGGATGCCCCCTCAGGGACCGCCACCTTGATCTTTGCCGATGGTGGCGCCATCCAGGTGGACCTGGAGTGCATCGAAATGCAGATGAAAGACACCGGCCCCGTCTGGGCTGCCGAAAGCCGGCCGTCCCACGAGGACCAGCTTCAAACGGCGGAGCGCCCGTAAATGGCGCAGAGGCTCGATGCGCGGGACGCTTCCTTCCCGCAGGCGTTCGCCGCCCTGCTCTCCGCCAAGCGCGAGGTCTCGGAGGATGTTGACCAGGCGGTGCGCGCCATCATCGAGGATGTGGTGGTGCGCGGCGACGAGGCGCTGATCGATTTCACCTACCGTTTCGACGGGCTGGCGCTCCAGCCCGAGACCCTGCGTGTGTCCGATGCCGAGATCGACGCGGCGGAGGCCCAATGTCCGAAGGACGCCCTGGAGGCCCTGTCGCTCGCCAAGGAGCGCATCGAGACCTATCACCGGGAGCAGCGCCCGAAGGACTTCAAGACCACGGATCCCATTGGGGTGACCCTGGGCTGGCGCTGGACCGCGATCGAATCCGTCGGCCTCTACGTTCCGGGCGGTCTTGCGAGCTATCCCTCCTCCGTTCTGATGAACGCCGTGCCGGCGAAGGTGGCGGGGGTTCCGCGCATCGCCATGGTGGTGCCGACCCCGCGCGGCGAGACCAACCCGCTCGTGCTGGCGGCGGCGCGGCTTGCCGGCGTCGACGAGGTCTTCCGCATCGGCGGCGCCCAGGCCGTGGCGGCTCTGGCCTATGGCACCGAAAGCATCAGGCCTGTCGCCAAGATCGTGGGACCCGGCAACGCCTATGTGGCCGCCGCCAAGCGCCGCGTCTTCGGTCAGGTCGGCATCGACATGATCGCGGGCCCGTCCGAAGTGCTCATCCTCGCCGACGCCCATGGCAACCCGGACTGGATCGCCGCCGATCTGCTGGCGCAGGCCGAGCACGACACGGCCGCGCAGTCGATCCTCATCACGGACAGCCCTGAGCTGGCTGATGCGGTGGAAAAGGCCGTCGAGCGCCAGCTGCAGACGCTTCCGAAAGCGAAGATCGCCGGCGCGAGCTGGCGCGATTATGGCGCGATCATCCTGATCGACCGGTTGGAGAACGCCATTCCCCTCGTGGACCGGCTGGCCCCCGAACATCTCGAAATCGAGACGGAGAACGCAGAAGACCTCGCGGCCAAAGTCCGCAATGCGGGCTCGATCTTCCTCGGCAGCCATACGCCCGAGGCCATCGGCGATTATGTGGGCGGCCCCAACCATGTTCTGCCCACGGCCCGGTCCGCCCGGTTCTCATCGGGTCTCGGCGTGCTTGACTTCATGAAGCGAACCTCGATCCTGAAATGCGACGCGGGCGCTCTGCGGGCGCTCGGCCCGGCGGCAATCGCGCTCGGGCGGTCGGAGGGTCTGGAGGGGCATGCGCGGTCGGTAGCGATCCGCCTGAACCTCTAGCGCATCGTGCGGAAAAGTGGTTCCGGTTTTTTGCACTCAACGATGCGCTCATCAGGAAGAGGAGCGTCGGATAGGCCCCAAAGGTGCAAGTCCACTTTTGGGTCCGATGCTCTAGAGGCAAGCGGAGGCGGGATGGTGAGCGAAGCGAAGGAGTGGGCCCGGCTGGTCGCCGTCACCCTCGACGAGGCCTCCATCGGCCGCGGCAACCCCGATCAGGAACACGAGCGGGCCATCGCCATCTACGACATCCTCGAAGAGAACACCTTCGCGCTGCCGAACTACGATGGGGGGCCCTATGGCTTACACATCTCGCTGATCGACAAGAAGCTCTGCTTCGAGGTGACCACCCAGGACGGCACGCACCTCATCTCGCATCACCTGTCGCTGACGCCGTTCCGCAAGGCCATCCGCGACTACGAGATGATCTGCGACAGCTATTATCAGGCGATCCGTTCCGCCTCGCCGGCGCAGATAGAAGCCATCGACATGGGGCGGCGCGGCCTGCACAACGAGGCGGCCGAACTGCTCATGAAACGGCTCGAAGGCAAGCTCATCCTCGATTTCGGCACGGCGCGGCGCATCTTCACGCTCATCTTCGCGCTCCACTGGAGGGGCTGACGCTTGGAGGAGCGCCTGGACGAGCCCCGCGCGAAACGGATCCACTCGGTTCTGTTCGTCTGCGCGATGAATGCGGTGCGCTCTCCCATGGCGGAGGCCATCGCGCGCCACTACTTCGGCAAGTCGATCTACGTGCAGTCCGCCGGTGTGCGCAAAGGCGAGCCGGATGGCTTCGTGGCCTCGATCCTGTCGGAGATCGGCATCGACGCCTCCAAGCACAAGCCGCGCACCCTTGACGAGCTGGAAGAGTGGGAGGGGCTGAACTTCGACCTGATCATCTCCCTCTCGCCGGAGGCGCATCACGCGGCGCTCGAGCTCACCCGCACCATCGCGGCGGACGTGGAATACTGGCCGACGCCGGATCCGACGATCACGCAGGGCTCGCGGGACCAGGTGCTCGATGCCTACCGCAACATCCGCGACGGGTTGATGTACCGCATTCGCCTGCGGCTCAAGCAGACCTCACCCAAGAGCCCGAATGACGGCGAGGGTGCCTAGGCCGGCCACAAGGCCGATGATGTCGATCCGCGTCACTGCCATGGCGGCGATGGCGGCAGCGAGCGCGACCATGGCAGGCCAGCCGTTGTCGATCACCACCGGCAGGATCGTCGCCAGGATGATGGAGCCGGGCAATGCGCGCAGGCCGCGCTCGATCCGCGGCGTGATCCGCACCCGGCTCATGACCACCACGCCTGCGATCCGGCACAGGAATGTCACCAGGGTCATGGCCGCAATGGCGAGAACCGACCCCCACGGAGTCGCGACGAAGCTGCCGAACCCGTTCATTCGATCAGCATCCCGGCGATGACGCCCGCCAGCGCACCGGCGATGATGAAGAGATAGCCCGGCACAAGAGCGTGGACGATGAGCGAGACAAGACCTGCCACGAGCCAGGGCAGGGCGGGCTTGGCGCCTTTCCACAGGGGCACGAGCATGACGCCGAAGAAGATCGGCATCACGAGATCGAGGCCGAAGCGCTTCGGCTCCGGCACGAGTGCGCCCGCAAAGAAGCCCGCGAAAGTGGCTGCCAGCCAGACCAGCCAGAGGATGAGCCCGCAGCCCAGGAGCACGCCCACGTCCCGGCCGCCTTCGCTGTGGTAGCGGGTGCCGATGAGCCAGCCTGCTTCGGTGATGAGAAAGAGGTTGAGTCCCATGCGGGCGACCGGCTCTTCCCGGAGCCAGGGCTGGAGCGTTGCGCCCAAAAGGATCATGCGGGCGTTCACCACGGCGGTCACGGTCATGATCGTGAGGATCGTCGTAGGCGTCCAGACCTGCTGCCAGATCTCGAGCCCGACCATCTGCGAGGCTCCGGCATAGACGAAGGCGGAGAGGCCCAGGGTCTCGCCGAACGAAAGGCCCTTCTGGGCCGCTGCCGTACCGAAGGCCAGGGCGAACATGATGAAGCCCGGGAAGGCCGGGAGTGCGGCGCGGGCGCCGTGGCGCAGGCCTGAATAGGAAAAGTGAGGGCGGAGAGCGGGGGACATGAGCGTCACGCTCTGTGCCTTCCCGCATCCCCGCCGTCAATCGTGAACATGAATCGGCCGACCGATTGGTCGGCCGCAGATGTTACCCGGCAACGCCGTTGACGTATGGAGCCACCTCGACATAGCCCTCGTAGATCATCTTGAGCGCCACGTACAGGATGATCGCCAAGCCCACATAGGCGATCCAGCGGTAGCGCTGGAGCAGGCGGGCGATGTACGAGGCTGCAAGGCCCATGAGAGCGATGGACAGCAGGAGGCCGAATGCCAGGATATAGGGGTGCTCGCGCGCTGCACCGGCCACGGCAAGCACGTTGTCGAGGGACATGGACACGTCGGCGATGACGATCTGCCAGGCTGCCTGAGAGAAGGTCTTACGCGGGACGCCGCCGGCAATGGTGCCGTCCTCGTTGATGTCGCGGCCCTCCAGGGCCTCCTCGGCCGCATGCTGCTCTGCCTCATGGCCCGTGCGAAGCTCGCGCCACATCTTCCAGCACACCCAGAGAAGAAGGACGCCGCCAGCGAGTAGGAGACCGACGATCTGGAGGAGTTGTGTTGTGAGAAGAGCGAAAATGATGCGCAGGACGGTTGCAGCGAGGACGCCGAGCAGGATCGCCTTGTTGCGCTGCTCCTTGGGAAGACCGGCGGCGGCCAGGCCGATGACGATGGCGTTGTCGCCGGCGAGAGCCAGATCGATGCCGATCACCATCAGGAAGGCGACGACCTCGGGTCCAAAATACTGCGATAGATCAAACATGCAGTGCCTCATATGTCGGGTTGCGGGCAGCGCATGCGAAACGTTCAAAGAGACGCATCTGGCATTGCCCTGCCGCGGAAATTTTCCTGGCAGGAGCCGAAATGCAGGCAAAACCGTCTGTTTGAACGAACCCAGGCCGCCCTGGTTTTCATCCAGTCCGACATCGCCGCTCCCGTTGGGAGCGACCAGAGGGGCCCGGCCTGGCTACGGGGTCCATCTAGACAACCCAGGTCCAGGGATCAAGTCACCTGTCATGGGAGGCAGCGTCTATCCTAAGGATGATAGGCCGTTTCCCTTCTGTCCCCTAGTTCCCAAGACGTATTGTTGAGAAGGCCCGCTTCAGGGAAACAGAAGCTTGATCCGGGTTGGCGCCTCAGGCCATATCGGACTCAAAGAACATTGGGCGCTCGAGGCGTCCGTCGGGAGGTCGTTCATGTCCACTCTTCACGAAGGCCCGGGGCCTGCCAGGCCCGACGGGCCGGTCCGTGCCCCCCAAAACGTAGCGGGCGGATTGGTCCTGCTGGCGCTGGCAGCCTTGGCCCTGTGGCTCACGCGGGATCTCGACCAGGGCACCCTGAACGCCATGGGACCGGCCATGCTGCCCCGGTGGCTCGCCATCGCGGTCGGTCTGTCGGGCCTGGCCCTTCTCGCCTTCGCCTTCATCAAGCATGGCGACGCCCTGGAGCGCTGGAACCTGCGCGGGCCGGTCTTCGTGATCGGCGGCATCCTGGCCTTCGCGCTCACCATCCGCCCCTTCTCGTTCGGAGCTTTGACGACCCCCGGTTTGGGCATGCTGTTTGCCGGCCCGCTGGCGATCATCATTGGCGGCTATGCCACACCCGAGGTGCGCCTGCGCGATCTCGTCATCCTGGCGCTCCTTCTTACGCCTTTCTGCATGATCCTCTTCGGGGATCTCCTGAACCTGCCGATCCCGGTCTTCCCGCAGGCGCTCACGGGCCTCTTCCCGGCCGATTGGTCGCAAAAGGCCGTGCTCCGGGCTACAGCCGGCATCATGGCCATCGCGGGGATCCTTGTCTTTCTCGTATCTCGCAGCCGGCGCCGGGGTCCAGTAGACGTGGCCGACCACAGCGGGAGGATCTGATGGGTGACTTTTTCTCCAATCTGAGCCTCGGCTTCGGCGTCGCCCTGACCCTGCAGAATCTTGGCCTGGCCTTCCTCGGCTGCCTGGTGGGCACCCTCATCGGCGTGCTGCCGGGCGTCGGACCGATCGCCACCATCGCGATGCTGCTGCCCATCACCTTCGGGCTCGACCCCACCGGGGCGCTCATCATGCTGGCCGGCATCTATTACGGCGCCCAGTACGGCGGCTCGACCACCGCGATCCTCGTCAATATTCCGGGCGAGGCCACCTCCGTGGTGACCGCACTCGACGGTCACCAGATGGCCCGTCAGGGCCGCGCCGGCGTAGCCCTGGGTATTGCCGCCATCGGCTCTTTCTTTGCCGGCACCGTGGCAACCCTGGTTATCGCCGCGCTGGGGGCCCCGCTCACCAAGCTGGCGCTGATCTTCGGGCCCACCGAGTACTTCTCCCTCATGGTCATGGGCCTGGTCTTCGCGGTCGTGCTGGCCCGCGGCTCGATTCTCAAGGCCATCGCCATGATCCTGGTTGGCGTTCTGCTCTCCACGGTGGGCACGGATCTCGAGACCGGCGAGGAGCGCATGACCTTCGGCCTGCCGTTCCTGGCCGACGGCATCGACTTCGCCGTGCTGGCCATGGGCATCTTCGGCATCGCCGAGATCATGCGCAATCTCGATCACACCGAGACCCGCGACGTGGTGCGCCAGGCCATCGGTCGTCTGCTGCCGAACAAGGAGGACTTCAAGCAATCCTACAAGCCGGTCCTGCGCGGCACCCTGATCGGAGCGACCCTCGGCATTCTCCCCGGCAACGGGGCGGTGCTGGGACCGTTCGCGGCCTATACGCTCGAGAAGAAGCTCGCCAAGGACCCCAGTCGCTTCGGCCGCGGCGCCATCGAGGGCGTGGCGGGGCCGGAGAGCGCCAACAATGCGGGTGCGCAGACCTCGTTCATCCCGCTCCTGACGCTGGGCATCCCGCCGAATGCCGTCATGGCCCTGATGGTCGGCGCCATGACGATCCACGGCATCATCCCGGGCCCGCAGGTGATGACCAAGAACCCGACCCTGTTCTGGGGCATGATCGCCTCCATGTGGGTGGGCAACCTGATGCTGCTCATCATCAACCTGCCGCTGGTCGGCATGTGGGTGCGGCTGCTCAAGGTGCCGTACCGGCTGCTGTTCCCGGCGATCCTGATGTTCTGCTGCATCGGCATCTACTCGATCAACTCGCTGCCCACCGATGTCATGTTCATCGCCTTCTTCGGGCTGGTGGGCTACATGCTGATCAAGTTCGGCTTCGAGCCGGCGCCGATGCTGCTGGGGTTCGTGCTCGGCAGGCTGATGGAGGAGAACCTGAGGCGTGCGCTCATCATCTCGCGCGGCTCAATGGAGACCTTCATCGAGCGTCCGGTGAGCGCCGGCCTGCTCGCCGTGGCCGCTATCCTACTTGTGATCGCCCTCCTGCCCTCCATCCGAAAGGGGAGGGATGAGGTCTTCACCGAGTAGCTTGCCTTCAACTCCGTCTTGCCCACATGGTAGGCCATAACTTTTCCAAGGGAGGAAAATTGATGAAGAAGGTTGTACTGGCTCTGGCCGCAGTCGCTGGCCTTGCCGCAACGGGTGCCCAGGCCCAAGGCTATCCCACCCGTCCGATCACCATGATCGTGCCTTTCGCGGCCGGCGGCCCCACGGACGTGATTGCCCGGATCGTGTCCGATAACATGAGCCGTACGCTGGGCCAGCAGATCGTGATCGAGAACGTGGCCGGCGCCGGCGGCACCACGGGCATCACCCGTGCCGCCCAATCGCAGCCGGACGGCTACACCATCATGATGGGCCATATGGGCACGCACGGCGCCGCCCCGGCCCTGTACCCGAACCTCAAGTACGATCCGACCAAGGACTTCGCCCCCATCGGCTTGGCGGCCGGCACGCCGATCGTGATCGTGGCCAAGAAGGACTTCCCGGCCAACGACCTGAAGGGCTTCCTCGACTATCTGTCGAAGAACGCCGACAAGGTGAACATGGCCCATGCGGGCGTGGGCTCCGTCTCCCACTCCACGGGCATCTTCTTCAATTCCGTCGTCAAGGCGAAGCCCACCATGGTGGCTTATCGCGGAACCGGCCCGGCTCTCAACGACCTGATGGCCAACACGGTCGACTTCATGACCGACCAGATCGTCAACGTGGCGCCGCAGATCCAGGGCGGCAACATCAAGGCCTTCGCCATCGCGACGGCGCAGCGCTCCCCCGTGCTGCCGAACGTGCCGACCACCAAGGAAGCCGGCCTCGAAGGCTATGAGGTCAGCGCCTGGAACGCCGTCTTCGCGCCCAAGGGCACCCCGCCGGACGTGGTCAAGAAGCTCAGCGACGCCCTCATGAAGTCCCTGGACGACGAGAACACCAAAAAGCGCCTTCTGGAACTGGGCGGCGTGATCCCGAGCAACACGGAGCGCACCCCGGAAGCCCTGCAGAAGCTCGTCGAGAGCGAGGTCGCCCGCTGGACTCCGGTCCTCAAGGCTGCCGGCGCGACGGCGGAATAACCCTTCCCAAGCTTGAGCATGCGACGCGGCGGGCCTTAAGCCCGCCGCAGTCATTTCAAAGGCATCCGGCCTCAATCAGGTCTTGAAATTGATCGCCCGGGCGATTACACCCTGCCTCACGTGCAGCCGTAGCTCAGTTGGTTAGAGCACCAGATTGTGGATCTGGGGGTCCCCCGTTCGAGCCGGGGCGGCTGTACCATTCAAAATCAAGGACTTAGCCTCGTGGGTTCGAGGGCTTGCTTACCAGAAAACGCAGCTAGTAAGCACATGGTAAGCATAATGCACCCGCCTTGCCACTGATGCACGTCAAAGGCTTAAGCAAAGCTGATGGAGTTGTTGGTCGCGGCGGTTTGCGCCCATGTCTTCGCCGGCACGCGCTTGCATGGCGATGACACCCCAGTCCCCATTCCGGAGCCTGGACGAGGCCAGACCAAGCAGCGACCCCTATGAACCTATGGCCGGGATGAGCGCCACTCGCACCCGCTTTGTCGCGATCGAGGGACCCATCCTGGTCATTCAGGACACGGCCGAACTGTCCTACCAGCGCGCAACCCCGGCGGATTGGGTCCACTTGCCGGGTCAACAGCGGACACGACAAGGAAGGCCGCTACAGGATGCACACGGTGTGCGCACTGCTGATGCACTCCTGCTTGGCTGTCACCGCAGAGGGGCTGCGGCAAGATCCTGAAATCCGGCTGCCGGGCTGAGGCGACCAAGTTCAGAACGACCGAGCAGTTGGTGAACCTGCTCAGCATCTACTGCCTTGTGAGTTGGCGCATCTTCTGGCTGAAGATGCTCAACCGTGTCCTTCCGAACGTGACGCTGCACCTGGCCCTAACGGCTCTTGAAATCGACCTGCTCGATAAGTTGGTGAGAGACAAGGGCCAGACCTCACTTCGGCGAAAGAATCTCTCACATTACCTGACCAAGATTGCCCGTATGGGTGGCTATCTCGCGCGCGGGCATGACCCTCCACTCGGCAATACCGTCATGTGGAGAGGCTCTCGCGCCTGATGGATATTGAACTCGGCGCCAGGATGGGAACTAAAATCTATGAATAATTGAAAGGCTCACCGGACGCTTACAGTCAATCCCGGCCCGTTATGGAAGAGAATGGCTCCCCTGCAAGAGCCTTAGATGCTGACCCGAAACTCGAAGCCGCTTTGGCTCGGCTTAACGATGTTTTTCGGTAGTGCCGGGGTGGGTGAGGGGGCAATGCCAGATCCTGGGTACGCAGAAGGAGAAGGAATGAGCGAAGCCATGCTGCGTCAGAACAGCATCTCGAGTTGCCCGTTGGGATCTGCAGGCCGAAGCTCAGAGAGCACCGTACCGGAATTCAACTTTGACACTCTTGCTAGAATGGCATCGGACTGGATACGTGGATAGAGCCATCTTCGACGCCACGCATCAGCAATCGCCTCAACACTTGCTAGGTTACCTCTGTAGGTGCTGCTCAAGCCTATCAATTCATCCCTTGCGCTTGGGGTAAGGGTACAGGCATAAAAGAGGCGCGGCGTCGCATGATTAAGGACATCATCACTTGTAATACCCAAAGCATCTAAGCCTTCTCTAATTTGCCGAAGCCTCGGGCTCGTGCCTTCACCAAAGCGGTGATTCACTCTGCGTGCACCGTAGCTGCTTTCGGAGAACTCCCTGAGGCTTTTGACCGTTCCTGATGATAAGTGAACGGTGCCATACCCAGCCGTAGCCTCTTCAAGTTGTCGCCATTGAAGACCATGTGGCAGGCCATCATAGGTTCCTGGATGCAGGTTGAGCCGATTGTATTGGCTGCTTGCGGTGCCATAGAGCGAGGTCGTTGTCAGAACCTTCAAATCCGAGGGGCGACAGATCGCGCGGCCTGCCATCTGTGAACTGATGACGCTCGTTTGACCCTCATACCTCAGGCGCCATGTATCATAAGCCCCTTTTGAGGCGGCAAGCAGCGCAACTAGCTTGCCTCCGAGCAGAACATTGTAGGGTGCTACGGCACCACAAACGCTCAGGTCGGCAATCTGGCTTGCAAGACCGGCCTTTCGAACCTCTCGAAGAGCCGCCGAGAGGGCCAATTGACCACGTCGGTGAGAGAGGAACCGCTCTAGCAGATCCTCACCTCGTATCGCCCGGCCAACTTTCTGAAACACGATCTTTGCATCAAGTAGCTGTGCGAGAGTTTCAGCCCGCTTGCGAACGTATAGAACGTCTTCTGACGCAGCACGCCACTGTTCGTCGGTCCAGTCGTGATCTGCATCGTCCCTCTGTGAGCGCACCTCACCATCCGCATCCCGGTAAGCCTCCCGTAGTTGGTTCTCCCGTTCAACTGCTGCTCCAGCGGCGCGCTGTTCGAGACGGAACACCACATTCTCAGTTGGGTTGGCTATTTCACTTTCCGTGGCCAGATCATCCCACCTCACCTCAGAGACACTTTGCTGAACCCTTCCATGTAGGGCCTCAAGGGCACCATCGATGGGCCAGACACCTTCCTGGAGGGCTTCTACAAATGGCTTCGGCGTCCAATAGAGCCAATTATCTCGTGGCTTCGTCCGCAGCACGGGGCTGGCGAGTTGAGCAATTCCAATCACAGGCCGGTTCGGCCTCGCGTCATTGCGAATGAGCAAGGGCAATGATCGACCTGGGATAGAGCGGTACTCAAGGGACCAGGTGTGGCGAAAGAACCGCCAGATATCGAGAAGGCGAAGACCCGTCGTTTCGCAGCGGGCATCGTCAGTGATAACCTCTAGAGAGGGTCTAACGACATCCTTGAGCGCCTCAAAGCTTGCCTCAGTTGGTTGGTTCCTCGTTGCTGTAAGCACACGGGCTAAATCTTCACCATTATCAACAAGATCGAGAACAGAAGCTTTCACGCCGCTCCGCCAGCGTGAGGATGTTACGCGTGTAATGAACCGCTGAACGCTGGGGTCGAGCAACTGTCTCTGTTGCCCAATCTGCAGGGCATGCCGCAGGCGTGATTTCGCATCCTCAGCGGTTTCCGATGCGCCACGCAAGCCCGGCGGAGCCAATTCAATAGCGTGCTCACGAGCATTGATCTTCCAGCCCTGATCTAGCAGGTCTGCCAGTACCAAAGCCGTAGTGCGAAGTTGTAAGCTCCATGCTTCATTGCGCCATAGTTCCTCAAGGGACCTGAGCGACTGCGTGAGACTAACACCCTCATCTTGCTTCGTGCGGATGAAAGCAGTTAACTTACCCAGAACTGCGGGCGGCAGATATGGCGTAATCGTGCGCGCCTCTTCAGACATGGGTTTCATCACCTCCTCTCAATTAGAAGCTTTCATTGAGACAGCTTCTGGAAACGAATCCGGGCTCCTTAGGAGCCCGGACGACATTACATATTAGTGTTGAAACTCTTAAGCTGCATCAGATACCCCGGGATCATCCACATCATCGTCAGCAGATGCCTCATCATCATCCTCATCGTCCGATGTCGCACCCATCTGCTGATCAAGGAAGCCCAGGGCAAACTCTAACTTCCGCGACCATTCCCCGATCTCATACTGATAAAGGTCATGGACGGAGTCCTTGGTATCTAACATGCGATCTCCGATCGCGAAGAGCAGGATTTCGAGGGCCGCCCGGACCTCCGGTGAACTCTTGGGACCGGAGTGGACGTTCTGGAAGAAACGCGTCGCCTTATTGATAAACAGGACCTTCGCCCCTCCGACCTGCTCCACTCGGAAGAAGGGCGCACCAGCAGCGTTATCGAACGCAACCTTGTAGGCACGGCCCTGGATTTCGAGTTCTAGGTCACGTTTCGCCTGCTTCTTGTCCTGCCCCATTTCGCGGGCTCGGCGAGCTGCCTCACGATCCAAGCCCTCCTTTCCGCGCTTTTCTTGCTTCTCCTTGTCTCCCCTCGACGGCTTAGAACCGGTCATATCACTCGTGCGCGCCATAGCCTCCTCAGAGGCACGCTGCTTGGTCTTGTCCTGTTCACGCTCCTCACGGAAGCTTGCACGCTCTTGCTTAGCCTTCCTGCGCAGATGCTCGATAGCCTTGCCCAGGCCAGCCTCTCTCAGTCGATCCCAGATTTCGTCCGAAACGTCGACACGCTGCTTTGAGGTGGAGATGTTAAAGTACTCGTCGAGTTCGGCCGGAAAGTCGATCTCGATCTTGATATATCGGTCGTTGTTCTGGAGAACCGTGATCGGGTTGCGCGCGATAACGTCGATGATGCGCCCGCTGCGAGAGAAGATGAAACCGTTATAATCCTTCAGAATATCGAAGCGACCGTTCGCATTTTTCTTGTCCGCCGGACGTGTCTTGTCGACCGAGGCGAAGTTGGGAGGCATGTAGGACATCCGAACAGTGAGCTTACCCTTCACTTCCTTCGTCTGTGGGTCCTTCACGTCGATGACGATCGGCTCCAGCGCCTTAGCGCGCTGCTCGTCGGCATCATAGAACCGATAGCCCGGTGTAATGAACAGCGGGTCGATCGGTTCAACGTTAGCGCCATTGACGTAGATGTCGAAATCACCACGAAGCTTATGATAAGTGACACCGAAGTGTTCCATCAAGAAGTCGTGGAGAGAGGTCGCCGTCTTTTTGGACAGCTTATCAAGCTTCTCCATCACGACAATTGTGCCGTGGTCCCAGACACCTTCCAAGTGCTCCTCGATATAATCCTGAACGAACGACGGAAGGTTCACTTTCTTAGCTGGCGGTACGATGATCTGGCCGCGCTCATCGGTATATTCACCATTACTGATTTCATCGATGTCGATGGTCACCGCCCAGATTGGTCCTCCCTCGAGCTTGGAATAGACCGTGTAGCGATGGCCTTGGCTCACGGCCGAACTGGGTAAGCCATAACCGTAACGGCCAAAGCCGCTTCGATCATTCTCTCGGTGCGTTCCGCCCCACGTGACGGAGGCGCGGATCATATCCGGCTCCATCCCATGTCCGAGGTCGATCACGGCAAGTTCAGAGGGCTTCTTGGCCGATTTTGTGCCGTCGTACCCGAACACGATATGCACTTCCTCTGCCCCAGCTTGGTAGGAGTTATCGATTTGCTCGTCGATGGCCGTGCCGGTGTGCTTATAGCCGATGTCGCGAATGCCACGCACGAATGCGTCGCCGACGGTCAGGCCGAAGTTGAAGTTCTTCTGCTTCAGCTTCTGAACGTAACTGTGCTGCTGCTTGAGGCCAGTGGCAGTCATAGGTTTTCTCCTGGGGTTAAGGGATCCGCGCGGACGCAGTAAACTATATGAAGAGTTCGCCACGACGCGGTTCGAGATTTACGAGCAGGCGCTTGAGAGCCTTGTCCCGAAGCTTGGTCACGGCGGCGCCGCTGATACCCAGGCGACGCGCGGTGGCGGCTGGGGACAGGCCGTTGTAGAAGATGGAGTGGATCACGAGGTGCTGGCGTTCAGGCAGGCGCTTGACCTGCTCGAGCAGGATGTCCGCTGCGGCTTCCGCATCGAGGCGCTCATCCTGGAGCGCCGGCGGGGCCGGGATGTCGAAGGGCACCATCGCTTTCGTTGCCTCCTCGAAGAGGCGATCGAGCGAGAGAGCTCCGAGAAAGGGGGAGCAGTAGATATAGTCGTCCAGGGCCACGTGCATGGCGAGTCTCCATCGAGTTGCGTTTCGAGGAGGCTCTGCAAGAAGCCATAGGCGTCACCCGGGGAGAGTGACCTGTGTCCGCTTGTTTTTCCCAGGAGCATTTTTGCCCCCAGAGCGAACCTCCTATTTTTAGAATAGCACAGGTTGGGCCTACCCTTAACCCCCCGCCTCGGATATTCCCTTGCGAGACGATGGGGGTAAGAGCATGGGTGAGGTTTACTGCTTATATTCAACTAGGGATGGGGTGCCCCGTTATATTGGCCAGACTGAATATAACGCTAATAAACGCCTTAGACTGCATATAACTAAAGCCCTCGATAAAGAGCCAGGCGCTTTATACGATTGGATGCGCGATGAATGGCGCAATGGTTCTGAGGTAAATTGCTGGTTATTACAAGATGAAGTAATTCCAGCTGATCTCGAACTGTATGAGAAATATTGGATGTGTCAGTTTGAAAATCTACTAAACATCAGGGGCATACCTGCCAACTCATCAACGACAGAGGTGGGGCGGCGCATTGTTGAGAACATTGCCGCGCACCTGAGAGGGAGTGGTAATTAGGGGGCGGGGGGCGCTGGCCGGCGACTGAGTAGAGAACTGGTCTAGCCAGACCTCGCGACGTCGTCGGTGACGGGGCTGGGTCTCATCCGCTCTGTTCATTTCGCATTCCTGCCCCGCCTCCTTGACCTCCAACACCAAGGCGGCTCGGCCTTAAAACGAAATGTGATTTTTTGAATTCTGGCGCTAAGTATAGCGTCGGAAGTTCTGTGGTATGTTGGGGTGTGGGAGAGCCGGGAGGCCGCCATGCACCCCATTTGCCTGATGCGCTCAGCCCAGAGCAGTTGAGCGAACTTGACCAGCTTTATCACACCAGTCCAGACCCGCGGGTGCGTATTCGCGCCCTGATGATCCTGCTCTCGGCCGAGCGTCGTCTGGTTGCGGCCGAGATTGCTGCCATCGTGCGTCAGCATGAGGAGACAGTCAGGCGCTGGTTGGCCTGCTATGCGGCGGAAGGCACGGCCGGTCTGGCCGATGCTCCCCGCTCGGGCACCCCGCCGAAGGTCACGCCTGCTTACCGAACCCGTATGCTGGAGCTCGTGCGCCGGCGCCCCCGTGCCCTGGGCCTGCCGTTCTCCCTCTGGACGGCCGCCCAGCTGGCCGATCATCTGGCCGGGGAGACGGGCTTGCGCATGAGTGTGCCCAGTGTGCAGCGGCTGCTGCGGGCCGGTGGCATGGCGCTGAGCCGGCCGCAGCACACGATCACCAGCCCCGATCCTGATTATGCGCTCAAAAAAAGACGGTCGAAGACACCCGCGATGAGCTGAAGCCTGACACGGTGTTCTACTATGCGGATGAGTTCAACATCAGCTGGCATCCGACCCTGCGGGCGATGTGGAGCCCCAAAGGCCAGCATGTGATGATCCCCACACCCATGCAGCCCACACGTCGCTATGGCCTGGGGCAGTGAACTGGCACAGAGCTGGTTCGGGAAATTTGGACAGCGGGATAAGTGGAGTTTCTGCCTGAGAGCAGCCAGAATGGCCGCCGAACAGGAGAAACGATGAGCAAGCGACCCCGCCGGAACCACTCACCGGCTTTCAAGGCCAAAGTGGCCTTGGCTGCCGTGAAGGGGGAGAAAACCCTGGCCGAGTTGGCGCAACAGTTCGTTGTCCATCCCAACCAGATCACCCAGTGGAAAGCCCAACTCCACGACGGGGCGGCCGACGTGTTCGGGGCCGAAAAGGCTGGAGCGGCGAACCCGCCGGTGGATGTGAAGACGCTGCATGCCAAAATCGGCGAGTTGACCCTGGCCAACGATTTTTTAGAGTACGCGCTCGGCAAAGCCGGAGTGTGGCCAAGCGCAAAGCGATTATCGACCGCTCCCATACCATCTCACTGGCCCGGCAGGCCGAGGAACTTGGGCTATGGCCAACGTGAAATCCGACCAATTGATAATACTGTGCTCGCGGCCGAACGATACACTGAATAGGCTAGCCTCTGCTGGACGCCCAAAGCGGGATGAAACTTCAGCATGTGGTGGCTCGGTGCGGTCAGAATTCTCGAGGACAAGCATCCAAAATATGTAAAGATGATGTCGATGAGATTCGAATCCTTCACTGTTATCGATCAACGCACTGAACTAGGAATTCTTGATGACTTCTGTGAGTTTGATTTTAAGTGGCACTTCCAAAGTGACCATCAGCTTGATCCGATTGGAAGTCTTTTGAGAACTGGACAGGGTGCTGGAATCTGCACGGAGCATGCATCCTGGAGACACCTTCCTCTAGCACATCGTTGAACGAAGTGCCTTACGCTATGGACTTTACATTCGTGTTCAAGAACGAACTGCCCAAATGGGCCGTACGTGCGCAAGGTCTTACCTTCCTGTCGTTTGATGTCGAAGCTAGGTGAGCATACAACAGTGTCTCCCGAGCCTTCATTCCGAACTAAATCAGACCGGCTCATCAGCAGGACCAGCATTGAGAGGCTGAATATTGGCCAATGCTATGCGTCACTCCTAAGTGGGCGCGCGATCAAATGTCATCACGATGCTGGTTAACTCCTGGAGCGAGGGAGCCAGCACCTACCCAGACGAACTGAGAAGGCTAGAAGATGTACCGAGAGCTTCAGCACTACAGCAACGCGTTGCGGACGTACATCACGTCCACCTATCACGTCTCCAATCCTACTCTTGTTGATCTACGGGATGAACTTCTGCATCGAACCGGCGCAATCGCACAGGATCCTTATCTGGAGAGCACGGCCCGCTACGTTGGATCTCGCCGATACGATCAACTAGAACTGCCGACGCAAGTGGGAAAGCTACTGACTGATCTTGGGGAGCGGGGCCTTATCTTCAATCCACCATACGAACACCAAGCGCAGGCGCTAGAAATCGCTTTGAATGCTCCCTTTAACGATCTGGTGGTGACGACTGGTACCGGCTCCGGAAAGACGGAAACCTTCCTTCTCCCTATACTTGGTCGCCTCGCTGCCGAAGCTAGCGCTAGTCAAAGCTTTCAGACACGTGCTGTACGCGCGCTGCTCCTTTATCCGATGAACGCGCTGGTAAACGACCAACTTGGCCGTCTGCGCGTTCTGTTTGGCGACAATGCGGTGTCGCGATGGTTCGAGGACCATGGTGGTCGACCGATGAAGTTCGCGCGCTACACCGGTCGTACCCTTTACCCAGGGCGCCGGAGAGAAAACACTAGTCAGCATCATGATCGTCTGAAGAGCTTGCGGTTCTACCTTGACCTCGAGGCTCGTGCCGCTACCGACGCAGAGGCAAGGGATCTCATTCGAGAACTCCGTCGGAGAGGGAAGTGGCCAGCGAAGCCACCGACTTCGCCTGATCGGGAAGACGGAGTAACCTCTTGGTTTGGAAGTGGACGATGGAAGGACCGGAACGACAACTGGATACGGACTATCGAGCGTTCCGAAGATCCCGAACTATTTCTCCGCCATGAGGCGCAGGACGGCGTGCCTGATCTCCTTGTCACGAACTACTCGATGCTCGAGTACATGTTACTACGCCCAATTGAGCGGAGTATCTTCCAGAGTACCGCGGAGTTCTACCAGGCCAATCCCTCTGAACGATTATTGCTCATATTGGATGAGGCGCATCTCTACCGCGGCGCCCAGGGCACTGAAGTGGCGATGTTGATACGTCGCCTTCGGAGTCGCTTGGCACTGCCGCTCGAGCAGTTGCAGGTTATCTGTACGAGTGCTTCTTTCTCGAATTCTGAGGCGGCTCGCCGCTTTGCCGCGGATCTTGCTGGAAAACCTTTAGTTGGGTTTCAGGTGCTAACGGGAACAAAGCGGTCGGCGTGCCCCTCAGGTCCTGGAGAGCCTGCTGTCGCGAACGCTCTCGCCGCTGTCGATTTTGCTGGACTGCGCTCGGATGAACTGCAGCGCCGGGTGACGGCGGTCATTCCGGTTCTTTCACTCGCAACGTCGAGTGAGGATCAAGCGCTGGTCGTCACCGGGCCGAGCGGGACAAATGTGGCGCTGCGCTGCTTAACCTCTGGTTTGGAAATATTAGATCTCGACTTCTCGATCGCCTCGGATCCCATTGAATTGCCGGATGAGATCACTGCGGTAATTGGCGGAACGGTTGACGGCGAAATTGAGGTGCGCATCGGTGAGGCAACTGAGTTAATCATAACCGGAACTGACGTCCAATTTGCGCCGAATAGCGATCCCATTTCTCGCTTGCTGCATAACTCCTTAAGAAAGCTTCCCGTTGTTGGGCGTCTCCTAAACCTTTCCAGCGGTGCCCACGCACCGGATGATGACGAGCGCGATCCTCCTGAAGTAGGGCCCGCTCAGCGCCTTGAAGCCCTCGGTGCTCGACTTTTTCCGTCGGTGGATCCCACAGTCGCGCGCACTGCCACGGACGCTCTCGTTGAACTGACATCGATGGCGCGGCGTGGAGGGGGGGCACCACTATTAGCTGCGCGTGCACATGCGTTTTTCCGCGGACTGCCTGGATTGTGGGCCTGTGCAGACCCTGATTGTTCAAGCATTGAGGAGACTTTGCGACGGCAGTGGGGAACTAAACGTCCACCCACAGGCGCACTCTACGCGCAGCCGCGACACGCGTGTACATGCGGGAAGCGTGTGTTTGAACTGTACACCTGTCGCTCATGTGGCTCAGCCTTTTTCAAGGCATTTGCCTTTAACCCAAGTGATCCTGACTACCTCTGGTCTGAGGACGTCGGGGAGGTCGACGATGTGGACCAAGTCGTCCAGCCAATCTACCTGGCGCTCGAGGAGCCGCCGCAAGGGGCCGGCGCCCGGTTCCAGTGTTTAGATCCGGTCTCAGGACGCCTTACCGCTAGCAGCGAGGATGCGCGTGAGGTGTGGCTGCCTCCCTTAGGTCAGCAGGATACGCCTGCGGGAGAGTTCAGAAATTGCCCATGCTGTGGTGCCCAGGACACCATCATGGACCACGTAACAAAGGGCGATGAGCCATTCCAAGAGATTGTTTCGTCGCAATTGCTTGAGCAGCCACCCCGGCCAGATATTCGAACACCACTCAAGGGCCGCAAGACCTTGATTTTCTCAGATGGGAGGCAGGCAGCGTCCCGGCTAGCCGGCAAACTCCAGCAGTACTCGATGAGAGACGCTGTACGGCCACTCATTCTAGATGGTTTCTCCGACCTTGAGGATAGGTACGGGGTGCCTGTGACGCTTGATCACTCCTATGCAGCACTCCTCACGGGCTGCGTTCGTCGTGGTGTAACACTGCGGCCGGCTCAGGCTCCGCACTTCGACGCAGATCTTGAGGTTTTCCGCGGGCTGTTGGCTAACGATCCCCCAGCGACTGAGAGAGAGTTCTTCAATCGCTCAGCAGAGATGAACACCCACCGCACGAACAAGGCGCTTATGCTTGCGCTCTACCCCGTATTGACGGATCCACACACGGGGATTAGCGCACTTGGATTGGCGGCGATTAAGCCGCACCTCGACGCAATCGACTTGCGGGCCTTTGAACTGCTCCCAGCGCCCCCCGAGCCTGTCGACTTAACTGAAAATGAGCGGCGCTGGGCGCTGCTCGAACTCTGGATTTCAGATGCAGTCGCGAGTCACGCTTTATACTTGCCGACGACACCGAGCGAGTGGCTGGATTCAGAGACCGGTGCCAAGATTCGAAGGACCAAAGCCACGTTCCCCGGTGTTTTGAGGGACATAGTCGGCACTCGATGGTTCAACACACATCTCCGCAGCAGTGCTGGAACTCAAACCCCGTGGACGCAATTCATCAAGGCGACTTTCGCGGTTAATGAGACCGCAAATGGCTTTATTCTACGTGCTAACAAGCTCCGTGTTATGAGCAATGGAGTTTCTTGGAGACGCTGCAACACCTGTACAACCGTTCAACCTGGGAGCCTACTAGCAGGTGATAGGTGTTGCGTTCGCATCGGAAATCGTCAGTGCGGCGGCGTGACTAGACAACTGGATCCTACACACGATCTCGTCTTTCGTTCGCGCAAGGGACACTTTAGGCGCCACGTCGAGCGGCTTTTCGACGAGCCAGGGTACGCCCCGCACCCGTATGTTGCAGCGGAGCACTCTGCGGCGCTCAACGACAGTAGCAACAGTGCCGCGGTGGCTAGGGCTGAGTGGCACGAACTCAGGTTCCAGGATCTGGACGTTGAAGGACCCGAGGGGCGACGTGGTGGTCCTATTGATGTCCTTTCGTGCACCACCACAATGGAGGTAGGGATCGACATCGGGAGCCTCACCGCTGTTGCACTAAGAAATGTACCACCAGGCCGTGCAAACTACCAGCAGCGGGCTGGGCGTGCCGGACGCCGAGGATCTGCACTATCCACGGTCATCACCTACTGCGGCGCCGATAGCCACGATCAGGAGTTCTATTCAGATCCCGCCGGCATGGTCAGCGGCCCTGTTCCAGATCCGATCTTAAATCTTGATAACTTTGAGATTGTTCGCCGCCACTGCTTTGCTTTGGTGATGAGCTTGTACCAGCAGTACGCAATTCCCGGTCTTGACGAAGAAGAGTCGGTCAGCGCCAACGTCTTCGAAAGTTTGGGAATGCTTAGAGACTTTCGAAACGGTGGCGTGAACGAATTTTCGTACGCAGGACTTGAGACCTGGTTGGCCAACAATCAAGCCGCAGTTGCCGATGCTTTGGCTGAAGTCGTCCCGGGGGTGGTCCTTAACCATCAGTCGGACTTCATCAATAAGATCCCTGAGGAGCTACTCGGCTCTTTGCGAGAGGTCGGTGCAGGTCCGGTCGAGTCTGATGAGGTCGACGCCCAAATATCTCAAGCGACCGAAGAACTACTTGTCGAAGCGGGAGATGCAGGCAGGTCAGGGCGCGGCATCTTGATGGACTGGGGTGACGCGATAGACTTTGATGCGGGTGAGGCAACACCTGAGGACGTGGACAGTGAGCCAGACACCGATCGAGTAGAGGGGGCGCAAGAAGGAGGCCTCGATCCTGAGAAGCTTCTAGACAGGCTTTTTGATCGAGCTGTTCTTCCGAGATATGCGTTCCCTACTGATGTGGCTACCTTCCATGTCTTCGATCCCGCAGCAAGCACGGAACGGCGAGCGGTCATCAAGTACTCGCCGCAACTAGGCCTCAATCAGGCTCTTTCGGGCTACGCCCCTGGGCGTGAGGTTTGGGTCAACGGGGAGCGGCACTACTCGTTCGCAGTTTGGACTCCGTTCAGGCGTCGCGACTGCTGGCAGGCGTGGTTAGCGATGAAGATCTACTTCGAGTGTGACCGCTGCGGTTATGCACAGGTCGAACCAAGGAGTAACGATCATTATGTAAACCAGGTCATGGATTGCCCGGCTTGTGGGACTGGGGGCTCGCTCGGTGTAGGAACACGCTGGATTCGTCCCCCCGGATTCGCTCACCCTATAGACCTGCCACCAGAACTGCCGCTCGAGGATAGCCCAACTCCAACACGCCCAACTAGGGCCAAGCTCAGCGCCCCGTTCACCGATGTGGGGCCGGCTGTAGATAGCAAAACGACTGAGAATGGTGCCGGCTACGAGATCTGGACATCAAAACAGCGGCTTGTGCTGACTAACACGGGCTCAAAAGATCAGATGCGTCCTGGTTTCCTCTACTGCCACGGATGCGGTCGAGCAGAGCCCAACGGATGGATTGCTGGACGTTTCCAGAGCGGTGGTCACCCACGCCCGAATCCCGATCGCTATCCCCATGGTGCCAATTGTAGTGGGCGGCCAGTTGTAGTGGTGTTCGGCAATGAGTTTACTACGGACATAGCGCTTCTGCGTTTTCAACTCAGTGGCTCTGTTAATCTGCCGCCTGGATCAATTGTCGCGAAGGTTGTCCTCACGACAGTTGCGGAGGCTCTCGCGGCTGCAGCCGCGAAGCTGCAGGACATCGAGGTGTCTGATATCGGGGCGGAGTACCGAGTCGCGATGACGAGCGGTGGACGAACAGGGCGACAGGTAGAGGTATACCTTTATGATTTGACCCCGGGTGGCGCCGGGTATGTACGGGCAGCGGCTTCGGACGTTGGTGCATTGTTGACCGAGGCGCTCAAACGGTTGGAGTCGTGCAATTGCACTCACTCCTGTTATGAATGTCTCAGAAGCTACAAGAATAAATGGGACCATAAATACCTCAATCGAGGCTTAGCAGCCGCATTTTTGCGCCATATTATGCATGGCCAGTCGCCAACGATTGCGGTCGAAGAGGAGCGACGCCTACTCCGCGCCTTAGCAGTAGACCTACTAGCATCCGGATACGAGGTAGAAGAGATTGCTGGTGGATTGCGCCTCCCCAACCTAGACGATCGGATCGTCGTGCTGGGTCACCCGCTCACTCCCGGAGAATCAGGGTCGGCTGGCGGACGTACGCTCGCCGATGCAGGAGAAGTGGTCGTAGTTGACCAATTGATCGTCGACCGGGCTCTGCCCGCAGCCGTGAGAGAGGCAACCGGCGCTTCGCGAGGAACTCGCAGCGGCAATGGTCTGCCCCCTTTTCTGCAGGAGCAAGAGGGCGGGCACCCAGTATACCAAGCGTCGAGCCTAAGGGTTACAGAATCGTTGAGCCCTGTGACTACCGTGATGTTGTCAGGTGTTCCCAATGGGGCATTTGTGGTGCAACTCACGAAGCCTACCCTAGAGCGAATGCCAGGAGGTATGTTCTCTGCTGGATCATGGGTCGTGTTCAAGCCAACTGCAGCAGATGACTTTCCCGCTGATAGGAGAGATCGCATCCCGAGGCTCCTAGTGGGTGAAAATGCGTTCAACGCAACTAGTGAGCATTGGACGTTCGGCTTGCCGAGCGTACGGAACGGAAAGGCGCATGTTCTTTACTACTCCCATATAGCTCCCAGTTCTGAAGCACCACGGCTCCCAGGAGTGCGCGTCTTAGGCCGCGCCTATGGTGTGTTCATCGACGGGGTCCTTCAGCCTCTGGAGGCAAACTGATGGCACGCATGATCCCCGACATCGATCCCGCCCAACTCGAGCACACCTCTGAAGAACCGGTGTATAGAGCGCTCCGGGATCAGCTGAATGACAAGTTTGTAGTTCTGCACTCGTACCCCTGGCTTCGTCCATGGAGAGGCGAAGGGGCTCTGGCTGAGGGTGAGGCTGACTTCGTAATCGTTCACCCGGACTATGGCCTACTCGTGCTCGAGGTTAAGGGAGGGCACACGATCCGACATGACGGACACGGTTGGTATCGCGACAATTCAGATGGCCCCGTCAAGTTTCAGGATCCCTTCCAACAAGCGCGCCGTAGCATGCATGCGCTTCTCGACATTTTGAAGGAGCGCTCAGGGGGACGCGTGCGAAAAAGCGATTTCACCCATGGTTACGCCGTGGTCTTCCCGCACATGGATTATGAAGGAAAGCCACCGCCCCATGCCGATAAGGCTATCGTTATCGGGCGACGTCACTTAGCGTTTGCGGAACAAGCTGTCATGACGGCCTATAACGCGTGGACTGAGGATGCACGAAAGCTGAGCCCTCCTCAGTACACGATGTTGCTCAATGACTGTCTAATGCCGAAGTTCCGAGTGTTCAGGCCAGTCGGGCCGGACATCACATTAGCTGCAGGACAACTGCTCGAACTTACGGAGCACCAAGCTCAAGTATTTGAAGGCCTCTATTCTCAAGATCGCGTGCTCGTGGAGGGAGTGGCCGGATCTGGTAAGACTTTCCTTGCTCTCCATAGAGCCATAGCATTCGCCCGTAGCGGCAAGCGCACTCTATTCACCTGCTATAACAAGGAACTCGCAGGCTGGATCCGGAGGCAGATCGATGAGGATCCCACTCTCGCTGACTTCCGTGAAATGGTCACTGTGAAGAATTTTCACAGGCTTGCGGCTGAACTAGCCGAAGCAGCAGGAATTGGGTTTAAGCCAGCGAGCGGCGGCTCTCCGAATGAGTCCTTCTGGGATCACGAAGTACCTGACCTTCTTGAGCAGGCAGTGCTTGCGCTCGAACTGTCCGGCCAAAGCGTAAGGTATGATGCACTCGTTGTGGACGAGGCGCAAGATTTCGCTCTGGGTTGGTGGTACGCGCTTACGCAGTCCTTACTGGAAACAGCAGACGGTCCCGTCTACGCGTTCATGGATCCAAACCAGTCCCTGCGTGGTGAGGTCCAGTCGCCTCCACTCGAATTTGATGCACGCTTCCGTTTGACAATTAACTGTCGAAATACACGGAGGATCGCCGCCGCGAGCGCATCAGTCATAGACCTTCAGCCGCACATTTACGCGCGAGTTCCATCTGGCGCTCAGATCCGCCTGCTCAGTGCAACCAGCCAACGGCAGCAGAAGGGGCTCGTATTAGGAGAGTTGCGGAGGTTGTTGGAGCGCGATGATGTGTCGGCCAATCAAATTGCAGTGATCGGACCATTTGCAAAGGCGAATGGCAGTCTCGCTGACGTCGGGGAAGTATGCGGGGTGCCACTTGTCACGAGCGCCGACACATGGCGGGATGGCGGCGGCGTGTTGGTTACAACGGCGAGGTCCTTCAAGGGGTTGGAAGCAGACGTGGTCGTGCTCTATGACCTTGGTGAGCTTGGACGAGTGTTCCGCCGAGATGACCTCTACGTTGCGTGCACTCGCGCTAAGGCCCTGCTAATAGCTATCGCGCACGGGGCCGAGTGTCGCGCGATTATTGAAGCTGCGATCGTTGCCTCAGAGGCTCAATCATGAGCTTAGAGGTGATCGGTCGAACTACCCTCGCAAAAGAACTGGGAGTCGTGCAGGAGGATGGCACGCTCGCTGAGCGTGGGCTTGTTGAGTTGATGCGCTCTGCGCTCGCACGCTGGGGTCTGAGTCCTAGGCGTGCTGTGGTCCGTTTCGCCCGCGAGCAACTCTATGCAGTCGGATTGCACGAGGATGTGCCCACCGCCTTGGTTGGTACTGTGCTCGACCGTATGATGGCATTAGGCGAATGCCAGGAGGTTTTCATTGGCAATGAGCGCTACGTGGCACCATCTCGTCCTTGCTGGCTGAGGGTAGGGCACAACGTAGGTGTGTTGCTAAGCGTCGCTGGCATACCTGATGGAGTAAAGACTCTCGACGTCAAAAATCCACGAGACATCGCAAGACGGATTCGCGCCGCCTCGGATGACGATCTCGCCGCTCTGCAACTCGGAGGCGTGTATCAAACATCATTGCAAGAATGGCTCCAGCCTTTCCACTACTTTCGGCACGCTGCACGCAGGCTCTCTCAGCCGGTCCGACATGACATGCTGTCGCTAGCTGGATTCTGGGATCTTCTCGTCGGATCCTTTTCGAGCGAGGCTCGTCTACTCAGTCCTGATGCGAATATCCGGGTGCTATCTGGTCCGACAGGGACCTTTTTCGGGAGGTATGATGCCTCTGTCTGCGAGGGGCGTTGGTCAGAGCAGGCGCGTGACGGGATTTGGTGTGCTTATCGTCGTGGCTATAGCGACGCACACTGGCACCCAATTGTCCTGGCTGTCGACGGCGATAGCCGACGCGCTATAGACCTCTATGATGCTGACGAGTGGCGGTGGGCGCTATTAGCCCGGGGACGGTCAACTGGAGTTGAAGAGCGCATAACAAGTAACGAAGGCCAGGTATCAATAACCTTCCCCGCCCCAGCGCAGATGATGGCCGCAATGGATCTGCTAGGAGATAGGAGTGCTGCTTGGTCCTGGAAGGTGAGCGATGGTGCTCCCGATCCATGGTCTCTGCTTAAGTGAATCACGTTGCGCACCGCACGCGGATTATTGCTGTTAAATGCTCCTGAGGTAATAGCCCCTGGATTGATGTGCCTAACTCCTGGAGCCAGGAGTCTCGTTGCTGCCAGAATACCCTGGTTAAAGCGAGTAAGTCGATTGCGTCGTTTCGCGCTCTCTCGGCACGCGTGATCTGTGCTCGATTCCCTCGCGTCTCGGCTATCTTGAGTTTGTCCTCCGCATCTTCCAGTTCATATCCTCTCACCGCCTCCTGATCGCGTCTCTCTTCAGCAAGGATTCGCCTCCTAACTGTAAGGACGCGGTCAAACTCGGGCAACCGGTGGCTCCATGATAACTTTGCCGCGCCGGAGTCTGCCTGTCGTAGGCGTTCCAGAACTGCCGTGGCAGTTCGAACATCCGGTATATCTTTATTAGTTGGTTCCCACACGGAAGACCTAGATATCCCGGTACCGTCATGAGCCATCGGGTTTAGAAGAGTTGTTAAATCCTCTGCTCCCAGAGCCGTCCAGTGTCCACTTGATAGCTTCATGCCCTCTAAGCGGAGTTCGGCAGACAGCTGAACTGCCAGCCACCGAGAATCAGCTTCAAGTGCGCACTGAACTACACGAGCAAATGGGCGGACTAATTCCGCTAACCGCTCCGCTGATGTATGCTTTGCTGCCCAAGCAATGGCCTCTAGGGCACGATCTCTGATGCCACTGCGTGTTAGTGCTGTTGTTGCGTCAAGTGTTGATACACGAATCAGGTACAGGCCTGGCGAGTTGTTCCTGAATAGGAAGCTGTTCTCGAAAAGGGTAACGTCGAGCAACTGGTGTTTGCGAGGACTAGGCTGCCAGCCTCTGATGAGTTCGTCATGAAGACGGTCACCAAAGTTGAAGAAACGCAGCGGACGTCTTGCATCCTCACGATCATCTAACTTCAATGTCACACTTCTGCGTGGCGGTGTTTCGATACTTCCGCGGCGAGTGATGAAAGCGTGTGCATACCTCGGGCTCCGATCCTGTGACGGATCAGCGCCGAATGAAAAGATGACTTTGGACTTCACCTCACGGTGTCCGTAGATGCCGAGCTCTCCAAATTGGTACCAGAGAGTTCCAAATTTCATTCCGGTTGGGTCAGTGTTCGATCGTATATGGTAGTCCCCACTGCGCCCGAGCAGCTTGATCATTCCTTCCGTCGCACGATCCCATGCACGAGGCCCAACTCGAGAGTGTTCCGGCAATTCGAGCAACACTGGAGCAACTGGTGGCATGCCCTCTACATGCTCGCGGAGAGCGGTTGCCCAGGATACAGTCCACGGGAGCGAAGGGCGAAGCGGGGAGTCCAGTTCTTGGACCTCATCCTCTGCCGCCATTGCCTCTGTTGCATCTTCGAGATCGTGCCAGTTTGCCTTTTCGCGTCGTAGTGCAGCAACCTCGATGCGCTGAGCAACCTCTTCAAGGTGATTGCCGTCGAGGTTTACACTCCGTTCGAATACATGGAAGCGTTGCAGAACTGTAACGACTTTCTCGTCAATAAGGCCCCTCTGCGCAATGGTGTAGACATCTACTGACTTGGCAGTTCCACCTGACGAAACCGCCGCTGCATTCCCGATCCTATCGAGCCGGCCGATCCATTGCTCGACCTCCTCGGGGCGCCACGGGACGCTATAGAGCACCAGGATGCGAGCGCACTGCAGATTCAATCCTACTTGCGCTGCCTCCGGTGCAAACAGCACCTGAGCGTTACCTCGCTGAAACGCTTCTAGGTTCTCATTCGTCTCATTGCCGTAGCCAGCAATGTCTTCAACCGCGTCGGTCATCATGCCTTGGCGAACCCTCGCCGCGACCAATGGCTTGCGTTGAGTCATAGGTCCAATAAGGGGGAGCCGCCCTTGCACAAAGTCAAACAGGTAGTCGACCGTTAGGTTGTCCTGAGCTGCTACAAGCACACGCTCATCTGGCTCTTTGATCCAAATTTGGGCTAATAGGTCCACAAGCGCGTCCGCCCGTGAGTCACCATTGCTACGGTGGACCAGCGGTTTTACCTGCTCCAGAAGCTTCTCACGCTCGTGCCCCTCGCGTCTAAGGAAGTCCACGCGCTGTTCGAGTGATGGAGGGCTTAATATTACCCGCTTCGCAAGTAGGACGGGGTCAAAGCGCCGATTGAGATCGCCGAGAAACTCGAAGTAGCGCCACATCAGCGATTGCCGTTCGACCTCAGCACCAAGCGGCTCCGTTACTATTGAAAAATGCCGGCGGCGGGGTAGCACTCCGTCATAATCTATACGACGGGTTCGAATTACTCTCCGATAGGCGCAGTGTGATAGAGCAGTGGTTTCTACATCATCTGACTGCGATGCGGCTGCGGTTCGGTCACGATCAAGCAGCGAATTGACTACATCAGCGCCTGCCCACGCGGGCCACTTTGAAATGTCGTCACTTACGGTCAACACGGCTTGCTTGCCCTCGTGACTGGTCGCGGCACGCCATCGCGCGATCGTTGTGCGCTCTGGCTCCAGAATAGAGAATAGCTGGGCATGTCGCTCGACGCGCTGGAATGCTGGAGTTGCAGTTAGGATCAGCACATGTTCGAAATCCGGTGCCGAGCGTACTATTCGATCCTGCAAATCACTGCGAAGCCGGTGCAACTCGTCAACAACTAACACATCGAAGTGCTCTGGATCGATGTCACTAAGCAACCAGCGGGCCTTCCCGTCCTTATCCACCATCCGGAGTTGCGCTTCCCATGCGAGGCGGATGTACTGGCTTCCTTCGGTGGAGTTGCCCTCACCGGTTGGTGCGGTGTGGGCTCTGGTCAATATTTCGTCGCGCCACTGAGGGACAAGTCGGTCAGGAGCGATTACGAGGACCCTCAGATTTGAACGTTGACTCCGCAGTGCATTGATGATCATCAATGCCTGCACAGTCTTTCCGAGGCCGACCTCGTCTGCTAGTAAGTGACGAACTCGAAGATCGGTAAGGACGCGGTGCGTGTTAGCGATCTGGTGCGTATAAATAGACGCTGCAATCCCCATCGCAGGTGCGAGTGGAGTTCGTATACGTTCAAGATCCCGCCTTACGGCTTGTACTGTTAGACATAGATCCACATAAGGGTTCCGGCGGGTCACACAGTTCCTCCCTTCCTAACATAGCGGCTGCGTAGCGATATGTATCGGGCTGCTCGCGCTACACATCGGTCCGCTATGAGAGTGTCCATAGCACCCCGCCAGTCGAGGTTAACGGCAATCTCAGGGGCGAGCCAGAGTGCTAGTATAGCTTGGAGAATCCCGTCGTCGGGCACTGGGCCACTCAACGCACGCTTCGACTTCCGGGCCCATCGAATTAACTCGTCGGTCATGTCAGCGAACGACATTAACGTAAAGTCAAGGCTTACGAGAGCGTGCGCGCTGTCCGTTGGTAGGAGCAATTCGCCTAGCTCGCGCAACTCAGACCGTGCTTTTGCCGCTTCTAGAGCGGCGTCCCAATCCTCAGCTGCTGCCCCAGGATCACCCTCAGCGATCTCAGCCGCTAGGTCATGTTGCCCACTTTTGATGTACTTGGCTGCCAGATCGCTGTACGCACGGCCGCAGGTGAGATCCAGAGCCTCGTAATCGTCTCCGTCTAAGTCACCTACTCTGGCCCACAATTCCGGATGAGCTCGGCGGATTCCCTCAAAGGCAAGCTTTCGGACAGCCTCATCATCGGTAGGTGTTAGCTCTACATACGGGTCGGTTCCTAAGCCCATCTCGCGGCACACCTCGGCCAGCAACTCCCATGGGTCTCCACTGGATGCTTCAACTTCAACTTCCCGCTCCGCCCAGACGCTTCCGCAGCATACCTCCGAGATCCAACGGTCAATGTAGTTTAGGACTTGCCGCCGTCTGACCTCGGCAATTAATGTATCGCTCTCGGCCAGTGCCCACCGAAGATAAGCCTCTGTTAAGTCCTCGAGACCCACTGATCCGGCGTCTGCCCTTCGGCGGCGGCTCAACTGCGGCTTGTGAACTACTGGTGGCTCGAGGCGCATGCGGTTCGGCGATACACATAATGTAGTGAATTCAGCTGAAGTCCCAAAGACCGAGGTGTCCAAATCTAGTGGAGCTAAAAGCCTCGCCTCATCTGCATCGATATCTGAGGGATCCGGCCGTCCCACGGGGTCAGTCATCGAAATTGCACCATGTGCAAGTCGCCCCAGGTCGCTTTGCAGTGAGATCCCATAACTACCGCGCTCCCACCAGCAGGGACGTACACGCTGCTCAAGAATCCAAGAGCCTGTTGCCAACGAGCCAACGCGTACATGAAGAGTCGGGCTTTGGTCTTGTAAAGCAAGGGTGCGTGTTGTCTCATCCAAGAGACTTGGCCATGGCTCATCATCTGCCATGATGATCTGGGGCAGGGGTCCTAGGGGGACCGTCACACTGGAACGGCGCCCGGTTACCTCAAGCTCAACCGTTAACTCTAGACCCTCAAGAGGCACAAGAGAATCTACCTTGAGAGTCGCAGCACCACTCAAAAGTGCCTGAACTGTCATCTCAGGTGCATTCAACTCTACCCAACACGTCTTCAGTGGCACGACTGTACTAGATTCAGTGCCTCGGAAACGGTAATTCCTCACCTGTCCATCGTTCGCGATCTCCAGGATATGCTCACCTTGTGGGATGCATACTTTTACAGGATCCTCATCAAGAGATACGAGGTTGCTGCCAAGCTTGACCGAAGCGTCACCTGAATATGCTCGGCGCGGCACAACGATCCGCGTGTCACCAGTAACGAACTCAGGAATCGAAGCTTCTGGGTTAAGTGCAGGAGCTCCGGCAAACGAAATGTCGATTCCAAAACGCACTTGAAAGCCTAAACTTTCAAGTGCGCGCACTGCCGCCGGGTCCGACGGAGTTATCTCGATGCAAATGTATGGTCCAACTACTCCCAATCTTGGGAACGGACCTAATGCGAGCGCTGTATCTTCAGAGACAAGTAGCCAATAGCGCCTATAACCTGATAACTCTGTTCCCCTGAGAGCGCGCGAAACTTCTTCATCGGTGTTGACGGTGAACGCTAGCGGTAAACTGAAGTCCAGCTTATAGGCGCTGAGGAGTTGCCGTGACACATCGTCTATATCAAGATCCGACAAGTTGGGTAGAAGTGGTGTACCGATATCTGGAGGCGACTCGAGCTTCACATTAAAGGGCAGCCCCGATAGCAGTTGCTCACTAGGAACTCGTGCTGATACTCCCCAAAGCCGCGGCGCGTATCGCAATCGCCGAAGAGCGTGACGAAGGCCATCGAAGTGAGTTCCTCCCACGGGCGGGAAGACCGCCTCAAGAGTGAGTTGTTGACCACGCCTGCGCAGTTGAAGGCGTCCTCGCACTGCTGGTACCGCGCTAGGCTCGACTTTCGGATTTGTATGTCCGCGAACCGATCGTTGGACACGCTGTGCCACTGCGATGTCACGACGAGAGATATCGTCCTTAGCAAGGTCTATTCTTATCCTCGCGATAATTTCAGGAACGAGGTCTACCTCTGTGGACCCTAACAGCATTCGGGTGATCGCAACGACTAGCGGGGGATCCTCTAAGAAAGTTTCGAAACGTGCTGATGATTGCCCTGCGGCAACACGGACTGCCCGATAGAGGTTCGCATCGTCAAGCCCAGCGGCGCTCACCCGAAGCTTCGCAAGAGTTGCAGCGAGAGATCTATGGAATTCCAAAGGTAACAGCGCGTGAGTAATGGGCCATGCGATTATTCGAAATGAGCTAGCCCATGGTGTGTCGGGAGGCTGGGCGCCTCGGTACTTCGTCGCTGATGAGACAAAGAGGTCTCGGAGGCGCTGCCGAGAATCAACTCCGAAGCTACAGCCAGTTTCAGCCTCGAGCATTGGCCAAAAGTCGGTCCCGTTGCCCTGATATCGGTAACCCACTTCAGCGGCTAAAACCAATAGAGGCAGTGGCTGCATATCCCACTGGGCACTCTCGAAAGGGTAAGTCGCGATCGCGCGGCGCACAGTGTTCCGTAGTTCCTGGAGATCAGCCTCGTTCAAACGGTGCTCGATGAAGAAGACCGGCCCAGCGCGCCGGTCTCGGAGACCATCGAACACGGCAGCGAGATGTCTATGTAATTCAAGCACTATTGCCTCGTATGCCGTCAGAATCACCGCGCCGGCGCGAACAGATCTCCTTGAGTGTCGCGCCGCACGCAGCACAACAAGCCGGACCGACGTGACTACAATCTATCTCATTTGACCGTCGGTTACTCTCGCTCATAAACATATAGAGAGCCTGCTGGACGACCCGAGGATTATACCGTTCAAGTCCTGGGTAATACTCATCGAGAGCGATATGCTTAGCGAGCGCCTGCACAAACCCTCTTCTCGCACGGTAAGTCATCGGACCGGAGTACCCAATCGCTTTTAGAAATAGATCAACGTTACTATCGATCACTACGAAGTACGCTGTGTCAACCCCAACTGCCCAGGGTGCTAGTTCTTGCGATAGGGCCTGATTGGTGACCGCCGAGAGGAACATGGCCGCGATCTTTTCGCTGACCCTCCACGACCTAGTGATGCTCTCCTCCAGCGCTACTGCACGCTGCAGAGGGCAATCGATGCGGTCCCATATCTGGCGTCTTAGTTCTGCGAGCGATTTAGTCCCAAACGAGCGCAATGTGAGCGCCGCAGATGTCGGGACCTTACCAAAATGCCCATAGCGCTTGAGGAGTTCGGTGTGTCGCTTGAGATGGCAAAGAGTGCCGGAGCGCTGAGTGCAACAACCCTCCTTTGTCACAGGGTGCTTACTTAGATCGCATTGGACCTTGAGGCTAGACAGATCGCCAATATGCGGGCAGTCCACCCCATCCGCTAAACTCAGGAGTACATCAGCATCTGTCATTTCTCTCGAGTCTTGATCGGAGATGCCCTTTAATACTCGCATGATCTGCTGATCTGATCGGCGTTGGAACATCGTCATTGTGACGAGCAAACGAAAGAGCGATCCGCCGTCACCTGCAGCCAACAATGAGGCATCAACAGCGAAATGCCCCACGCGATCGCTGTTGCAGAACATTGCGGCCACACCTACATCGGACGGAGTCCGAAAATAAGTAGCCAAATACCACGCCGTTACGGCGCGTGCCGCCTCATATTGACCTCGGCTCGGCTTCAGGACTTTGTCCGCCACAGGGGTTCCAATCAGTAGACAAGGTCGTCAAAGAGGCATCTCTGACCGTCATCAACTGGCGGGAGATTGACCCGAGCACCATGCCGAACCGGCCGGATTAGCGTATGTTGCTCAACCTGGAGCAGTACGTCGTCCCTCGTGATGCGCTGCAAAAGCCAGCGTTGGGCCCACCATTCGGCTATCCTAGCAGTGGCCTCCTCTGACTTATCGAGATTGAAGATGTAGTCGGGCTCATCGTCCATCCCGAGGAGAAATTCCCGGAGGTTGCGCACCAATGGTACGCCATACACGATCCGCTGCCGTCCATGCTGAAGGAGCGCGTCCGCTGGAAGGTTCAGCGTGACGAGACCGTCACGAATCTTTCGGAGCTTTGGACTTACTCCTTCTCCGAAGATGCTATTCACACGCTGGCCGTTACTCGATTGTTGGACAAGCGCCACCAACGCGTCAACTGTATCGGCGCTGAAGTGGGACGTTCCATAAGCATCCGATTTCCCGAGTTCTAGATACTCAAAGCGTTCACCTGCGCGACCTCCTAGGACCTCGGCCGGCATGCGGAGGCGGCTGTACTGGCTTGAGCCAACCCCATATAAAGATGTGGTTCCAAGGAAGACTAATTGGGAGGGGCGCACGATCGGGCGCCCTGCCATAGAGGACGCTATCTCACTCTCTTGCTCAACGTATTTCCTACGATAGGCGGTAATTACCTCGGGACTGGCAGCAAGCATTGACACAAGCTTGCCACCGAGGACTGCATTATAGGGGGCCACCGCCCCACATACCGTTATATCTGCCATAGCGATACCGACACGGTCTGCTCTTGCCTTACGCAGTACGTTCTTGATGATCTGCCGCCCCTTAGCGCTCCGAACTAGGAGGCGGACGCCAGCCTCGGTTGGTGTATCTCCGAGAAATTGCCGAAGCACCACTCGCGAGCGCAACATATCTGCAAGAGATAGAGCCCGTTTACTCCGGTAAAGATGAGTAAGGGCACGTTCCCGCCAATGTTCCTCAGTGTTTAGATTCAATTCTTGCTTTGGGGAGCGCTTTAGGTCCTGGGATCTTACCAGTCGGTAATGAAGCTCACGCTGCTCTGCGCTGAAGGAGACAAGTTGCTCAATAACCCTTTCAGAGGGATCTCGTAGATCTTTTGGACCAATTAATTGGTCCTCAACGAAATCTTCTAGAAAGATCTCATTGATAGCTGTATCGACTGTCTTAGTAAGCCACACGCCGAGTCCCGCGGATGGTTCCTCTATGGCTATTTCCAAAAAGGCGTCCGATTGCCAGCCAATCCATGCATCGCGCTCCCGGATCTGCATGATTGGGCTTCCCAAGGCACCAATTCCAACGATCGGGTGAAATTCCCGTGCACGGTCGCGGACCAGAAAGGCCATAGAGCGTCCTGGCGTACTCGTATATTGGTTTGTCCAAGTATGTCGAAAATATCGCCAAATGTCTTGGAGGCGTAGACCGGTGTGCCCGCAAACTGTCGAGCTATCAATAAACTGCAGATAAGGATCAATAACTGAGCGTAGCCGGTGTACTCTCTCGGAAGCACATAACTGTCTAACTTGCCGCAATGACTCAGCTAGTTCTCGACCGTCTCGCATAAGAGAGAAGATTGAAACACGGCGGCCACGATAGAATACATTGGTTTCCATCGAGCTGATGAACTTCCTAGTCGCTGGTTCGCGAAGTTGCTCATCACGCTTGACGATTTCCTGTGACCGAATTCTCGCTTTCTCTCGGTGTGGGTTCAGAAGTTCTTCATCTGGGCGCTTCACCTCCACGGACCCATCGTTTGTGACGCGTATTGACCACCGCTGACGAGCAAGGTCAGCGAGTAGATGCAGGGCGGCACGCAGTGCTGTCGCCCGCTCGACTGTTCTCGTCATTTCAAGCGATTGGTCTGTTGCGCGCTGAACGGCATCGCTGACCTCATGCTCCCGCAGAGCCGCGGCCAATCGCTCTGCATGATCCCGAAATACAAGGTTTGCATCGCCTCGTTCAGGGAACGGAGGCGCAAGTACGAACCAATCGTTGTGATGATGGCGGCTCATACCTCACCCATTCAAGAAGGTGGCTAGCGTATCACTCCAGCCATTCCGAATCTGCTCCGCCACCTTCAGAGTTTGTCGATCGTCCAAGAGCGCCTCGTTCCGCGCGGCTGCCAAGAGCAGGAGATCAATGTGCGCGCGGAGGGTTGCTTCAAGAGGTGTATCCGTATCAAGCAGTGGTTTGTAAACGATCTTGTAGAACGGGTGCTCGGGGTTAAGGATGAGCACCAGGCGTCCTTTTTCACGAGCATAGTTAAAGAAAGCAGTCTCTCGAAGCGCAGCGGGTACGATTTTGTACCGTGTTCCGCCGGTTGCCTCATTTCCATTCTTCTGGTTCTGAGCCAGTTTCTTGCCGAGAGCGTTAATCACTTGCTTGTCGCGTGGCCGGCTTGCTGAGGGTAGCGGCGTTAGCATTTCATCCATTTTGCTCGCGTGATCTTCTGAGGTGCTGAACCGCTCCGCGATTTTCACGGATGAATGCGCTTTACGAGCGCGGCTGTTCAACGCTCTTGCGACTGCTTCGATGTCAGGCGTCAGTGCTTCAATCAAATGCGGTCTTGGGCGAATTTGCTGCTTTGTGTGGGTGATCCCGAAGGCCTCGTCTAAAACTGGATCAAACTGTATTTCGCAGCGCCACCAGTCATCGTAGTTCTCCCGCCGCTTTCCGCCAAGGAAGAACCACCCGTAGTCGACCTCGCGTCCGCCCCGGACTATCGACACGCCTGCGCCCTTCGCGATGCCTCGAGCGCGCTTATCGCTGTTACTTAGTCCAGACCACTCTTCGACTGGCAACTCGGAAAAGCGGACGCGCACAACCCCAGTGATACCTGGCGTCTCTGTGCTCGCCGATACCTCATATACCATTTCATCGCCAAACTGTGATGCTCCGTTGAAGACCGCAGACTGATGAAGGAACAGCGGATCTACTGGCTCAACTGGGTCGCCGTTAACTGAAATAGACACTCCCTCCCAAAGGAAGTGCCGAAATCGCCGTCCGAGTGAAAGAAGGAGCTTCCCTGCTAGGGTCGAGATCCGTCTGTTATCGAGCCGGTCGCAGCGGGTCCACCTGACCGCAGTACCGGACGTATGCCTACCAACGAAGTCCGGTCGGGGAATCCGTAGCGGCTTTGGAACTTCTGTAAGATCACCAGAAGCGATCTCATCAATGTCGAGATAGGAGGACAGGACCAGTTTCGACTCGGATCGCCACGTATAAACTGTCACGCGCTGTGCTTGGCTTAACGAACTGTTGGGGAGACCCATACCGTACCGGCCAAGGCCGTCACGATTGTTGAAGCGAGTACTGCCCCCGAAGCGTAAGGCGGTACGGAGCGTGTGAGCGTCCATTCCGGAGCCGTTATCAATCACCGTCAAGACAATTGGATGGTCGGTTTGATCATCCTCCGTCGCGATCAAGATTGCGATCTCTGTCGCGCCTGCCTGGAGGGAGTTGTCGATCAACTCCGCGATGGCGCTGGAGGTGCCCTTGTAACCAGAATCGCGCGTGGCATTGATAAATTTATCTAGTGCGACGATTGAGAAGGCCTGCTCGGTGCTCATTTTCATCCGTCTGACTCCATCGGTGCTTCGCGCCGGGCTTCCATGTCCTGAACCAGGACTCTTTGGGAGTTGATGTATCTCTCTAGATCATCCTCCTTAATCCGGAGTTGGCCTCGGTCTCCCACCTTGTAGGCGGCGATAAGTCCCCGCTTAATTAGACGTCGAATAGTCGACTCGGAGACCTTCATCTCGTCCGCGACTTCCTGAATTGTGAGAAGTTTCATGTGGTGGTCCCGTCGTGTTGCGACGAGCGTGGCAACCCGGTAATATTGCTTCGCACTGACCAGAAATGTCAACCTATGACAAGCACTGAAACAGGTTGCGCCACAGATTTTGCTGAGGCTATAGAGCAGTATTCCTGTTGCCCTGAGAAGGTGGTCGGCGGCCTTGGTTAGGCCAGTAATAGCTGCGAAGCCTTGTCATATCGACTGCCGCCGAGGGACAGCATTCTAAAGTTCAGTCAATAGTACGAAGGTCTGTAACCTTGGGTCACATCAGCCCATTGACCACCTGCCGGTGGTCGCGCCACCGCCCGTCGCCATGGCGACCAGCCTTGGGCATGAGATCGGCAATCAGCTCCCATTGAGCATCGCTCAGTTCATGCCGCCGCATCGCCCGTCTTCACCTTGGTGAGTCCCACCAAGGCAACAGCCATATCCTCATGCAGGTTCACAGGCCGTCAGACAGGATCTCGATATCCACTGGCTCTAACATCCTGAGTGTACCGAGCCCTGCCGCCGCAGCAGGTCGGAATCAGGCAGGTTGAGCCCTGGCCGATGTGAATCTTGGGGCTGCGACGGAGCTTCTTGCTTCCGTGCTTCTTTCCCGTCGTGGCCGTCGATCGCCATTCTGAACAGGAAAGCTCTCACGGTTTCTGTAGCTTGGCATTTCCGTGCAGGACGATAATGAGCCGCTTTTCACCCTCGGGAGAAGCAAAGCCTCCTAAAGCACAATATTTCGACGCTGAAATAAATGTATGTTCCATGGTTAGCATCGGGCGAGAGCGGCTTGGAGCAATAATACGTGGATGGCGTCGAGGGGCAGGGGATGGAGTGGGGGCTTCTAGGGCCAGAGGTGCTGGCCAACGAACGGCGTTCGCGAACATTAGGCCTGGGTGCGGCGGTACGACGGTTCAATGATCTAGCCGTTCCGGGCCTCGGTGGCGTGTGGTTCGGCAAGCAGCTGTTCTTGGCCAACCTCGGCATTGCGCTTGCCGAGCACGCGAGAATGGCAGGGCACAGCGATCTCAACATCAAGGTCACGAATGCCGTCGAAGCGGTTGCCTGCTGGCTCGCCTTGGATCGGAACAAGTGGCAACCTGATTCGCGTGTCCGCGGCCGGCTCAAGCTGCAGAACAAATCGGACCTATCCTACGAGGTTGTAAGCAAACGCGGGTTCTACGTGACCCAGCCCATGCGGATGAGGGCCGGGCAGCCGCTGCAGGCGCTGGGACTGGCTGAGGGGACAAGTGAACGGTTCAATGCGCTGACCTGCACAAATCGCGGAAAAAGTTTTGTCGATGCTGCGTGCCAAGATTTTAGGCCGAGAAATAGGAGCATCCTTGCTAACCTCCTTCAGTGGATGGAAGGCGATAGCACCTGTATTAAGCCCGAGGGCATGCGCCGCGCCTTGTCACCCCTAGATCCCCTCAAGGACGATGCCAAAGATCTCCTAAAGGACAGCCTTGTCTCTGGAAACTCACGGGAGGCTGATCGGCGGCGGCGAGCACTGGAGTGGGTGGACACCCTTCGCTCGCAGCCCAAGGGGAGAATTACGTGGGACCTGCGGCCGGACGCTATCGACGAGGAGCATTGGCGCGACTTGGCTGTTGGGTCTCTGTTCTTCTTGGTGCGTAATGCGGCCTTAACGGTTCTGGATACCCTTGAGGAGGAAGTCAGCCAACGGCATCGGGCAAGCCTTTCGCTTGCGGAGGTCATCCCGGATAACATCGCTAATGCCGTCGAGGCACTGCGCGAACGGGCGCAGCGTTTCTTGAGCGAAAGTTATGATCCTTCACCCGAGGGCTTGGCGAGAACCTTCTGCCTCGAATGCGTCGCATCGGAGCCAAGGCAGGTTCTTGCAAGTCTCGTGAACCGGGATGCCCGCGTGCTGCAACTGCGGGGCGACACAATCGTCCTCATGATGCCCTTTCGTGGAAGACAGGTGCCCATACGAGGGGACGCTAACGGCGTCGAGGGAGATGAGCCGGAGTTATCGGCAGATCTACCATGGCCCGAGGGCATGTCGGGGCGCATGCAGAACCTCTACACACTGAATCTTGATCTTCATGGCGAACTCGATGGCTGGCTCAACGAGACCGCCGACGATGAGGAGGGCTAGCATGTCCGATAGCAAGCCTAAGCCTCCGTCCCTTGCGCAACTGTTCGATGCGCCAGACCAATTTGTTGGCGGGTTTGGCTGGCTCTGTGGCTACTCCGCCGATGCGGCTTTCTTGAACGACGCGACCGAGCGCTTCACGCGCGAAACCGCTAGGCAGCGGTCCCATACCGGCCGTATCAGCATTGGCCTAATGCTCGATCCCGGCAACCCTCAGATTTCCTGCATACAGGCACCAGGTATCCTCCATCTGCCGCTCAAAGCTGGCGCAAGACCGTTCAGCCTCCTCCACGCGAAGGTTGCCTTGTTGGGATTTCAGCATCGTTCGGAACTGGAGCAGTGGCAGTTCCGCCTGATCGTCTCGACCGGCAACTGGACGCGTGAAACGCTAGAGGAGAGCCTCGACTTGGCCTGGCGGATTGATATCGGGAGCCAGGACTTCACGGGAGGCCTCAACCCAGACTTGAAGCAGCGATGCGCAGATTTCAAAGCCGCATGGGCCTTGCTCGATTGGCTGCGTGGGCACTTCGACCAGCGTGCTCTCGATGCCACTCCGCCAGCCTATTCGAAACCATTACGAGATTTCGAAGACCGGATGGTGAGCATCACTGGTCGAAGGGGACTCCCAGAGCCAAGGTTCTTTGACAACCGACAGGAAGCGCTGTTGGCCCAGCTGCCAAGCATGATTGCGCCGGAAGGCGGTACGCTTCCTCGTAACTATCTTGCGATGGGTTCCGGTTTCTACGAGGAAGCTGCTGGGCACGGCAGTCCCCCTCGCGTTCTTACTGAGATCGTCGACAAGTTGCAGAAAGCCGGGTTGCTTACGAAACAAGCTGACATCAATGTTTTCGTGAATCCGAATGCCTGTCAGGCTGTCGCCCATTCCCTTCCTGCCATCCTGGAACGTGGTTGGACGGTTCGTAAAGGTGCGCAGCCTGGCTATTTTGGACCAGGAGAAAGGTCACTGCACGCCAAATTCATCTTTGGCGCCAATCATCGCAGCAATTCCAATGCCTGCAATAACGCGTGGATTTATTTGGGATCTGGCAATCTCACCTCACCCGGGTTCTTGCAAAGAATGTCGGGTAGCGGCGGCAACCTCGAGGCAGGCGTTGCCTTTGAAACTGATCGACTGCTCTGGAAGAAAGGAAACGATCCGGCTCACAGAACAGTAACCGATGTCCTTCCCGTGCATCGGGAGGGGGAGGTCGACAGTTCTGTCTCACCTTTACAGGCCGGAGACGCTATGCCAGACCGGGAGGATGTCTTCCTTGCGCCTCCTATCGGGTATGTCGTTTGGCATCCTGACGGCGAAATCTCAGGGGCGGGTTGGCTCGCAGTCCCCAACCAAGGCATCAGCCCGTTCGAACTGGTGACGTCCTCAGGGTTACCATTGGCACAGGATGAGAGAGG
This sequence comes from Microvirga sp. jy35, assembly GCF_056148915.1. Classification (NCBI taxonomy): domain Bacteria; kingdom Pseudomonadati; phylum Pseudomonadota; class Alphaproteobacteria; order Hyphomicrobiales; family Methylobacteriaceae; genus Microvirga; species Microvirga sp. jy35. Next base: position 308,494 of record NZ_JBWBEW010000001.1, on the reverse strand, counting down.
CTTTCGGTGGCCGGGTGAGCAGCCACGGCAGGTTACCATTCGCTGGCAAGCAGATGGGCACACGCGCACCGCTCTCGTTCCTGTCCTCGATACCTTTGGCCGCCTTGGCGCCACGCTTCTTCCCGCGCTTGGGCTTGAGGATGCCTGGCTGGAGCTTGCGAACTTTCCTATGCCACCGGAGGATGACGAACTCCCCGACGAAGAAGAAAACGGTGAGCAACCCGCGAGCAAAGCACTTCGAAAAAGCCAGGCCGAGAACCCCGCTTATCCCGTACGCCAGATGATGCAACTGATCGAGAACATCGCTGCGAAGCAAACGGCGATCAATCAAGCAGATTGGCCAGCCTGGTGTATCCGTCTTGAACAGTCGCTCATACAAGCTGCTGGAAGCAGCGTGCTTGAGCGCTTTCGCGCCTATGGGTTCAATCCTCTTTATCCTCTTTGGCAAGCGCCATTCCGTCCCGATTTCGCCGAGTCGAGCACAACGCCTGCGGGGACGCGGTACGAGGAAGTTATCAGGCGCATTGAGGCAGCCTGGAACGTGCGTAATCTACCAGGGCTGGGGAGCGGACATGAAACAGCGGTTTGAGGGCTGGAGCGGCGTCGCGGCCAAGTTACAACAACGGGCGGAGGAAGCTGGCAGCTGGCTCAACGAGGGGCAGCGTGCAAGCCTTAGGGCCGTCGCTGAGCGAATTCCAAAGAATGGGCTCATCATTGCGGATGAAGTCGGCATGGGCAAGACGCGCATCGCCGTCGCTCTTGCGCGGGCCGTGGTCGAGTCTGGAGGCCGGGTGGCGATTCTCGTGCCCCCGGGCTTAGGCTACCAATGGTCTGACGAACTTCGCGATGGCGGCATCAGTAATCCACCTCAGATCCTTCGTAGCCTCTGGGCCTATCTGGCGGCCTGGCGCACCGATGGGGGACGGACGGAAGAACCTTGGTTCGACAAGCCCGTCGTGCTGATATCCCATGCCTTTGCGAACTGGCGCTTGGGAGAGCGGAGCGATCCATGGCGGTGGGCCCTGCTCCCGAGGCTTTACGCGGCTTGGCGCAAGAGGGACACTGGTCGATATCCGCGGGGCTTTTATGATGACAAACGACTTGGCGACCCATGGGTCCAAAACGCCGCCGAGAGCATCTGCAACAGCATCCCATTAAGCAAGGGCCATTGCGCCCTTCAGCGTATGGAAGAGATTAGCGAGCGGACGCCTTGGCCAGGAGCTCTAGCGGCGACTGAATACGCCCGCAATGAGTCTCTGCGTCCATCGCTGGAGCAAGCCGTCGGGTTGGGTCTTGGAGCTTTCGACCTTATCATCATCGACGAGGCTCACAAGAACCGCGGTGCAGAGGCCGGTCTTAGTCGCTTGGTAGAGTCTATTATTTTGCCCGCGCGCGGCGCGCGCCGCCTCGCCATGACAGCAACGCCGGTCGAACTCGACATCGGTCAGTGGACCCAGATGTTGCAGCGCATCGGCGTAGGGATGCAAGAGAGGGCAGAGATCACGGAGGCGATCAACGTCTATGCAAAGGCAGTTGCGCGCGTCCGGCAGCTTTGGCGGAGTAGTGAAGAAGTTCGGGCAGCTTACAGACGTGCCTCCGACAGCTTCCAAAGTGCCCTATCACCCTACCTTTTGCGTCGTGGGAAGCGAGAGGACGATGCTGTCAGAAAGTTCATCGCTCTCACGAATGAGCAGCCCGATGCATACCGAAAGGAAACGGAAATCGCCATCGCAACCGAGAACCTTTCGCCTCAATGGCGTCAGGCAGTCTGTGCGGCAGAGGCACTCTCATTTGTCGCGCATCAAGCCGATGATCGAACGGCGAAGCGACTGCGCCTGACTCTCGGAAACGGGCATGGAATCACTAGCCTGATCGACCAGGTTCGACGCGACGAAGCGGCTGACCGGCTTCAGGAGGAGGAGGATAAGCGTCAGTCTGGAGAATTGCCAGAGCCGCCCCAGTTGGAAAATGCTAACCTCTCGCCAGGGAACCAGAAGCGACAGGAGCGTGCACATTGGTGGCGACGTACAATAGAGCACACATTTCTTGGCTCAACGGGCGGTCTGTTTGATCACCCCTCGATTTTGGCGGCCGTCAACGCGGTAGAAGCATACACAGCAAGAGGTGAGAAGGTGCTCGTTTTCGGGCGCTTTACACGGCCCATGCGAGACTTCGTGAATCTGCTCAATGCCCGCGAAATGTTGCGATCCTTATCGGAGGGGAGGAACTGGCCACAATCTAGAGTCCATCGGATGAGGGAAGCGGATGAGTGGCCGGCTGTGGCCGCCGCGCATGGTCAGTTGGGATGTACCTTCTCTCTGAATGATATCGACGCCATGTTGGAGCGGCAGTATGCGAGCTTGGAACGCAGGAGAGAGCGGCTGCGAGACCATCTCTTTGATCTGATTTCCAAGGGCCTCAGCGAGCGGAGCGCTGATCTTCGAGTCCTGCTCCAATCTGTTGAGCGTTCAATCAATCCCGAAGGGCAGCGGCTGCTCGCCAGAGCAATCGATGACCTATTAGGGGATCTACGCGAGCCTGATCCATCACAATTTGCGCAGGCGTTTACAGATCTCATAGCGGCCCTGCGGGATCGTGACGAAGGCGATCTGGACGGGAGCGGCAAATTGGATGACGACGAGGCCGCTGCTCTTTGGTCGGAGCTCGAGGCACGCCTGCACAGTGAGTATGCCTCTCCGCAAGGGGCCTTCGGGCGCCTGATGATTGGCGACACAAAGCTGACAACGCGGCGGATGCTCCAGCTTGCATTTAACCGGCCGAACAGCTTCCCTCGGGTGCTAGTCGCGCAGTCAATGGTCGGGCGGGAGGGCCTCAACTTGCACCAAGCCTGCAGGGCCGTGATCCTCCTCCATCCTGAGTGGAACCCAGGAGTCGTGGAGCAACAAATTGGGCGAGTAGATCGGGTCGGAAGCCACTGGTCGAAGATGCTCGACGAGTTCGCGAACTCAGGTTCGAGAGGGAGCGATGCGCCTCGGATCGAGATCCGCCCAGTGATCTTCGAAGGAACCTACGATGAGCATCACTGGGAAATCCTGCGTCAACGGTGGGATGACTTACGAGCTCAGCTACACGGGATCGTCGTTCCTCAGCGGCTCCGCTCGCCCGATCAGGTGGAGGAGTACGGGCTCATCAGGGACTTGGACTGCGCCGGGCCTGACTTTTCACCTCTTCGGTACAAACCGTAGCAAATCCTTCATTGAACCCTCAGAGGCTATGTAACAGTACAAGGAAACTGAGTGACTGTACTCCGGGGCTTTATAGAAAGTGCAATTGGAAATCGGCAGCGATAAAGGTTGCTTAGAGCCTCATCAGCCCGAGAGTACACTGAGCTGTAGGTAGCCCTGATCTCACAATGACTGCATAAGTCGGAATGGAGTATAAATACTGGCCCCCTGCTCGCATGATACGAGGAGGTCAGCCTGTGGCGAAGAGTAGGCCTCGTAAGAGTCTGAAACAGCGACATGATGAGCATGTCTACTACATGATCGAAGTTTTAAGCTGGAATTGGAGCTTTTGGTTTGGCGTGACACAGAACTCTCGGCATGCCGCGGATCCATATGATGACTATCGGCATCTCACCATCCAGGGGCGGTTCCTCCGACCAGCGAAGCTGAAAGATAAGACGATCGAGTTGATCTTCATCCCGAAGCAGGAGCTTAATCAGGAGCGGCGCCAGAACGATCGGCCTCCTCACATTGGCTTCATGAATTTAAATAAGCAGGCACAAGCAATCTTTTCGCTGCCTGCTGATGCTCTATCGTCTCTCCTCCCGATGTTAATCGGAGAAAAATTCAGACACATCGTGCTGCATGGGACCAGCTTACGCTACCAGCAGGCGAGCGTACATTCCTTTCGGTTCGAGATGCAGATCAACGAGGACGACTGGCCTCCGGATGGTTGATCTGATACCGGCCGAGCTGAGCGATACTGAGCCAATATTGGTCACGGGGCATCGATGCTTCTGCACTTCTGAGCCTTACCAAACCGGAACCTTGTTCCGGCTTTGAGGCTGTATGGGATTCATCCGCTCGGCTGCTCACAAAACGACCACGGCCGACAAGGGGATCTTTGTTTACTCTACTTTTGTGGCTCAACTGGATGAACTCCTGTCCTGACCTTCAGACAGGCTTATCGGAGAACAAACAGGTTTTTGACTCTCAACGGCATAGTCTCCCGAAGTCGCCACGTTACCGTAACAGGCTGGTCGCCGACCCAAGATTGGAAATCTACTTCGCCACAATACGTGAACGGCGTTGGCTTCGCTCCCGTTTTCTTTGTCCTTCGCACCAGCAGATGTACATGGAGTCCCATCTCTTTGTGGTTCCGGATCATCTGACCGTGCTTGGACATCTGAGTTGTGCGGTTCTGACTTTGCCAGGAGAACTCGACATCGGTGAGAAAGTGGTCAGTGTATCGGTGCTCGTTCATCATTCCATCCTTCTCCAACGTTACAAGGAGAAAGAGGTGCGGCGGCTTCGGGACGAACCCTGCGTTCCACGTGGCCTGATCAAAGGTAAGGTCGAAGGCTGCAGGGATAGCCTCGCGCGAGTATCGTTCCCAAAGCTTGAGCCCTGGTCCTGTCAGGCCAGCGGTTCCCATTGGCTCCATGACCCAGCCGCCTTCTCGCGAGCTCAGGCGGACGCGATCGCCCCTCCCGGATAGTCCGGCATCCTCGCCAAACCACCTATGGAGGATTTCTGGAAGCCGGTTAGTGGTATCTTCGGTCGGACGCACGACATTTATCGCAATCTTGGCGATCGCCGCCACCATCGGCTGGTCATCGATGGAGATATCTAAATCCCCCTCCGCTAGAGGGCGTGGTCCAGGTGTAGAGGGGAGGAACAGGATGGGTTTTCCTCCTGAGTTCCGGGCAACTCGACATACAATGTCTTGGCGTAGGTCGTTACTACGGGAGAGATACTGCGCCAGGCGCCAATCGAGAACCTCTCGGAGCAGACGTCCGAGAGCAGCGGCGTCCACAATGTCGAATGCAAAACCAAACTGGTCGTCATCAAGGCGGAAGAAGGAGATGCCACCCGTGCCCCGAGCGTTCAAGTAGGCGTTGATCGGGTTCTTGAGAAGGAGATCCTTGAGCGCCTTCGGGTTCGACAGATCGACCGAGAAATCCTCCCGGAGCTTGTGCATGCGGGATGCAATGGCCGAAACGCGCGTGGTCAGATCGTCGAGCGAAGAGCGGATTAGAAGGTCGTCTCCGTCCAGAAGAGCCAACAAGAGCACGATCTTGTAGCTTCGCGTGGCTTCCGTCTTTTCAATGTTCGCGAGAAAATCCCGGTGTTTTGACCACACTGCGAGCTCAACGCCATCAAGGCCCCGCATGCGATCGACGAATCCGAGCCAGGATCTCTCGCTACTGCTCCTTGGGTTCAGACCTGCGTGGAAGACCTCTACGGCGGTCGGCCGGATCCCATGCCGCTCCTCGAAGTCCCGGTAGAAGGACTCGAGAGCGTTCTCGGTGCCGGTCGGCTTGAGGAGCTGACGGAGGATCTCCACCGCGGTCAGGTCGTAGGTCACCTCACAACCCAGGGGCAAACTGATGCTTTCCGAGACAAGTTCTTCGAGTGCCTCCCTAAGGCGTCCGCTCGTCTGAGCATCTCGGCCTGCGAGCGCCGCGATCGCCCTAAGCTTCATCAGGAAGGCGCGGTGATTGCCAATGTAGTCGATGACCGTCAGCCGATCCTTGCCGTCGGACTTGCGCAGCCCACGCCCGAGCTGCTGCATCCAGATGATGGTCGACTCGGTCGGCCGAAGCATCAGCACGGTGTCGATACTCGGAACATCGACGCCCTCGTTGAACATATCGACGGCAAAGATGACCTCGAGTTCACCCGCGTTAAGCTTACTGAGTGAGGTCGCGCGGGGAGCGGAACTGGGACCAGAGTGAACCGCAACGGCCCGGATCCCTTCTCGGATGAAGAAGTCTTTCATGAAGTCGGCATGGGTTTGCGAACAGCAGAAAGCGATACATCTCTGACCACCAAGCCTCCGGAACTGTTCGACGACGTTCTTAGCGCGAGCTTCCGTTGCGACCGCAGCCGTTAGTTCAGTCAGGTCGAACTGAGCATTTCGCCACGGGATATTACGGTAGTCCACCTCGTCCGGAACGCCGAAGTAATGAAACGGACAGAGGTGCCCACCCTCGATCCCATCGTGAACTCCGGCATGGAAGACCAGGTTCTCCTGACACAGGCCTAGAAGATCAGCACCGTCTGTCCGCTCGGGCGTGGCCGTGAGCCCAAGGAGGAATTTTGGCTGGAAGTGATCGAGAACGCGCCGGTAGGTGCCCGCCGCGGCATGGTGAAACTCGTCGATGACGATGTAGTCGAAGTCTTGCGGCTTGAACCGGGAGAGATGGTTCACGCGACCTAGCGTCTGAATAGATGCGAACAGGAGTTCGGCATCAATGTCTTGGTGATCTCCAGAAAGACGGCCGATCCGAGCATTCGGGCGCACGCGCCGGAACGTTTCGACAGCTTGGTTCAGGATCTCCTCGCGATGCGCCACGAAAAGGATCCGCTGGAATTCGTTCCGATTGCTGTCGAAGGCAGCAAGCCAGGTCTTTCCCAAGCCCGTGGCCAGAACGACCAAACCAGCCGTAAAGCCATCCTCACGGGTCTGTTCCAAAGCGGTAAGCGCTACGTGTTGGATCGTATGGGGCTCAGGCGGGGGGAGCGGCGCCTCATAGGGCACTCCTGCCTCTTGGAAATCGGGGACGCCACGTCGCTGTTCGTACAGATCGATCCAGTCCGGTGTCACAGGCACTGAAGCGCTATCATGAAATAGCTCGTCGAAACCGCTCTGGATTTCCGAGAACCCGAGCGTTTCGTAGCTCGAAACGATCTTGTAATTCCATTCGATCGATGTGGTCAGGGCGGCTTCCGAGAGATTGGAGCTGCCGACGAAGGCGACGCCCTCGCCGTCCGTTAGGAAAATGTAAGTTTTGATGTGAAAGCCTCTGGAGCGTGTCTCGTAGACGCGAAGCGTGAGATCGCCCTCCAGATCGGCTAAGCGACGAAGCGCGACTGGCTCCGTCACACCGAGGTAGTCGCCGAGGAGGATCCGGGCTCGGCCGCCCCGCGCCAAGAAATCCTTCAGATGCTCGACAATGAGCCGGGCGCCGCTGTCGAGCAGGAAGGCTACGGCAATGTCGCACACGGTGGACTGATCCATGTGGACGAGTAGATGTGGGAGGAAATGGTCCTCTCCACCAGTTATAAGTCGCTGCTTTTCGGCTTGCGTGGGCGAGGTGGGGGAAAGATAGTTTGCCTTGCTCGGGATCACGTGACGCACACCACCGCGTGGATCCGGAACGTCACCTGCGTATCGGGGGATTACGTGGAGGTGGAAATGGAAGACGGTTTGCCCAGCGGCCTCCCCGAAATTGAAGCCGACATTGAAACCATCTGGCGAGTGGCGACGCCTGACCACTTCAATACCTTTATCGATAGACTGCCAAACGGCACTCTTTTCGGCGTCGTCGAGGTCGTCCCAGGTTGCAGCATGCCGCCGTGGAACAATGAGGAGGTGCCCGGGTGACACCGGGAAGGTGTCCCAGATCGCAACAATATGTTCATCGGAGAAGGCAATTCGGCTGAGCTCAACCGTGCAGAAGGGGCATGTAGTGTTCATAGGCGGCGATAAGGAATCCATCAGTCGTCTTGAGTAGGGGAGGGAGTATGGCTGGATCGTGGAGCGCAACCTAGAGACCTGGACCGTTTTCCACATGCTGACGGTAGCCTGTTACACCAAACGGCACCTGGCATCACTGGCTCGTGCCGCTGCTGGCGCGGCAGACCAAAAGTAACCTCCGTGGTCTCGGCCAAGAAGATATTCTGGATGGTGTGGCCGATTGGGGGACGCCTCACTCGTGCCAGAACATCTTGGAATGGAGGAGTTGGCCGGACCCCCTCTGCGAAGAGCTTTGTGGCCACAGTCATAGATACCGCAGCAACAGGTCGAACACCTGGCGAATGACTTCATCCATCACAGTCGCATTCTTCCCTTACAGATTGGATAGGTGACGCAACCCAAGAACGGACCATAGCGACTGGACCGTTCGACCAGCCATCCGTCCTGACACTCCGGACAGGCACAGAACGTGCCCCCACACGAACATCTGACCTCGCCAGAAGTGTGCTGTCGCTTGGGTAGCCCCGTTCCGCATTCAGAGCATGCCGGCAGTGAGTGCCCACAGAGCTCCACATGCTCGCATCGATACCGTGTTTGTCCGTGCTTCGTTGGAAATGCTAGAAGATGGCCGCCACATTCGGTGCAGACCTCATCAAGCTCCTGACCTTCGTCTTTTTTGATAATTCCGTACTCTGGATCAGCTATCAGCTCGCCGACGAAGGCTGACCGCTTGGATGCTGACCCCATGAGCGTCAATGTGCGACGGGCACGTGTCATGGCGACATACATAACGCGGCGCTCTTCGGCATTTTCAAATGGTTCGGCATCAGGCGAGACCAAGCTGAGAAGCGGATCGTCGACTATTTCTGAAGGGAATCCGGTACGACCCCTAAAAAGGTTCAAAACGACGACATGATCCGCCTCCAGGCCTTTAGACGAGTGGATAGTTCGGAATGACAGGTCGAGGTTCGAGAATTCCTTCTTCAACTTAGGCAGGTCTGCAGGAGCTACATGCTTATACCGGCCAAGTAAAAGGACGCTTGATCTTTGATTCACCGGAGCGGCGAGGTTCGAAAGGGCCCGAAGCACCTGCCGGAGTTTCTCTTCCGAGTCGTGTCGGAATGTTGAAACCACCTGGATCGCAGGATGGGTAGCCTTTCCAGCCGGAATGATCGTTTTAGGTAACTGCGCAGGGTTCTTTAGAATAAATTTGCGGGCCGCGCATGCGATCTTGTCGACAGACCGAAAGGTTCTTCCCAGATCAACCGTGCGATGGACGCCAGAGCGGCCATCAAAAGTGCCGCCGAACTCGCTACCAAAGTCGCGCATGAGATTAATATCAGACCCAGCAAATCGATAAATTGACTGCCAGTCATCTCCAACAGCAAAAACGCGGGCGTCTTGATGCTGGGATTTCAGCGCCCGAACGAGACGACCTCGGCTGCGTGAAATATCCTGAAACTCGTCCACCAAAATGTGTCGATAGGGGCTGCGATACCGTCCGTTCTCGGCGAACTCTGATGCACGCAGGATCATGTCCTCGAAGTCGATGCGGCTTCCAAGCTGTCTCTGATACTCGGCATAGACCGGCCCGAAGATCGAGAGAAAAGCTTGCGCTCGATGACCGAGCTTCAGTTTGCGCCCCTTGGCCTCGCATTCAGCAAGGTTGTAGCCGCCACCTTTGTAGTGGCGTAAAAACGTCCCGAGCAACTGCACAAAACTGCCGACCTGATTCAGCTCGACCACACGATCGAACAGCATCTCCCGAGGCCGAGGCTGGCATGTTTCGAAAGGTGCAATTTTTTCTGCGAGTGCCTCGAGGAGCCGGCCCTCCTCACGTTCATAGCTGAACGTTTCGATCAATGTCGTGTTATGAGCCGAGTGGACGTCGCGCTTCCATGCCATACCCGCTAGATACTCTTCGCGGCCAACAAAAGGCGCTGTCAGCAACTCATCACTTCCGTCGTGCATCTTTCTGCGCCGCACGCCGAAATGCTCGATGTAGACGCCGCTTTTCTTGAGCCGGAAATCCGGGCAGTAGCGTCGTCGACCTGTGTGAGGGAGATCGTGTTCGTAATCCGGCTCGTACTCATACTCGATACCGCTTTCGAAGAGCCAGTTTGCTATCATCAACTCTTCAAAACTCTTCACTCTCTCACCCTGCAGGGTTCGCAGGTCCGCCTTTTCGATAAAGGTGTAGTATTCGTGCTTCTGTTCGAAGTCCCACTCGCTTTTGTCTTCGAGGTGTGTGTAAGAAAACCAACGAATGATCGCCCGCGAGGCATCAGAGTCTGTTGCAACGAGTGCTCTCAAGATATCCTTGACCAGTGCCAGAAACGCCTTGTCATCTGTCGCGTGAGCGGCCAGCGCGGGCTTGGTGCCTTCAACAGCTCCGATGATGTCATACGCCAGAGCATGGAAGGTTCGAGCCTCCAGTGGCTCACCGCAACGCTCCTCAATGCGCTCGGACATCTCGCGCGCGGCATCCCTAGCGAAAGCCAGCAATAGGATCTGATCGGGCAGTTGGATGCCGGCCTTCACCAGATATCCCGCCTTCGCCGTTATGACACTTGTCTTTCCAGAGCCAGCACCGGCCAGCACGAGTGTTGCGTCTTCGTCCGCAACGATCGATAATCGCTGTTCTGGCGTGAGGGGATTCTTCTCGAAGGAGTCGAAGAAGTTTTCCCACCGCGCAAGCTCCTCTGTTTCGAACTTAGCAATCGCCTGATCTCGCCAACGGCTGGCGTTTTGAATGAAGCTCCGGATCCTCCGGATTTGCCCGAGGTTGCTCTCTCCAATTGCTTCCGTCGGAAGTTTCGTGAACAGAGTGGTCTCAAGCGAGCGAGCCTCGTCAAGGATCGGCGAAAGAACACAAGCGGCCGGATACCGAGTTGGCTCGTCAAGTTTATCTATAGCATCCAATATGTCGTCAATCGTACCGCGGTTTTCCTCAAGGCGACCTAGATTAAAGGTCGTCCATGCCTTGCGGACTTCTCTCGCGAAGGCATCCGCACGCCGGTAGTTGGCCCCCTTGAGAGAAATTCCGATGCCATCGTCTGTTCGGATACGGACCGTTGTTCCCAGCAAGCCTTTTTTCAAAGAGGGGGGATCTGCAAGGTCCTGTAGGTGGACGATTCGACCGCGCCGCGCGTCGATGATCAGCGCACTGTCGCGATACTCAATACCTCGGGCATGGATGCCGAACGGATTTAGAAGAAAAGATAGAAACGGCTTGGGTTGAACGCGCATCAGAACAGGCAACTCGCTTGCGGGACCTTTTCCATACAATTCCTGCATAGCTTGTCCGACCTACCACCAAGCTAGGCAATTGAGAACCATTTGTCATCAGCCGGTTAACCAGTGCCAAAACGAAATAACAACATAGGCGGACATGGATGCGCCAACGTCCTCTCGATCCAGTCAGCGCCATCTCTCCATCTAGTCGAACAGGGAAGCCTCAATGTCCCGTGGTTCCCTTATTGCAGGCGCCCGTATCCATGTCGGGTAACGTGATCCATGCCCTCAGCCTCACGAGCCTGGTACGCGACAAGGTCGTGATCTTCGTCGAGGCGGTCGAGATGGAGAGGGGCGTGCGATCGAGGTGGTAGATTCGGCCAACGTCACGCTCGTGGCTGACGGTTCCTCCGACTACACCGACACGCTCCTCCACCTGGAGACGGCCTTGCGCGAGTCCGCTCCCGCGGGCGAGGCCATCCAAGTGGCCGCAAGGCTGCCGTCGACGACCTCGGCTTTGAGTTCGAACCCGTCTGCTGGGCGCTGAAGGCACTGCGCTAGTAGGCCGCTTTCCGTGCACAGCTCCTCGCGCCATCAGAAATACCAGTAAGGGCTGCTTCAAGCACACCTGGGACATTGCGGGATGGCCGGCTCGCGGTCGCTAAGCGGAAGTTCGGAAGGTCATGGCCCCAGTCGATTGGAGACGGTGATACTTCTGACAACAGCGGGAGAGGGGAGACGTCACATTAACGGGGAATACTGCCCTGTGCACCTGAAGGCGAAATCGTGCGTCGAAGAAAATCAACGACTTGGACTGTGCAAAACCTGACCTTGTGGGGCTTCGCAACGGCTAAATTGATTTAATGTGACATCTGCAAAGGAATGCCTGTCACGCCCTCCCCAAGGCGGGCTTCCTGCCACAGCGGATATGGTACGAGCGGTGACTACCGCCTTTCCTATCGCTGATGGCATCCCTCGATCATCTTAAGCATCAAGGAAACCGCCGCGCGTGTCCTGTACGCGCGGCGGTTACATTACCGCTTCAGCCTCTCGCCTGACGGATCGCAGATCGTCTTAATCCGGAGCACGAAGAAGTCGGCACGATCGCTGGTGAAGCGAAGTACCCCGCTGGAACTGGCGAGCTCAAGACTGCGCTCTCCATTCGAGGCCGGCAAAGCCTGTACCATGGTGAGATCGGTACATTTGAGAGAGATCTGCTGGCCTGAGGGTTCGTACCAGAACTGGCTGAACCCGGACTCGACGAAATTGATCCGGTCGCGGAACAGCACGAGCTCACCACCGATGGAGGAAAGCCCTCCACCCTGACCGGCGCTTTCCACGACGCTGCTGGCGAGGTCGCCACCGAAGCCGACAGTCGCATCCACGGCAGCGCCGACAACGACCTTGCCGACGTCCTTCACCGTCTGGTTTACTCGCCGCCCAGCAAGGAGCGCGCTGCCTTCGAGCTTATCAATCGGTTGGCTCGCGTGGATCGATTGCATGCCGGCCAGGATCTCTGCCGCCCGGTTCATGTTCTGCGCAACCTGCCGGACGGCCCGCTCTGCATCGGCATCGGGAGCGTCGCGCACAGCCTTGTACTCAGCCGCCGTGATCACGTCTGCTTCGGTGAACGATACCTTGTATTCCGGATCCGTCATTGAACCATGATCGGTCACGCTCTCTTCGGGGAAGAAGTCTTTTTCGCCCGTCGAGTCGATGTCTGCCGAGAAGAGCACGAAATCACCCGGCTTGGCGGAAGCCTCAATGAGGGATTGATGCAGCTTCGTGCCGACCTGGACTGGTAAGGCATTCTCGACACGCCCGACGGCAACGCTGAATTCGAGGCGTTCGATATTGCCGTATTGATCGACGGTGGCGGCATGGATCTTGCCGATCCAGTTCTTCAGTTTCGAAGCCCGCGAGTCGCTGAACATCTGGCTCAGTGCCCTTTTGCGCTCACCGCGCAGAGGCTTCCACTGCTCCTCCGACTTCGCTTGGTCGTATCTTTCCGCATAGGTTCGGAGTAGGCGCTCGACTGCACGCTGCGAATTGCCCTTGTCGGCGGCTTGGGACGAGGTGGCCTGCGCCTCAGCCCTTGCCCTGGCTTCGGCAACGCGCTGGGCCTCGGCTTCCGCCTTGGCCTTCGCCTCCACAATTGCCCGCTCTGCCGCAACTCTCATGGCTTGGCGAGCTTGCGCAAGCTTTTCATCGTCAACCCAGACCGGGAGGTAGCGGAACGCCACTTGGTCGCGCTGGAGGGCGGCGGTCAGGCTCTTGAGATCGCCGGCTTCCGCATAGAGCGCAGCACATAGGCCGCGCTTGGCCGCGATGAAGGCGTCCTCAATCGACATCACCTTGAACGAGGGCGAACCTTTCAGCTCCTCGATGATGCGTTCCATGGAGGGCTGAAGGGCACCCTTGTGGAGTTCTGCATCCACCTCGGCTGTCTGGCAGACATCTCCTCGAGCATTAGACATGGCGACCAAGCCGAACCCACGGGCCGTGCCTGCCTGGACATTTGCCTCCACCTCGCGGAGACGATTGGCCTCTGCCTGTGCGATGGCATTCACGTCATTCGCTGTGACCGAGAACATCGTCTTGAACTCGCCCGCATCGATAGCTTTCAGCACGACGACGGTATCCTGGGCAGCACCAGCCTCGAGCAGCTGCTTGCGGTTCAGCATGACTAGATCGTAAGCGCCGAGTTTGCGCGTGTTGCAGCGGGCAAGAGGAAAGTCGAACCGCTGCCGATGAACCTCGAACCGCGCATTAACCAGAACGGCGAAGGCTTTCTCAACACTGCCGCCGTGGAGCTGGCAGACGCTGCTCGCGCTTCCCTGGAACACGAGATCGCCCTTGAGATTGCGGATGAGCGAGGGAGCCTTGCCGCTATCGTTGTAGAGCACTAGAACATCTTCCGCTTCACCCTCCACCACAAAGCGGTTTTTATCCGTCGTCGAGTTGAGCACGCGAACGGCATCCTCAGTGATAACTTTCACTGCCAGGTATGCTACATCGACTCGCTCAAGGCTCTCTATGCTCCGGTTCGCTTGGGCCTGGTCGATATCTGTCAGAAGGCTCGCGAGCGATGCCATCACGGGCTTAGGCAACGGCAACGCGGACTTTTCCTTCGCAAAAGCCTGGGCCTGGGGCAGCATTTCCACAAGCTGCCGCTCGCGGTCACGGCGCGCCTCATAGCGGTCGATGCGCTGGACGAGATCCGTGTAACGGCTCGTGAGTTCCGCAAGGCGGGCCACACCTCCCGAGACGCCGCTGCTGCCGGCAAAGTCCTGGGAGGCGCGCTGGATCAGGCGCTCAGCTGTGGCGTCCGACAGAATGCCATCCGCAGTCAGGTTTTCGGATGACTGGAGGCTGCTGATCGCTGAGCGGGTGCCAACGCCATAGACTCCGTCCACCTTTTCGGTGGCCGGGATGAGGCCCACTTCCTGGAGCAGTTTTTGCAGTCGCACATGGTCCTCGAGAGGGCGGCCCGTCTCCTCGCGTGCAGAGAATGGAGCGAGCTGCATCATCTGTGCCTGCCACAGATCGCGCTGGCGGCGATACTCGGCGGTGATGCAGGGCACGGCCTTCTTCATCACGGCACCGGAGATATTGCCTTTCTCAGGTACGCCGCAGGTCTGCAGGACCGATTGCGTGAAGGCGACAGCCTCCTGCTTGAACTGATCACGCCTGTTGGTTGCGCTGAACCGCAGGACGTAATAGGGACGTAGGAGATCCACATCCAGGTGGCGCAGCCCCCGGTCGGAACAGATGATCCGTCCAAGCGGATCCTTGACCTTGGAGCAATCAAAGGTCGGGCCAATGGAAGCGTCCTCCTTCGCGGCAGCAGGAAGGCGAGCCGGCTGCTGGAGAGCCTCCACGTACTGGGCCTGAAGCGTTTCGAAATCATTGCGGATTTCCGGTGCAATGTCTGGAGCTGCCTTCTGCTCGGCCCTGGCCTTCACCTCGTTGAGCGTGTCGAGAGCAGCCAGTCTGGCGCTCTCCTCCTCCTCGAAACGCACGAGCGCCTTGTACTCCCGGCGAACTGCGTCGACGTCCGACTCCGACACGGAAGATTTCGGATTGTGAGATGCTTGGATGCGCTTGACGAGCTTCTGCCCTTCGGCCCGCACATTCTCCGAGCGGGATGTAAGCAGGCCCTCGATTTCGGTGCGCAGGGTGGACATATCGGCAAGTACGCGCTGCCGCTGCGCCTGGGTATAGCGCGCCTGCCGTCCGGCATCGGTTTCAAGGTCGCCAAGAAGATACGAGCCATTGTCGAAATAAAGGTCGATAGCGGTACGCACATCGACAGCCTGAAGCTGTCCGGAGGAGTCCTGCCGCGCAAAAACCTGGTTGCACGTGGATTGAACCGCCCAGCCGTTCTCGTCCTTGACGGTGCAACGGTATTTGCTCTTCAGCGCGGAGGCCTCGAGACGCGCGCACTCGCTCACGACCGGAGTCAGCCGTGGATCTTCGGGCATGACGCCGCCCTGGATAATCCCGGCCAAGCTGGCATTGTGCTTCGCCAAGGACCTGTTGAAGCAGTACAGCCGCATTTCAGGCTGCTTAGCCCATGCCTCCTGTGCAGCCTGGGCCTGCGCTGCGGCGATCATCCCACCGATCAGGCCGATAAAGCCTGCGGCATTATTCTGCGCCTGACCGGGCGAGGCTACGAATTGAGACAGGACAATGCAGAGAGCGCTTGTGGCGACAAGCTTCGAACGTCGAATAAACACCTGAAAACCCCCAGCCCGCTTCCTCGGTTTTACGACCGTGTTTGGGGCCAAGCTTCTAGTGTTACGATACCTTTCACCAATGTCTACTTGAGTGATGCAATAAAACAGGCGCGAACCTACCATAAGGTAAATTTTCGGTTTTACCAACAAGCTTCCGGTATTTATTCTCAAACAATGCTTGTAAGCGTTACCCCTTACAACAGCGCTGAA
This sequence comes from Microvirga sp. jy35, assembly GCF_056148915.1. Classification (NCBI taxonomy): domain Bacteria; kingdom Pseudomonadati; phylum Pseudomonadota; class Alphaproteobacteria; order Hyphomicrobiales; family Methylobacteriaceae; genus Microvirga; species Microvirga sp. jy35. Next base: position 292,643 of record NZ_JBWBEW010000001.1, on the reverse strand, counting down.
GGATTTGTAGCAGGCGGACTGAGAAACTCCCGCAAGAAGCTTGCGCTGTTATTGCGGCTTGCATTTCTTAAGGGCGTCAATCGTTTTCATACGATCTTCCAACATACACTCCCAAGTCGCGTGCTGGTGTTCAGAGCTGGTTCGGAGAATTTGAACAGAGGGATAAGTGGAGTTTCTGCCTGACCGTAGCCAGAATGGCTGCCATACAGGAGAGACCGTGAGCAAGCGACCCCGCCGGAACCATTCTCCGGCTTTCAAAGCGAAGGTGGCCCTTGCCGCCGTGAAGGGTGAGAAGACCCTGACCGAGCTGGCCCAACAGTTCGATGTGCATCCCAACCAGATCACCCAGTGGAAGGCGCAGTTGCTCGACGGAGCCGCCGGCGTGTTCGGGTCCGAGCCCAGAGCCGGAACGGGCACGCCGCCGCTGGATGTGAAGACCCTGCACGCCAAGATCGGCGAGCTGACGCTGGTCAACGATTTTTTGGAAAGCGCGCTTGGCAAAGCCGGAGTGTGGCCGAGCGCAAAGCGATGATCGACCGCTCCCACGCCCTGCCACTCGCCCGGCAGGCTGAGGCGCTCGGGATCAGCCGGGGTAGCGTCTATTATGCGCCCCGGCCGGTCTCAGCATCTGATCTGGCCCTGATGCGGCGGATGGATGAACTGCATCTTGATTATCCCTTTGCGGGCAGCCGGATGCTGCGCGATCTTCTCAGGGCCGAGGGCTTCACGGCCGGACGCTTGCATGTTTCCACGCTGATGAAGCGGATGGGCATTGAGGCGCTCTATCGTAAACCCAACACCTCCAAGCCGGCGCCAGGGCATCAGATCTATCCTTATCTCCTGCGCAAGCTGCCGGTGACGCGCTCTAATCAGGTGTGGGCCATGGACATCACCTACATCCCTATGGCTCGCGGGTTTGTCTATCTCGCGGCAGTGGTGGACTGGTTCAGCCGGCGGGTTCTGGCCTGGCGGCCGTCCATCACCCTGGAGGCGGCGTTTTGCATCGAGGCTGTGGAGGAGGCACTGGCCCGGTATGGGCGGCCCGAGATCTTCAACACTGATCAGGGCAGCCAGTTTACGTCGACGGCCTTCACGGATGTCCTGCTCAAGAACGAGATCGCGATCAGCATGGACGGCAAGGGCGCCTGGCGCGACAACGTCTTTGTCGAGCGGCTCTGGCGCAGCATCAAATACGAGGAGGTGTATCTGAGAGCCTATGACAGCGTGTCCGAAGCCCGCACTTCGATCGGTCGATATCTGGCCTTCTACAATGGCCGGAGGCCTCATTCATCCCTTGACCGCAAGACACCCGATCAGGCCTATTTCGACCCGCTGCCGCAACTCGCGGCGGCCTAACCCCGGCAGACACTCCACTTAGCCAGCCGAAAACGCTGTTCAACCAAACCGAGCCATCTCATTCAGCGAACGGGTGACATTCTAAACCAGGGGATTGGATTAGAAGGGGGCAGGGACCACAGCGTATGCATGGCTCGTGTCGGATAGGACGCCACCACCAGGCGCGCCTCAGATCAAGTTGCTAAAGCCCGGGCACAAGCCGCGGCGCGGCTCAATTCTTCTGCCATAACTGAGCGGTATGCCTTTCTGGGAGGTGCAGGCTGTTCCATGCGGCTGTCCCTGCGTCAACGAGTTGACGCTGTCATACCTCGACGTTAACTCGTTGACGTAGCGCCCCACGTGATCATTCGCTACGGCTCGGCGATCCTGAAAAGCCGACTAATGAGCTTTTCTGGGCTACTCAAGCTGCTTCCGCAAGCGCCAAGACAGGCGAGTCAGTCAAGTCCTCCCTCAAGACAGGGGGAAGACAGCCCCATGACAGCCAAAAACCGCCTCAAACGTGCCTATGGCTGACGCAGCTTATAGGTTACGTTAACAATCCGCCTCAAAAGCATCCCTCAAGACAGGAAGACAGGCCCCTGTCTTGGAACGAGTCAGGGGTCGTTTTTCGAGTCACCCAAGACACCCCGGTGCTCATTTCAGGAGCGGAATACCGTGTGGGCGGATCTTGCAGGACGGCTCACAACCTGATGGAAGTGCCGCGTTAGCAATCCGCTGAGTTGACGCTCAGTGAACTCCACGTCAACCCGCGCTCACCGGCCGCAGCAACGCAGTGGCCTTTAAAGAGGTGAACAGATGGATTGTTGAGGCCTCGCCAACACAAATGTGGTGTGAAACAGCGCGGTAGGGCGCACGCTCTAGAAGTTGGGCGGGTTCAATAGGGCCGCCGCATAAAGTGGCCGCGTGCCCGCCTTATCCTTTAACCTTCGGACATATTCCCTTGAGCGAAGCCCCCTATGCCGTTCGTTCTTCATGTGCTTCCCAGCGAGCGTTCAGGCCCCGAGTAGTGCTGCTTGAGCAAAGGGAAACCCGCAAAATAGGAACGTACCAGCCAAACCTGTCCGCCTAGCCTCTGATACGAAAGCGGCGGCTCCAATCTCCTTTTGTATTTTGGCATGGGCCGTCATGGCAGGCGCGCTCGGCTCCTAGGCTTGATCCACATCAGCCTAGTTCCGCTCGGTGCCGCCTTGTCCCACACATACCAAGCGTAAGCCGTTGTTCCGGTGCCCTTCTGAACAGCCCCGTGGGCGTAAAATGTGATGCGCTTACTGAATACCCACACCCGGCTCGGAGGCGTCAAGGCGAAGATCGTCTGGTGCCTGTTTGAGCCCTCGAGAAAAGCCAGGCGGAGTAAAAGAGCGAGCTTCCTTCGCGAGTCCTGGATCCCTTTCTTTACGAAGCTTTCCGCGCTGTGAAACGGCGGGTTGGTCACAATGTTATCGCACAAGTGATTGGTCGTGAGGAAGTCTTGTCCTGTCTCCCCAAACCCTCGGTCGTAAAGATCTGAGCTGATGACCCGATTTCCAGTCCGTTCGAGGACCCGGGCCATAGCACCATCTCCACAAGCACATTCCCAAATGTCGCCACTGAACGCCTCGTGATCTATGAGAGCCTGAGTGGCCCAAGCAGGAGTAGGGAAGAAGTCTGGTCCGTCCAAATCCGCATTCCGCCTGAGCGTCGGTTTGAAGCCTCCGTTCAGATTGTACGTTGCATCCATGTTCAGTCCCTTTGCTTCCTGAATGTGAACTCAGAAATGGACCCGCAATTGCAATCGAAAAATGCAGATTGCGCTCGGCCCTTTCCGTAATTGTGCTGATGTTCCGGCCTTCGCCGTATCGACCTGTTATTCCAGGGACTGGGTTGGTGGCTGGGTCAGAATTCTGTAATACACTCCGGATCTCGTTCCACATTCCACTCTCTAAGGGTGAGATTGGAACGGAACGGCAGGAAGTGGGTGCAAAGATTCCTCCCGTTCCATGTGGGTCATTTCTTTGGAACGCAGGAAATCGAAAGGACTTAAGCCCGTTTCTTGCGCCACCGTTCCAGATCGTTCCATAAAGGCGGAACGGTTGGGTGTCGCATTAACCCGTTTCAGGCAGTGGAACGCGTCATAAGCCATCGTTTATCCCTCTGAGGTCGTACATATCCCTGACTTTTTTCATCGCGGTCTTTCCCTTGTCCGTGAGCACGTAGTGGTCGCGCTCCTTGATGACGAGCTTGGATGCTTCCAGCCGCTTCAGCACGCGGTACACCCTTGATTTGTAGGGCTCGCCGTTCGTGCTCAGCCATCCCAGCGCGCTGGCGACACCAGAAACTGAGATTTCCTCGTGCGCGCCCAGCATGATGAGTACGAGGTCTTCATCGGATCTGGCACAATCACCGCGCTGCTGCTCTTCCTCTTTGGTCAGCAGTTTGGCAATGACAGTTGGGATCAATCGGTCCTTGCTATCCCGCAATTCACTGGCCGTTACGGGCTTGTTCTCGAAGGATATTGGCTCGAAGTCCGGCCCGCGGAACTTGATCTGCCAGTACAGAGAGACAGACTCCTCATGCTTGAGGAGGACAAGATTTCCATCCATCTCATTTACGAAAGCGCCACCGCCTCGAGGCGCGAGGTTTTCAGTCGTCGCGTTTTTCACCGGGTGGCAAGCGACTAGGACACAAGGGCCGCCGGGTAGGGTGGTGAGCTCACGCATCTCGCGGGCATGGGTTCCTGCTTCGGTGTTGCTATTCTCGTCGCTTCCGTAAAAGTAAGCTGCCGATGTGTCGATGATCACGAGGACGAAGCCACCTAGCCGCAAACTCTCGCGTTCAATTCGTTTTTTGATATCCGCGATCCTGAACCGCCCCTCAATGAAGTGAATATCGATCGTCTTCGGATCGAACCCCATGTGCTCCCCAAGAGCGATTAGGCGCATCTTGACGTCGTCTGGGTTCTCGCCGGCCAAGTAGAGCACTTTCCCCTTCTTGACCTCACGTCCTGCAAAGGAGCGACCAAGCGCTGTCGTGGCTGCCAGGAGCAGAGCGAGGTTAGTCTTCCCGGTACCTGTAGGGGCGGTCAGGCTATAAATGAACCGACATTGCATGATGCCCTGCAGAAAGTAATCCGGCGGTGTGAATGTCGCGAATTCGGCGCTGGACTTGATCAGTGGCTCCTCGTCGATTGTGGCCACCTCTGCCAAATCTGCCAAGCGGCATTCGATTTCATTGATCTGGGTACGAGGAGAGTATTCAACCGGTGCATCGCAAGCGTTTTCAATGATATCGTACCCAAGTGCGAACAATCGTCGCCGCATTGCAAGGTCATAAATGGCGCGCCCATAGTCCTTGGCATTGATGACTGTCGTGGCTTCCATTGCCAGATGAGCAAGATACTTCGAAACAGTGACCCCGCCGAGATCCTGGTCCCCCAGAAATGTCTTCAACGTGATCGGAGATGCAAGCTTGCCAGCAGAAACAAGACCAGCAGTCACCTCATAGATGCGGCGATGTAGATCTTCAGAGAAGTGCTCAGGCTTGAGGAAGTCGGCGGTTTGATAATAGGCGTCATTGTTGACCAGGATCGCGCCTAGCAGCGCCTGCTCGCACTCAAGGTTAGCCGGAGGCACGCGGGACAGCGGATCGGTTGCCTGCATTAAGGGGGAGGCTCTCACGGGTTATCCCTCTGCGGTGGCCAGATGTCATCGAGCAGACTGCAAGCGTGCAGCCGACTGCCCAAGGAACCGGGGAGCTGCTCGGATGATAGAGCGGCTTGACCGAAGTCGGCGCTAGTACACGTTCTCGTTCGAGTGGCTCATCAAGAACTGGCTGTTACAGGAGGCCCAGCAAAGCTATGCACTAGAAATCCATCGGGTGTCGCCGGGGTGAACCGCAGCGTTGCCGAGCGATCCTCAGCGGAGTGACCAGGTGCTGGAAAAAGCACTCTATTGCGGGAGACCGAGCCAACAAGGATGTAAGCTATTTCGCGTAAGGTTCTAGCCATGTCCCGGGCCTCTGTGACGACCAACCTCAATCCAATCAATGAGATCGCCTATTCGCCAACCGTACTTGCGTGTGCTTAGGCGGATCGGTGCGGGAACTTTGCCTGTACGATAAAGCCTCCGCCAGTGCGCCACGGAGAATTTGCAGAACTCTGCCGCTTCCGCAGTGTCAAGAACTCGATGCTTGGAAATTTCAGCAGGTAGGTGATTGAGAAGCGTGGCCATCCTAGATCTCCAGAGCACAAAGGTGCTTTGCGAGAGCAATCGTTGGCAGAAGTGCGCATAGGATGAAACCTTCGGAGGGTCCGATGCTAGAAGGTCCGGACCCTCCTACCCTGTAAGCAGATTACGTACATTCACATCCGCAGGGGACTTACACTAGCTGATGAAGCCACCTTTCTCGTGTGCGGGGAGGCGGAGAAACGTCGCCATATACGATATTTTATCCCTTGAATGTGGGCCTAATTGCTCTACTGGCCAGTTATCCTTCAACCAGTCCTCAATGACGTTCTTAGCAACTCGCTTCTCATCACGGAGGCCAAGTTGCGAAATCGCGAGTAGCATAAAGGCAACGTATGGAGGCAAGGGTTCCGTAACCGCTGAAGGAAACAGCGGCGCTTTGTCGTCAATGTCTGTCCGTTTGGCGCGGCGTGCATACAGTGAGTTCACGCCTCCGCGCTTGAAGTAATCCAACATCGCAGTGACGGGAATGAGAATTCGGCTAGGATCTCTGCAGAAGGGGTGTGTCGCCTTCCACCCCTTCCATAATGCCGCCTCGGCCTTATCGGTGTTCCAAAACGCTTCAGAAATTTCTTCTAAGCTACCGTCTTCCAGAACGTCGTAAGATTGGACAATTAGACCAGAAAGATCGCGTCGAAATTCGTGAATCGATTGCCTAGGCTCTACAGGCCAATTTATGTCGAGCGGAATTTGACACATAGGCGGCCCTAGGCTTATCCGCTTAGTCCGAGTCTCATTCGTTAGTGAAATAGAGACCCAGGGCTGCTCCACCAACTCAGTAACTTGGGTCTTGAGGCAAACGATCTCATCGTCCGGCAGGTGGTTTAACGCGATAGCTGTACTTGTGTAGTTCCCGTGGGAGGCATTATCGCAGTCAACAACAAACCTCAGTACAGCGGCCATTTCAATGGGGATGTAGTTACAAGGCACAAACGGCTTCGAAGGTAGATAGTAGACCGACAAATTGCACCTCCGCATGGTGCTGTTCCGCATAAATAGGAGGCGCGGCGGGCCCGGTTGCGGTCCGGGCTTTCGGCGGCCAAACCTAGCCGCGCCCACTTCCCGATGTAGTGCTGGACGAGTAGTTTTTCACGCTAGCCGAAATGGGCATCGCCACTGCAAGTCCGTGCTAATGAGAGGCTTACTACCGATTGGACATGCGCAACCCACCTATCGAGCGCTTGCTTCTTCTCAGTTGAGTAGGTCGCGCGGTTATATATTCCGGCGACACCGGCTTTGTGGCCAGAAACGTGGTTGAGGATTGCCTCAATGACATGCGGGAGGATGCCCATCTCCGCTATGCGGGTGGCTGTGGTCCGCCGCAGGTCATGAAGCCGCCAGGGACGCATCACTGCCCCGGCTTTTAAGATCCGGTCATCTAGACGTGTCTTAGACTTCGACCATCCGCTAAATCCACCTTGACCCTCTCCAAACACGAACTCACGTCCTGCGCGGCGTGGAATGCTCCGCAGAATTTCTAAGGCTACGTGACGGAGCGGCACCTCGTGAGTTAGGCGATTTTTCGTGCGCTCGCGGGGAATGGTCCAGAGACCCCGATCGAGGTCCACCTCTGACCACCGCATGTCGCCAACTTCGTCGCGCCGCTGGGCCGTTAGGATCAGGAGCCGAACAATACGCCCATAATCGTCATCACGGCAGGCCCTCCAGATGGCGGCCAGCTCTTCATCTGTGACGACGTGCTCGCGGGAGACTTCGACCGCCACCCTCATGGTGCCCACAATTGGATTGGACTCAGCGAGTCCAACTGCCACCGCCCAGGCGAAAAGCGCAGACAGGGCAGCACGGGCACGGTTGGACGCAATCGGCCCGCTCTGCTCGGCGATCTCCTCGAGGCGGTTCGCGACCAGAGCTCGTCTGATTTCACTGATAGGCAGTCCCTGAAAGGGTTGCCAATGCTTCTTCAGATGACGTTCCACCTCCTCGAAGCTGCGCGGCTTCAGGCGGTCCTGCGCATGCTTCAGGTACCGCTCAGCGACAGCCTCAAAGGTGATCCTCGCGCGCGCCTTGGCTTGTGCCTTCTCGGCGTGGGGGTCCGACCCCAGCTGCACCTTCGCAAGTGTCTTCTTCGCCTTCTCGCGAGCCGCATCGAGGGGAACAGTATCCACACGACCGATGGTTTCGCGGCGGGATTTCCCACTAACGCGGTACTGCACCACCCAGACTTTGCCCGTCGGGTTGATGCGGACTCCAAAGCCCGGGAGCACCTCATCCCATTCGATGTGGTAGGGCTTTCCGGCGGGGATCTGGAGACTGGCAAGGGACTGCTTTGAGAGGCGCATGGGATCCTGCTGGTAAGCGTATGGTAAGCAGTGTGGTGCTTACCAATGATCATTTCGGATCACATAATCTGGTGGTCCGCATTGATTTACCAATGAAATTTGGTGGTATGATGCTTACTGATCCCTTGTGATCAAGCTGAATGCCAGATTGTGGATCTGGGGGTCCCCCGTTCGAGCCGGGGCGGCTGTACCACTTCGAAGTTGTTTTTAGGCCTCGCAGGTTCGAGGCGTCTTTCCCTCACAAATTCGGTCTCATGTGCCTTTCGAAGGAAGGCAGCCTATGGTTGTTCCGAACTTGGACGGAGGCAGCCGACCGATGGATATACCAATCGTATAATTTGGATTAGGACCCTGACAGGATGATCGGTCCTGCTCTCACGTTATCTAACAAGGCCGGCGTTGATGGGACCTGAGTCTGAGGTTGCCGAGGGGCGTCGCACACGGGTTGGCGTACTCTATGCGCTCGCGGCGTTCTTCATGTGGGGCTTGGCGGTGCCGCTGCACTTCAAGCTTCTGTCATCCATACCGCCTCTTCAGATCCTCGCGCACCGCATCGTGTGGGCGAGCTTGTTCGCCCTTGGGCTGATCTTCGCCTTCCGGCAATGGGGAAAGCTCGCTGAAGCCGTCCTGACCGGCCGGCATCTGCTTCTGCTCGGCATCTCGGCCGGTCTGATTGCGATCAACTGGCTGATCTACATCTGGGCCGTGAATTCCGGGCACCTCGTCCAGACAAGCCTCGGCTACTTCATCAACCCGCTCCTGAACGTGGTGCTGGGGGTGCTCTTCCTGCGGGAGCGGCTTCGTCCAGCCCAGGTGGCAGCCTGCCTGCTCGCCGGAATGGGCGTTCTCGTTCTGGGCGTCTCTTCGGGTGAGATGCCGTGGGTTGCGCTGGCCCTCGCATGCAGTTTCGGCTTCTACAGCCTAGTCCGGAAGATCGTACCAGTACCTCCACTCGTCGGCTTCTGCATCGAGTCCCTTCTGCTCACGCCTCTGGCGCTGAGCTATCTGGCCGTGACCTTCGCCGACGGCAGCGCTGCGGCGTTCAGAGGACAGGTGGGCCTTGATCTGCTTCTCGTTCTCACAGGATTCAGCACGGCGGCGCCGCTCATCTGGTTTGCCGCCGCAGCACATCGATTGAAGCTCTCCACCATCGGCCTCTTGCAATACCTGGCGCCGTCCGGCCAGCTGGCACTCGGCGTACTCGTCTATGGGGAAGCCTTTGGGTGGGTGGATGCCATCGCCTTCGGCCTGATCTGGACGGCCTTGGCAATCTACACGGCGAGCGCTTTGAGATCCGCACCGGGCCGATGATGGAGCGCATGCCGCTCCCCTGATCCTGAGGCGTCAGATCCACGCGAGGCAGGATGTGCACGGCACGCAGAGAAAAGCGGCCCCGGTTGCCCGGAGCCGCTTCACGTTTGATTTGAGCGGGCTGTCGTCAGATGACGAGGAAATCGGCCGCCGTGAGCTTGGCGCGGTTCTCGACCTCAGCGAACTTGATGGCTGCCATCGAGCCGGATCCATCCGCGTCGTAGGACAGGTCGCCTGTCTTGCTGTCGTAGATGATGCGGTCGTTGGAATCCTGCGCCTTCGTGCCAACCACGAAGCTGCTGGCTGACAGCTTGCCGTACTTGAGCTTGGTGAACGCGCTGTCGTTGAGGCGGATCGTGTCGTCGGCCACGTTGAAGTCGAGGATCACATCCACGTTCTGGCTGCCTGGCTTGGTGTCGAAGGTGAAGGAATCCTTGCCTGCACCGCCGCTCAGCACGTCCGAGCCGTTCTTGGCCCAGATCATGTCGTCGCCGCTCTTGCCATTGATCTGGTCATTGCCAGACGTGCCCGTCAGGCGGTCGGCACCGCTTGTGCCCGACAGGGTCTTGGTGACTGTCGGAGCAGTCGGGACCGTCGGGGTAGGAGCCGGCTCGGTCGGCTTCGCGGGCTCGGCAGGCTGCGTCGGTGTGGGCGCCGGCTCCGACGGCTTCACGGGCTCCGTAGGCTTTGTGGGCTCGCTCGGCTGCGTCGGCGTCGTCACCGTGCCGTTGTGGTTGACGCTCAGGGCGTAGAAGGAGGTCTGACCGTAGCCAGTGCCATTGGTCTCGTTCGCGCCGAGATATGCGCCGGCCTTGAAGTAGAACGTATCCGACTGCCACACGCTGTTGATCGCGCTGACCGACTTGTAGACCTGCCCGTCCGCGAAGACCGTCACCTCGAGCGTGTCGCCCTTGGCATTGATCGTGTAGGAGAAGCGCTCGTCCAGCGATACGCTCGGCTGCTGGCCGGATGCATTCACGAAGTAGAACTTCGTCTCGCTGTTGTTGGAGCCGGCCTGATCGTTGGCGAAGTAGAGCTTGCCGTTCTCCCAGTAGAGGCGCACCAGCTCGTCATCCTGGCCATGGATCTGACCGACGATGATGCGGCCGCCCATGCCGTCGCGATTGGGAGCGGCATCGACTTCCAGAGTGGCGCTCATGAAGCCGCCGGTCTTCAGGTCCCATGCGGCGTTGGCCGTGCCGTTCATCTCGCGCAGCTCGGAACGAGAATAGGAGGAGCCGCTGGTGGTAGCGCCCTCGACTGGAGCCACGAAGGTCATGGCCCCGTCGGCAGCGGTGTAGAAGTACTTGGAGCTCTGGTAGGTAGAGAGGTTTTTCACTTCCATGGCGTTGCCGCTAAAGCCGCCATTGGCATCGACAGGAAGGGTGATCTTCCAATTGGACAAGTCAAAGTTGCCGCCAGGTGCGACAGAAGAATTCAAAGCCATGTTGTCTGCCCCAAAATTGAGCGAGCCTCTTTTTCGAGGCTTCTGAATAATGATTGCGCAGTTCTATGAAGAATCTGCTGCGATTAAGCTGGAAGAAAACGCAGGAGTGATACAGATACAGGTGAGCACTTCTTGTGGCGCTCATAATATTGCGGATTGCAGAATTTATGCCTTGCTTTCCACTGAGACCGTTCTGAATACTGAATAAGGCAACATCGTGGCGAGGATATTATTTTTATAGCAAGCGAAAACTTGCAGTGTGTTAGGAATCCTGTCTGGTGCTGCAATGTGGATCGTGTGAGAGGCCACAGGCAGGGCAATGATCCTCTTCCTCTGCTGCCTTCCGCGACCGGCCCAACCCCCTTTGCCCAAGGCTATCCAAAGAAAGAGCGCCTTCTCGGGTGGCGCTCTAGGAGGGCCGCTTTCGCGACCGAGAGGGAGGACCGTGCCAGTCAGGCACCCATGAAGGCTGCGCCTGAAAAGTAAATCGTTGGTTACGATAGGGAAGGTTATTCGCCAAGTTTCCCGAATTGTCTGCTGTGACGGCATCTCACGTGGATTCGCACCCTCGATCGAAGCCTGCCCGCCCTTTGGCGTTCAGTGCCTCCGGCAGACAATGGAACAGCCGGTCAGCGCCGCTCGCGCCGATGTTGCCATAGCGCTCAACTCCGAGCAGGTCTGGGTAACAGGGCTGCTCGATTTGCAGCAGCCGATTGAGCTGACTCTGGCGTCGCGAGGGGACGTCATGGGACCGCCCCAGAGCATCGGACCCAAAAGTGGACCTGCACTTCGGGATCCGTCCGACGCTCAATCCATAACTTGCGCATCGTCAGGATCGGAAAACCGGATCCGCTTTTCCGCGAGATGCGCTAATGCAGCACAAGCAGCCAACTCACCAGAGCCAGGGGAGCGATGATGCCAAGGACGAATGAAACAGCACCATGAGCCATGAAAGCCTCCTGCCGATTGCTGACAAGGTAAGCTAAGACCCTTCAGGCGGCAGTGCGCTGCAACACGTTCAGGAACCGCGCTGTGGACGCGTTCAGGGGCTTCCGTCGAGGGACTGGTCCGTTGGGTGTGAGCTGGCGTCCGCCTGGGCCGGCGAAGCCGCCGCATTGCTGCGCGCCTTGCGCTTCCGGCCAAGCCATTTGTACATCATCCAACCCAGACCGGAGCTGATGGCGGCAATCACGACCAGACCAGAACTCGGGTAATCCCGAAAGTTGATGCGGCTTGAGGTGTCAAGCTCGTCCAATTCTTCGTCGTGCTGCTGGTCGGTCTCGGGCATGGATGCGCCTCGTCAGGAATGCTCCACATATAGGCCGTGCAGGCTGCCTGTCCAATGATGGCAGGACGTGATGTTGCGAGGGAAGGCTCGAGGCCATCCTGGGAAGCGGGCAGGAATGGCCCCAAGACCTGTCGTCCCGGTGCCATTCCATGCTCGATCGTCATCCTAGGTCGGGCAGGGATGTTCTCATCCCTGCCCGTGGCAGGAAGACATGGGAGGTTATCGCCTGACAGCGCCTTGCCGCGTCGCTTTCTCGGCGAGCTTTACGGCCAGGTCAGCCAGGCGGAAGCTGTTCTGCAGCGTCATTTCAAGATTGTCCTGCATGAGCGAAACCTGGGTCTTGGTGAGATCCTGAAGCGACCGGCATTGGGCGAGCTTGGTCCATCCATCCAAGTTCGTCTGAAGTCGCTTCTGGCTCATGCGCAGGTATTCTTGCGAGAGATCCTGAACACCAGACGCTACGGTCTGCGCGCTGTCTGTGCTCATGCGAACCACATCGTCGACGCCCTCCAAGCTGCTCCGGACCGCGGTGCTCATGTCAGCGGGTACGCGGGTCTCGGCTTGCTTCATGTCATTGATGTTCGCTAACTCATCTTCGACCTGGCTTGCGACCGCTTGAGCCTCCTCATCGCTGAGCACCTCGAGAACGGCCGGGAGAAGCTGCTTCCGGTCATCCCGGATATGCCGCTGGAAGGCCTTCCTGAGCTCGGCGACCTTGCCGAGAAACTCGCCGCTGCTCTTTTGCATGCGTTCAAGTTCTCCCAGCAATGAGGCCGTCTCTTCATTGTCGCTGATGGAGGCGGTGAGCAGTTCCTGCTTTCCATGCCTTTGCAGGATAGGGAAGAGATGCTGCTCCTGCAGACTGGCGAGAAGCTCCAATTCGTCCTTCAGGTCTGCGAAGAGGCGTTCACGTGTTTTGGTCGCGCTATCGGAGGTCGCAAGGATCTTGTCAAAAAGGTCGTTGGCCTTATCGGGCGGTGTCTGGCTGAAATGTTTTGCAGGCATTGTCTTTCCTCATTGTTGTATGAATGGATAAACTCAAACGCGCTCGGCTCATGCGTCACAGCCGGAATCATCCAGCGTCACGTTCATTTTTTGGGGCTGCGGACGCAGCCTTCCATCAATCGGCTCTGTGCGCAGAGACCTCATCAGCAAACCATGACCTGAATACGACAGGACCCATGATAATACTGCAACTCCTGCAGAACTGCGGCTGATAAAACGCATTCGGTGCAGAAAGCCGGTGAGTCCGCCGAGAAACGGCGGTCGTGTGCACCGCATATGGGTGGACTCAAGGAATCGATAAAGGCCGAATGCAACCTCATCATCCAAAATGAGGTTGCACTCGGCCTCTTCACCTGTCTCCGACGACAGGCAGAACAGGACGTCTCAGCAGAACGGCGAGCCTCGTTCTCTTCGTCTCGCGATCAACGATGATAGCGGCCGTACTCAGCGCGCAGCCGTCATTCCGGCGGCTTCCGGAACAGGGCTCTTGGTGAGGGTGATCTTGTTGGCGCTCCGATCGCACGTAACGGTCACGAAACCGTCCGAGGCGTGGATGCGAGCTGTCACGACATCGCTGGTGTTGACGAGCTTGACAGGCTCCTCGTCCATCTCCTGTGCGGCCTCGCCGATGATGGACAGGCATTCTCCGAACGGCATCGACGCAATCCGGGTGTCGGAGGACTGAGCTTGAGCGGCGCCGAGAACTGCCGAGCAGAAAGTGCCAACCAGGATTGCCGTCAAAAGGGAGCGCATCAACCTATTCTCCAACACTCGGAAGATCATCACATCCGAGGTTTGCCCGCTGTGCTCTATCGCACAGGGAGGGAACGTGCCGCGGCATGGGCCGTTCCTCGCTGTCAATGTCGCAGGGCGTGTCCGCCAGTTGCTGCGAATCCTATAATGCCGCGGTTAGCAGAGTTTGAATCCCGGTCCTGGAAAGCTGAGCCGCTTCCTCGTCGGCAATGCTTCAGCCGCTCGATTCCTTCTGATTTCCAAGGATTTGGCGTCCGCGCCGCTCCGCCTGCTCTAGGGCCTCGGCGAGGAGACGCCGACCCTGCACAAGGGCCTGCTCGTCAGGCATGCTCAGGCTCAAGGCAGAGAGAATCTTGTCCGCTTCTGTTTCGTGGCGAGTGTCTGGCATGGGGCATTCTCTTTACAAGCTCTGCCGGTGGAACTGCCGAACTTCCTCTCAGGTTCCAGGTCCATTCCAAATGACGCTTCTCCAGGTCGAATACCTAGCCCAAGTCGAATACCCTGGCCTCAAAAGGGCCTACCTTGACCCTTAGGCCCGGTGAAATGCACGGGACGATGCTTGCCAGCCTTCAGGGATTGTAAGACACCTGCATCCATCACAGCAGGGATCTCATGATGGCTGATGCACGGGCTTCATTCCGGGGCTGTGACAAGGATTGTTTGCGTATGCCGCCGCCTGCCAGGACGGTTCGCGGTTGGCCTATCCGATTGATGTTCATCCTATTGCGCGTTCAGACATGATTCATCGCGACATTGGCAGTCATGGTTCCATGACAGGCAGCAACCCAGATCCCTTGAAGGATGCTCTCGATCTCCAGAGCCGGGTGAGGGCTTTGAGGGCCTTGCTCGAGTTGCAGCGCTGGCAGATCGAAGTGCTCAACGACAGGCTCTATTCGTCCGATCCGGGCGGAGTCGCCGCCAAGCGGTTGCTGGCCCTCAAGCGGAGTGAGACAGAGAGCCTCCAGGCGCCCAAGGCCGTCAACGATCCCTGATGCAGCTGCCGCCAAAGGAGAACACGAAAGGCCCGGTGCTGCCACCGGGCCTTTCGTGTTTCGACGATTCTCTGGCGGTTAGTTGAACTTGTAGTTCACGCCCGCACGCAGCACGCCGAACTCCGCATCGCGGTTGATATTGACGCGACCGCCGCGGTCGAAATTGTCTTTGGTGTCGATATCCACATAGAGACCTTCGACCTTGGCGGTGAAGCTGTTGGTGATCGCGTATTCGACGCCACCACCGATGGTCCAGCCCCAGTTGACTTCATCGCCGGAGTGATGGCCGAGGAGCGGATCGCGGCTGTTGTTCCCGCCGATATCGCCATAGGCAAAGCCGCCTGTGCCGTAGACCAGAGCGCGGTCGAAGGCCACGCCGGCGCGGGCCCGGATGGTGCCGAAGAAGCCATCCGAATCGCCCGGATAGTAGGTCGTCCCGTAGGAGGCTCCCTTGTTGCCGACGGCGGCATATTGGAGATCCGTTTCTGCGCCCGCCACGAACATGCCGAACTGATAATTATAGCCGGCTTGGGCGCCGCCCACGAAACCGCCGTGCCGCCGGCCGGGAACGCTGCCGAAGGCCGGATCGTAGAAGCGGCTGTCACCCATGTTCCAGCCATAGCCCGCGTTCAAGCCCGCATAGAAGCCCGTCCATGTGAAGACAGGGAGCGCATTGTAGGCGGGGGCAGGGGAATAGCGGGACGGAAGATCGGCCGCATGGGCGTTCGAAACCGCAAGGCCGAGAGCCGATGTGGCAGCGAGCAGTCCAAGAGCGGATTTACGCATGATTGTATTCCGTACGTGTGAGCTAGGTATCGCTAGGCATGAATTGCCTGTCGCTGAGTTCATAAAGGGATGTGAGAGAATGTTGCAATATGATTGGATGTAACCGCTCTAAACATGATTGACGCTTTATGAAGATTTACTGTTCATCAACCATGATGCGGAGGTGCGGGTTGAGATCGGCTGTCGATTATGTGCAAATCGGAACGTGACGTCAGGCCTTCCAGCCTCAAGTTAAGAGACAACAACTTTGGCCTCATCCGCACAGGGATGAGGCCTTTTTCTTAAGGCGGGACGGCGTTGGTTCGAGGGTCGGAAAACGGTCAGGTTGGATTCGACGCGAGAGCCTGCGCACGCCGGGCGATCACGTCCACATCGGCGCTCATGGCGATCCTGTCGGGGTGAAGGTCGGCAACTGGAAACCAGTCGGCCTCGAGCGCATCGTCGGCCGCGGCAGGCTCTCCGGAGATCCACCGGCACCGGACGGCGATCAATACGTAATGCTGGTGAACCGCGCCGGAAGGATTCGGCACTAGGATGTCGAGCGTGGTGATGACGTCCTGGGCTTCCGCATGGATTCCTGTCTCTTCCAGGAGTTCCCGGGTGGCCGCCGCCTTGACCGTCTCGCCGAACTCTATCTTCCCGCCGGGAAAGCCCCACAGGCCCGCGTCGGGCGGATTGGCCCGGCGAACCAGCAAGGTCCGGTCTTCATGGATGACGACGGCGATGACGGCTGGAATGGGTGATGAAGACATGAAAAAGGCTCGGCCGATGAGGCCGAGCCTTAGCGCATGATCAAACGGTCGGGTAGCGCGATTAGCGCCCCGGCCGGTGAAATGCCGAGTGCAGGGGCTCCAGGCTCTTGGTGAGCCAGAGCGCCGTGGAATCCGCGATGTCCTTCCACTGGGCGGAAGCCGCCTCGTAGGCCAGGCGCGTCGCTTGGCTTTGCGCCTTGAGAGCCTCGGGGAGGGGAGCGGGGCTGATTGCCGAGCGCCAGAGGTCGAGAGCCGCGCTGCTCTGAACGTTCAGGGCATCGATGATCTTGCCGTTGACCTCGAGAGCACCTCTTGCCGATGCCGTCACAGCCTCGCCGACGGCTTGGCGGAAGGCATCGCTCTGCTTCTTCGCCGAGGAGAGGAGAGCCTCGGCTGCGACGGGCTTCGGCTCGGCGGCCTTGGGCTGCGTCGCAGTCTTGGCGGCCGTGACCTCTTCCAGGGCCGCAGCCGCCGGAGAAGCCGCCAACTCGATGAGATCGACTCTCGGCTCAGGACTGGTGGCCTTCGGTGCTCTCTTGGCTCTTGGCTTCTTCGCTACCGCCATCGTGAGGTCCTCGCGGGCTGTTGGAGAGTGTTTTACTTCTTGGAGCCCGGCTGCTTCATGGCCGACTGCGCCATGGAGCCGAATTCCTTCATCTGGGACTGCATCGCCTCGAACTGGCTGCGCACGAACTCGGCCTGGATCTGCATCGCTTCCTGCATGTCCTTGGCGCGAACCATCCTCTGAGCGAGGTCGAAGGCCGCGTTCAGGTTCTGCTCGGTGTAAGTGAAGGTCTTGCGGGCTGCATCGCGGGCGCTGGCCTGGACCGTGGTGGCCGAGCCTTCGAAGGTGTCGGCAGTCTTCTGAGCGGCGGTCATGAAGCCATCGATCGCCTTGCGGGCCTGCTCGACGCTCTTCTCAGCGAAGTCGCGCATCTCCGGGGGAATCTCATAACCTTGGGGCTGGTTCGTCGCCATAACATGCTCCTTGTTGAAGGCATTTGTGCAGTGCAATATCACATTGTGCGTTGCAAAATCAACTGCTTTGTGCCTCGCCTTATTAAGGTTACCTGAAAGTAAACGGAATCAAGTGTTCCGCCTTGCATGCTTGACCGCAGATATTAGTCTAGAAGCTCAGCCAGAAGAGTTTCTGCGATATCAGTGGCAAGGACCGTTGATGACGGGTGGCCCCAATCCCTTCGAACACTTGATCGAGCGGCTCGCCGCCGAGCCTGGCCTTGGCCTGCTCGCCGAGCCGGGGACGGTGGTGTTCATCTGGGACCGGACCGGGGAGCGGCTGCTCTGGACATCACCGGAGGCTGAAATTTCGGGGAGTGCCCCAGCCGAAGCCTCAGGGCGGGTGGCTCGCGAGTTCCGGACCCGCGAGCGCATCAAGGCGCTCGCCAGCGGCCTTGCGCCCCACGAGGGCGCCCGGGTGGAGCGTCTGAGGCTGGATCCAACTCGCCCCTGGCTACCCGTCCCCTGTGCCTGCCGCATGGCTGCCCTGGAGAATGGCGAAGCCGTGCTGGTGACCGCGTTCACCCGATCGGCACGCAGAACCGAGCGTCCACGCGCTTTTCACACCGCCAGCGTCAATTCGACGGCTCAAGCGCAGTCGCCTGAGGCCTCAGACGATCCCGATCCTCAACCACGCCAGCCCCGCGGCACGATCCGGTTTGTCTGGCAGGCGGATGCGCAGACCCGTTTCACGGAGGTCTCAGGGGAGCTGGCCCAGGCTGTCGGGCCCGTCGCGGCCAGTATCGTCGGCCAGACTTGGCAGGAGGTGTCCCGTTCGGTCGTGGAAGATCCGGATGGCGCCGTCGCGGCCCTGTTTGCACGCCTGGATACCTGGAGCGGGCGAACCGTCTTCTGGAAGATCGACAACACTCCTTTGAAGGTGCCCGTCGATTGGGCCGGCATGCCTGTCTTCAGCGCCGACCGGCAGCTGACCGGCTTCCGGGGCTTCGGCCTTCTGCGCATGGATGCGGCGCGCGAGCGGAACGACGTCGACCAGCTTCCAGCCCATGCGGAGGGCAGCCGGGACGATCTGATCGCCCAGAGCCTCGTCCCTGACGACACCTTCCCGTTCCGCCCACCGGAGGAGAAGCCTTCGCAGGAGCCGGAAGCCGAAGCGCCAGACGAGGAAAGCTGGTTCACCAATCTGCGGGAGCAGGTCGCGGAGGCTCTCTCCAGCACAGCTCCGCCGGAGCCAGCTCCGCAGCGCAAGCCCGTGGACAGGCAGCCCCCGGGATCGACTCTTTCCCACGCCGAGCGAAACGCCTTTCGGGAAATTGCGCGGGCGCTGGGAGCCCGCTTGGAGGATGTACCCTCTCAGGAAAAGGCCCCGGATCAGCCGGAGGGTTCTGAAGAGACCTCACCGGAGGTCGAGAAGAACGCTGCTCCCTCCAAGACAGCCGCTCCTCCGGCCAGCGGCGACCGTATCCTCGACCGGCTGCCGATCGGCATCCTGATCCATCGTGGGGAGCGCGTTCTCTTCGCCAATCGCTTCCTGCTCGATCTCACCAGTTATGAGACTGTGGAGCAGATCCGGGCCGATGGCGGCCTCGTGCACCTGTTCCGCGGCTCTCCTGCCCTGACAGGTGCAAGTGAGGATTCAGCCCTCGCTTTGACGACGCGCGGCAGCGAGAACATCGCCGTCACGGTACGCGCCTCGTCGGCCGAGTGGGACGGGGAGGAGGCGGACCTTCTGGTGATCCGCAGGGCCTCCAAGGTCGATGCACCGCCGAATCCGCCGCAGGACCGCCGGGTCCATGAGTTGGAGGCAATCCTCGATACGGCGACCGACGGCGTGATCGTGCTCAACGAGACGGGGCGCATTCTCTCCCTCAACCGCTCGGCGGAGGCGCTGTTCGGCTATGACGAGCGGGCGGTGGCAGGCGATGCCATCACGGTGCTGCTCGCGCCCGAGAGCCACATGGTTGCCCTCGATTATCTCGAACGCCTGCGCTTGCCTGGCGTCGGCAGTCTGCTCAACGACGGACGAGAGGTGCTCGGCCGGGAGCGCCAGGGCGGGTCCATCCCGCTCTTCATGACCATGGGCCGCCTCGGCGACGGTCCGGAGCGCCGGTTCTGCGCGGTGCTGCGCGACATCACCACCTTCAAGAAGGCCGAAGGCGAGCTGATCGGCGCCAAGCACGCCGCCGAGGAAGCAAGCGCCCAGAAATCCGATCTTCTGGCCAGGATCAGTCATGAGATCCGCACGCCTTTGAATGCCATCCTGGGGTTCGCCGAAGTCATGCTCGAGGAGCGCTTCGGGCCGATCGGCAACGACCGCTACAAGGAATACCTCAAGGACGTCCACGCCTCCGGCTCCCATGTCATCAGCCTCGTGAACGATCTTCTGGATCTCGCCAAGATCGAAGCGGGCCGCCTGGAGCTCTCCTTCACCGGCGTGAGCCTGAACGACCTCGTGTCCACCTGTGTGTCCCTGCTTCAGCCGCAGGCTGCCCGCGAACGCATCGTCATGCGCATGAGTTTCGCACCCAAGCTGCCGCCGGTGGTGGCTGACGAGCGTTCGGTGCGCCAGATCGTGCTCAACCTCGTGTCCAATGCCATCAAGTTCACCGATGCG
Organism: Microvirga sp. jy35; assembly: GCF_056148915.1. Taxonomy (NCBI): domain Bacteria; kingdom Pseudomonadati; phylum Pseudomonadota; class Alphaproteobacteria; order Hyphomicrobiales; family Methylobacteriaceae; genus Microvirga; species Microvirga sp. jy35. The sequence continues at coordinate 272,841 of NZ_JBWBEW010000001.1, read as the reverse complement.
GGCGGACAGGTGATCGTCTCCACGGCCATGACGGACCGGGGCGAAGTAGCCTTCCGGGTGCGCGATACGGGGATCGGCATGACACCGGAAGAGGTCGAGGCCGCCCTCGAGCCCTTCCGTCAGCTCGCCACCTCGCGCAAGCGCGGCGGCACGGGTCTCGGCCTGCCCCTCACCAAGGCTCTGGTCGAGGCAAACCGGGGAGCACTGCAGATCTCAAGCCAGCCGAGCGAGGGAACCCTCGTGGAGGTGATCTTTCCGCCGACGCGGGTTTGGGCGGAATAGTGCGCAGCATCGTTCTTCGGCGCGCCGCCCGTGAAGACATGAAGGCAGTCGCACGGCTGCACCGCCACGTGCGCAAAACATGCCTCCCTTACCTGCCCGAGCTTCACACGCCGCAGGAGGATCTGGCGTTCTTCGAGGAGCAGGTCTTTCCAGCCTCTTCGATCCGGCTCGCGGAGCATGAGGGCCGGTTGATCGGATTTGCAGCCTCGACCAAGGATTGGCTCGATCATCTCTATGTGGACCCGGCCTGGCATCGTCACGGGGTGGGGCAGGGCCTTCTGACGGCTGTCCGGGAGGATGCGGAGGAGCTGAACCTTTGGACCTTCCAGGCGAACGTGCAGGCGCGCCGTTTCTATGAGCGCCACGGCTTCAGGCTGGTCGAGCTGACCGACGGCTCCGGCAACGAGGAGCGCACCCCGGATGCGCATTATCGGTGGACGCGTACCCACCCCGGGGAGGGCAATGGCCGTCCCGTTCACGAGGCTGACACTCGCTCGTGATCCTGTGCGATAGATCAAAGCCGCCCGAGTGACTTGCGCTTACAGCCGGCCGCAATAGGTTCTGGTGGGCTGCTCCGCCCGGAATGTCCACGAGACGAAGGATCCCGATGTCCACCTATCGCCTCGACAAGATGCTCGCCCCCCGGTCCATCGCGGTCGTCGGCGCAAGCCCGCGTCCCGGCTCACTCGGGCTGACATTCCTGCGCAACCTCATCGCCGGTGGGTTCGAGGGAGACATCGTGTCCGTCAATCCCCACCATGTAGAGATCGAGGGAAGGCCGTGCTTCCCGTCCCTGGCCGAGCTACCGGAGGTGCCCGATCTCATCGTCGTCGCTGTGCCCCCGGAGAGGGTGCTCGGGGTGATCGAGGAGGCCGGGCGGGTCGGCGTCAGCGTCGCCATCATAGCGACGGCCGGGCTGGGCTATGGCAATGGCTCCCTGAGCGAGCAGGTTCGGCTCGCGGCGCGCGCCCACGGGCTGCGCGTCGTCGGACCCAACTGCATCGGCGTGCTCGCCCCCCGGGCCAAGATGAATGCGAGCTTTGCGGCCCACAGCGCCAAGCCGGGCGATCTGGCGCTTGTCTCCCAATCGGGCGCCATCGCGGCGGGCCTCGTCGAATGGGCCGCGCAGAGGAATGTGGGCTTCTCGGCCATCGTATCGCTTGGCGACAAGGTCGACGTCGACTTCAGCGACTGCCTCGATTTCTTTTCCGCCGACAGCGGCACGCGTGCGATCCTTCTCTACATCGAGTCCATCGACAACGCGAAGAAGTTCATGTCCGCGGCCCGCGCCGCGGCGCGCGTGAAGCCGGTGGTGGTGATCAAGGCCGGACGGCATGCGCAGGGAGCGAAGGCAGCCGCAACGCATACGGGTGCGCTGGCAGGCTCCGATGCGGTCTACGACGCGGCCTTCCGCCGGGCCGGCCTGTTGCGCGTGCTCGACCTCGACCAGCTCTTTGCGGCGGCGGAGACACTGGGACGCCAGAAGCCTTTCCCGGGCAATCGCCTCGCCCTTCTTACCAATGGCGGCGGGGTTGGCGTGCTGGCGGTGGACCGTCTTATCGATCTCGGCGGAACGCTGGCCGCCATCTCGGAGACAACCCGCAATGCGCTCGATGCCATCCTGCCCCCGACTTGGTCGAAGGCAAACCCGATCGACATCATCGGCGACGCGAAGCCGGAGCGTTATGCAGGAGCACTGGAGGCGCTGCTAACTGACCCGGAAAACGATGCCATTCTCATCCTCAACGTGCCGACAGCCGTGGCCGGAGCCTCGGAGGTGGCATCTTCCGTCGTGAATGTCGTAAGGAAGGACCGGGCGAAGGGCTATCGCCAGAAGCCTGTCTTCGCCGCCTGGATCGGCGAGGATCCGGACTCTGCCCGCATATTCGAGGAGGCCCGCATTCCGCATTTCGCCACGGAGGCCGATGCGGTGCGCGGTTTCATGCAGCTCGTGCGCTACCGCGACGCGCAGAACCAGCTGATGGAAACGCCCGACGACCTTCCGCACGATTTCAAGCCGGATACGGAAGCTGCCCGCGCCATCGTGGATCATGTGGTGGCTCAGAACCGCCGATGGCTCGATCCGCTCGAGGTGAATGCGCTACTCAAGGCCTACGACATTCCCACCGCGCCGGTCGTGCTCGCGACGACGCCGGAAGAGGCGGCGGAAGCGGCACGCCCGATCATCGCCGAGGAGGGAACGGTTGCGGTCAAAATTCTCTCGCCGGACATCGTGCATAAATCAGACATCGGTGGGGTGAAGCTCGATCTCACCACTGAGGAGGCGGTGCGAAGAGCGGCCACAGACATCTTCGAGCGCGCGGCTCGCTTGAAGCCGGAGGCGCATGTCACCGGCGTCACCGTGCAGCCGATGGTGCGCAGAACCAAGGCCCGCGAGCTGATCATGGGCATTGCCGACGATCCGTCCTTCGGCCCGGTCGTGCTGTTCGGGCGCGGTGGCACGGCCGTGGAGGTGATCAACGACAAGGCGCTGGCTCTGCCGCCCCTCGACCTGAAGCTCGCCCACGATCTCATTGCACGCACCCGCGTGTCGCGCCGTCTCAAGGCTTACCGCGATGTTCCGGCGGCCGATGAGGGAGCGATCGCCCTGACCCTCGTGAAGCTTGCCCAGATGGCCGCCGACCTGCCGGAAATCCGGGAGCTCGACATCAACCCGCTCCTCGCCGACGAGACCGGCGTAATCGCCGTCGACGCCCGTGTGGCGGTTGCGCCCGAGACCCGCAAGGGCAGCGGGCATCCGCGCTTTGCCGTTCGGCCGTATCCGAAGGAATGGGAACGCACCATCGGGTTGCGCAATGGCAAAAATACCTTCGTGCGGCCCGTGCGGCCGGAGGACGAGGATGAGTTCCGGCGCTTTTTCGAGAAGATCACCCCGGAGGACCTGCGCCTGCGCTTCTTCGCGCCCGTTCGCGATTTCAGCCACACCTTCCTGGCGCGCCTGACGCAGCTCGATTACGCCCGCGCCATCGCCTTTGTCGCCTTCGATGGTGAGACGGGCGAGATGATGGGAGCCGTCCGCCTCCATGCGGATGCGAACCATGAAACCGGGGAATACGGCATCCTGCTCCGCTCGGACCTGAAGGGCCTCGGCCTCGGATGGGAGCTGATGCGGCTGATGATCGAGTGGGCAAAGGCGGAAGGGCTGCGCGAGGTCGAGGGCCAGGTGCTACGCGAGAACTCCACCATGCTCGACATGTGCCGCAGCCTCGGCTTCTCGATCCGCATAGACCCGGATGATCCGGAACTGCGCCTCGTGACGCTTCCGATCGCTGCGATCGAGGAGCCAGGAAAGCTCGCGAAATCCACCTGACAAGCAAAAGGCCCGCCAGGGGCGGGCCTCATCCTGCATCGGAATGATACGAAGTCATCAGTGATCGTCGTCGAGCCCGCCGATATGCTTCTGGGCGTAGAGTTCGACGCCGATCTGCTCGATGAGGTTGAGCTGGGTTTCGAGGAAATCGATGTGGCCTTCCTCGTCCTTCATCAGCTCCTCGAACATGTTCTTTGAGACCCGGTCGCCGATGCTGTCGCAATAGGCGGCGGCCTCGCCGTAAAGGTTGCGGGCCTCGTATTCCGCCGCGAGGTCGGATTCGAGGATTTCCTGGATGTTCTGGCCGATGCGCAGGGGGTCGAGCACCTGCAGGTTGGCGAAACCCTCAAGGAAGATGATGCGTTCGATGAAGCGATCCGCGTGGTGCATCTCCTCGATGGATTCCTTGCGCCAGGTTTTCGCAAGTTCCTTGTAGCCCCAGTCGTCCAGGAGCCGGTAGTGCAGCCAGTACTGGTTGACCGCCGTCAGCTCGCTGCGCAGGCCGCGATTGAGATACTCGATTACCTTGGGATCACCCTTCATCCTAACCCTCTCATACAAACGGCGCCGATGCGCCGGACCATTCCTTAGAGGATTTATCAACTAGGGTGAAAGCCCCTTTTGTTCAAAGGGTGGGTTCGGCGGCGGCTTTTTCCAGTGTCGTCGGGCAGCAGCCGCGGTTGCAGGCGGCAATGCGCTCCACGCCCGCCGCGGTCAAGGCTTGGTCCATGATGGCACGGATCGTCCGGGCGCAGCGTCCGCAATTGGGGCTGCAGCCGAGACAGCGATAGACCTGCGCCGGGGTGCGGGGACAGTCCGGGCCCGGCTTGAGGCAGGCTTTGACGTCGCCATCAGAGAGGATGTTGCAGGAGCAGACGATCATGTGTTGTTCTAGTTTAGAATTACTAAAAACTACGTGGGAATTCAAATACTTAGATGAGAATGAGGCAGAGCGCCAGCACAATCGCCTGTGCCCAGATGTCACGGTGGAACCGTGATGCTCACCGCAGCCGCTTGAACAGTCCGGGATAGTCGAGCACGAAGCCGTCGTCGTCCACGGGCAGATCCGCAGTAAAGCCGTCCTCCAGGCTCTCGAAGCGATAGAGCGAGCCTGCCTCAATCGCGGTATAGCGCTGGTTCGAGGCAAAGACTGTCAGATCCGGCACGGTGATGTAGCACAGGCGGATCTCCGTGCTCTCGCCGGTGTCGAGATCAAGGCGCCGGATGGGGAGGGTGTTCGTGATTGGGGTCGCCTGAATATCGATATCGATGCAGCCCTGGAGCGCCGGCTGATCCTTGCCGTTCTCCCGCCAATGTCCCCGGCCGTCGCTTTCAAGATGCAGCACATGGCCTGAGGTGGTTCTTAACTGGACCTCCTTCGTGTGCCACAGGGCATCCAGTTTGAGACGGTAGAAAAGGCTGAACTGGGTCTCATCCTCCTGGGCGATCACCACGCCGGAAATGTCGAGCCCGCCATCGGCGGGCCGAATGTCCACATGCTCCAGCCCTGCCTCGCAGCCGTCCCAGGCCGACCAGCGGATGGTGCGGAAGATCAGGGTCGGGATGGGCATGCGCGGCTCCAAGCTTTGCAGCTGTCTTGCCAAGGGATTATGGCTCAGGCGGGAGACTTGTCGACTGCGGCGCTTCTCAGTGGCTGGGCCAAGAACGGTCTGCGCGGCTGCCTCTCCCATGGAGAAGAGCTAGTGTCATTCCCGTCCGGAGCGTAGCGAAGGGGAAGGGAATCCATAGCGTAACACGTGAGAGTGGATCCCCTTCCCGCACTTCGTGCGCCGGGGATGACACCCCACCACGTCATGGCCGGCCTTGTGCCGGCCATCCCGCTTTGAAGAGCACTGCGCCTCACAGACCGGGATCACCGGCACAAGGCCGGTGATGACGAGGGAGGGTTGTCATGGTGCCGTCGTGCGGTATGCAGCAGTGCCGTTTGAGTTTTGACGTTACTCCCGCACCACCACCAGATGCAGCCGCCGTGGGCCGTGGGCGCCGAGCAGAAGCGTCTGCTCGATATCGCCGGAGCGGGACGGGCCGGTGATCCAGTTCACCGTGCGCGGCATCGAGCCCTTGCCATAGGCGAAGCGCACCCGATTCCAGACGGATTCGTAGTCGCTGGCGATGTCCTTGGCCGAGACCACGATGATGTGGTTGTCGGGCAGGAAGTTGAGCGTGGAGGGATTGTCCGCGCTGGAGACCATAGCCAGCGTGCCGGATTCGGCGATGCCTCCGAAGGCATGGCTCACCGCGTTGAGGTCGCTGCCCTGGCTGGGGCCATGGGCGATTTCGAGAGTCGTGTCGGACCAGGGCATAGCCTTGAGGCGGGGATCGTCGCCCATGCGCAGGGTCGCGGGCAGGTTATGGTTGCGCAGGAACAGCGCAATGGATTGCGGCACGTCCGCCGTGGAGGCGACTTCCGTTACCGTCGCGAGAGAGGTCTCGACCATGGTCTTGAACAGGGCGATCCGCTCCTCGCCTGAGACCTGCCCGCGCTTGGGGATTACACCCTTGGGTGAGCGCTCCAGCCGGTCGGTCACAATCTGCTGCCGGATGGTCTCGCTGCCCTTCACGCCAAGCGAGCGGCGGATATTGCCGAAGATGTCGTCGCGGGCGCTCATGCGGAGGCTCCCTTGCGCTCGCGCTTCCAGCGCTGCTGGAACGTCTCGCCCTGCGGAGCCGGGAAGTCGCGGTACTTGGTCCAACCCTTCGCCATGGGCAGCCAGGCGAAGCGTCCGCGCTGACGACCGGCGAGGGCGAGAGCCCCCATCGCGGCGCGGGTGGCGAACCGGTAGAGGGCGGGGCGCTTGGCGAAGAAGCCCCAGAGCTGAAGGCCGGAGCGGACAGTCGCTGGCGTCAGGTGCCGCTCGAACTCCCGCTCGCGCCAATGGCGCATGAGCTTTGGCAAGGGAATGCGCACCGGGCACACACTCTCGCAGCGGCCGCAGAAGGTGGAGGCGTTGGGCAGGTGGCCTGCCTTGTCGACGCCGATCAGGGAGGGCGTGAGCACCGCGCCCATGGGGCCGGGATAGACCCAGCCATAAGCGTGTCCACCGACCGCGTGATAGACCGGGCAATGGTTCATGCACGCGCCGCAGCGGATGCAGCGCAGCATCTCCTCGAAGGCAGTGCCGAGCATGGAGGAGCGCCCGTTGTCGAGGATGACCACGTGGTAATTCTCCGGCCCGTCCGCATCCGTGCCGCGGCGGGGACCGGTGGAGAAGGTGGTGTAGACCGACAGCTCCTGGCCGGTGGCCGATCGGGCGAGCACCCGCAGCAGCTGACTCACATCCTCCAGGGTCGGCACGAGCTTCTCGATGGAGGCGAGCACGATGTGGGTCTTCGGCAGGATCTGGGTGAGATCGCCGTTGCCCTCGTTGGTGACGATGATCGAGGTGCCGGTTTCGGCCACCAGGAAGTTGGCGCCGGTGATGCCCACATCGGCTGCGAGGAACCGCTCGCGCAGCACGGCGCGGGCCTCAGTCAGCAACTGCACGGGCTCGGAGAGATCGCGTTTGGCATCGAGATGCGTATGAACGCGCCGGAAATCCTCTTCCACCTGGCTTGCGTTGAGGTGGACGGCGGGCGCGATGATGTGGCTCGGCAGCTCGTTGCGCAGCTGGATGATGTATTCGCCGAGATCGGTCTCGACGGGCGTGATGCCGTTCGCTTCGAGATGATGGTTGATCCCGATCTCCTCGGAGATCATGGACTTGCCCTTCGTCACCGTCTTCGCGCCCGTATCCCGGCAGATGCCGAGGATGATGTCGCGGGCTTCCTGCGCGTCGCGGGCGAAATGCACGTTCCCGCCGGACGCCTTCACCTTCTCCTCGTAGGCTTCGAGGTAGAGGTCGAGATGCTCCAGGGTGTGGTTCTTGATGTCGCGCGCCGAGTCCCGCAGCGCCTCGAATTCCGGCAGCTTGTCGGCGGCCATCTGACGTTTGTCGATGAAGCCCTGCTTCACGTTGCCGAGCGCCTTCTGCAGCTGATCGTCGTTCAGCGCCCGCGCGGCATTCTGCTTGAACTGAGGGGAGGTGGAATGAACGCTCATGAATAGCTTCTACTTGATTGCCGCGGCTTTTGCAGCACCGATCGGCGGCTCGTCGGTCATCCCGGCCAAAACCTCGGCAACATGACGCACTTGAATCGGCTTTCCGTCACGGCTGAGCTTGCCGGCCATGTTCATGAGGCAGCCGAGATCGCCCGCGAGCACGGTAGGGGCGTGAGCTTCCTCGATGTTCTTGGCCTTGGCATCGACGATGGCGCCGGAGATGTCGCTGTACTTGACCGCGAAGGTGCCACCGAAGCCGCAGCAGACGTCGCTGTCCTTCATCTCCACGAGGGTGAGGCCCTGAACGCTCGCCAGCAGCTTGCGCGGCTGGGTCTTCACCTTGAGTTCCCGGAGGCCCGAGCAGGAATCGTGGTAGGTCACGGCTCCATCGAACGAGACGTCAACCGACGTGACGCCGAGCACATCGACCAGGAAGCTCGTCAGTTCGTAGGTCTTCGCCGCCAGGGCATCGGCCTTGGCGCGCCAGTTCGGATCCTCCTCGAAGAGTTCCGGGTAATGCGCCTTGATCATGCCGGCGCAGGAGCCGGAGGGAACAACCACGTAGTCGTAGCCCTGGAATGCCTCGATCATCCGCATCGCCAGATCGCGGGTGGTGCCCCGGTCGCCCGAATTGTAGGCGGGCTGGCCACAGCAGGTCTGGACAGGAGCGTCCACCGCGCAGCCGGCATCCTCCAGGAGCTTGACTGCCGCGAAGCCCACGGAGGGGCGCATCAGGTCGACAAGGCAGGTGACGAAAAGGCCCACCCGTGGTTTCTGCGGGCGGGCGGTGGACGGCGTAGGATTCATTGGGTGGCCTTCTGGCCCTGAGCGTTGAACTGCTTCAGATAAGCCGTGAGGTCGTTGATGCGCTGCTCGTCCTTGAGGCCGGCATAGACCATCTTGGTGCCGGGGATCTTGGCGCGGGGATTCTGGATGTACTCCTTGAAGACCGCTTCGTCCCAGGTGATGCCCGAATTCTTGTTGGCCGGGGAATAGCTGTAGCCTTCCACCGTCCCGGCGGGGCGACCGAAGAGCCCATTCAGCACCGGGCCTACGGCGTTCTTGGCATTCTCACCGACTTGGTGGCAGGCACGGCATTGTGCGAACACCTTCTCGCCGGCGGCGACATCCTGGGCCTGGGCCTGACCGAGGCCTACGAAGACGAGGGCGGCGGATAGAACGAAGGAACGCATCAAAAACTCCTTTGCTGGACACCTGTCGCATCTTAGAGAGATTCTACATTATTAGAAAACGCCAGCCGCGAAAGCCGCCTTATTGTTAAGGTAGCCATGCCCCGGGCGCAGCCGGCGATTCCTTGAGGAGGCTTCCATGACCATTGCATTTCCCAAACCGGACCAGGCTGTTTTGGCGCGTCGAAGGGAAATCATCGAGGGGCTGGGGCGCCTTGTCGCGTCGGAGGCCCTGATCGTCTCGGAGGATGAGCGCCGGGCCTTCGAGACGGATGGCCTGACCGCCTATCGCCAGATGCCGCTCGCCGTCGTGCTGCCTTCCACGACGCAAGAGGTCTCGGCCATCATGCGCTTCTGCCACGATCATGGGGTCAAGGTCGTGCCGCGCGGAGCCGGAACTTCCCTCTGCGGCGGGGCCATCCCGCAGGAGGACGCCATCGTGCTCGGCGTCGCCAAGATGAACCGGGTGCTCGATGTCAGCTTCGAGGGGCGCACGGCGCGCGTGCAGGCCGGGATCACCAATCTCGGCATCAGCCAGGCCGTGGCCCATGAAGGCTTCTTCTACGCCCCCGATCCGTCGAGCCAGCTCGCCTGCACGATCGCCGGCAATATCGCCATGAATTCCGGTGGCGCCCATTGCCTGAGATATGGCGTGACCACCAACAACCTGCTCGGGGTCACCATGGTGCTCCTCGACGGGACGGTGGTGGAGATCGGCGGCGAGCATCTCGATGCCGCAGGCTACGACATTCTCGGCCTCGTCTGCGGCTCGGAAGGCCAGCTCGGCGTGGTCACGGAGGCCGTTGTTCGGATCCTGCGTGCGGCGGAAGGCGCACGGCCTGCGCTTTTCGGCTTCGAGAAAGCGGAGGATGCCGGCGCCTGCGTGGCGGCGATCATTGCTGCTGGAATCATTCCGGTGGCGCTCGAATACATGGACAGGCCAGCGATCCAGATCTGCGAGGCTTTCGCCCATGCAGGCTATCCCCTCGATGTGGAGGCCATGCTGATCGTCGAGGTCGAGGGCTCGGACCAGGAGATCGACGACATGCTCCGCCGCATCGTCGCCATCGCGGAGCCGTTCAAGCCGAAGACCATGAAGGTATCGCAATCGGAGGCCGAGAGCGCGGCGATCTGGAAGGGCCGCAAATCGGCCTTCGGGGCCACGGGCCGCGTCGCCGACTACATCTGCATGGACGGCACGATCCCGACAGGCCAGCTGCCCTTCGTGCTCAATCGCATCGACGAGATCGTGAAGTCCTACGGGCTCGGCGTTGCCAACGTCTTCCATGCGGGTGACGGTAACCTGCATCCGCTGGTCATGTTCAACACCAATGTGCCGGGCGAGATGGAGAAGGCCGAAAAGGCGGGGGAGGATATCCTCAAGCTCTGCGTCGAGGTCGGCGGCTGCCTCACCGGCGAGCATGGCGTCGGCATCGAGAAGCGCGACCTCATGACCTACCAGTTCAACCCCGTCGATCTGGAGCAGCAGATGCGCGTGCGCGGCGTGTTCGACCCGCGCTGGCTGCTCAACCCCGCAAAAGTGTTTCCGCTCGAAGGAAGATTCGCTGCTTGAGCTTCCCTCCCCCTGCGGGGAGGGGTGGTCGCGCAGCGACCGGGGTGGGGGTCGAAAAGTCAAAGCGCCAACATCATGAACCGAGGCACAAGGTTGATACCGGTGTTCAAAAAACAACATCTCTCACCCGGTCGTCCGACCCTCACCCCTTACCCCTCCCCGCAAGGGGGAGGGGAACGATGAGCGACATGTCAGTTCACACTCCCCGCGACGAGCAGGACGCTTCCGTCATCATCCGCGATGCCGCCGACAAGGGCACGCTTCTGAACGTCTCCGGCAACGGCACCAAGGCGCCCATGGGGCGGCCGAACCAGACCGATGCCTCGATTTCTTCCGCCGACATGGCGGGCATCACCCTCTACGAGCCGGCCGAACTCGTCATCTCCGCCCGCAGCGGAACGCCGGTCCTGGAGGTCCTGCGGGTCCTTGCTGCGAAGGGACAGGAATTGCCTTTCGAGCCGATGGACTATCGGTCGATCCTCGGCACCAGGGGGGATCCGACCATCGGGGCGATTGCGGCCATGAACATCTCCGGCCCGCGCCGGATCATGGCGGGGGCGGCCCGGGACAGCCTCATCGGCGTGCGCTTCGTCAACGGACGCGGCGAGGTGGTGAAGTCCGGCGGCCGCGTGATGAAGAACGTCACCGGCCTCGATCTCGTGAAGCTCATGGCAGGCTCCTGGGGCACCCTGGGTTTCCTCACCGAGGTCACCTTCAAGGTGCTCCCGAAGCCGGAGCGCATGGCGACTCTTGTCATACGGGGCCTCGACGACAAGCAGGCCATCGAGGCTCTGTCGATGGCCCTCGGCTCGCCCTTCGACGTGACGGGAGCGGCGCATCTTCCAGACCGGGACCGGCGCGGCGGCAGCACGCTGATCCGGCTCGAAGGATTCCGGGTCTCCGTCGATTATCGCATGAACGAGCTCAAGCGCCTTCTGAAGCGCTTCCGGTTCATGGATATTCTTGAAGGCGTGGGCGCCGAGGCGCTCTGGCAGTCGGTGCGGGACGCAACGATCCTGACCGATCAGGGGCAACGCGCGATCTGGCGCGTGTCCACCGCGCCGACGAAGGGCCCCGACCTCGTCGGCCAGGTTTCACAATCGCTCGATGCGCAGTGGTTCTACGACTGGGGTGGCGGGCTTCTCTGGATCTCGGCGGCGATCGACGGCGATGCGGGTGCCGCCGTCGTGCGCGAAGCCACCAGAACCTACGGCGGCCACGCTACCCTCGTGCGTGCGCCTGCCGAGGTGCGCTCGACCCTCGACGTGTTCGAGCCGCAATCCGAGTCGCTGATGGCTCTAACCCGCGGCATCAAGACCTCCTTCGATCCGGCCGGTATCCTCAATCCGGGCCGGATGTATGCGGGAATTTAATCAATGGGTGCCCGACCGTGTGCAAAGGGCGTAATCTGACAGCGGCACTTGGCAGAAAGTATTTTTGATCCGTCATGCAAACCAATTTCACGAACGATCAGTTGAAAGATCCCGCCATGGCGGCGTCGGAGAAGATTCTCCGCACCTGCGTCCATTGCGGATTCTGCACCGCCACCTGTCCGACCTACCTGCTCCTCGGGGATGAGCTCGACTCGCCACGCGGGCGCATCTACCTGATGAAGGACATGCTGGAGAGCGGAAAGCCCGCGTCTCCCGAGGTGGTCAAGCACATCGACCGCTGCCTCTCGTGCCTGTCCTGCATGACGACGTGTCCGTCCGGCGTGCATTACATGCATTTGGTCGATCATGCCCGCGCCTATATCGAGGCGACCTACACGCGGCCCTGGCACGACCGGCTCCTGCGGTGGGTTCTCGCCACCGTGCTGCCCTATCCGAACCGCTTCCGCTTCGCGCTGGGCGCCGCGATTCTGGCCAAGCCCCTCAAGGGCCTCATCGGTGCGCTGCCGCTGCTGGGCAACCGCCTGCAGGCCATGATCGAACTGGCGCCCGTGCGGGTGCCGCCCCGCGCACCTCTCGATCAGCCCGGCACCTACAAGGCCCATGGGGAGCGGCGGGGCCGGGTGGCCATCCTGTCCGGCTGCGCCCAGCCGGTGCTCAAGCCGGGCTTCAACGAGGCGGCCATCCGCCTTCTCAACCGCCATGGCGTCGACGTAGTCCAGCCGAAGGGGGAGGGGTGCTGCGGTGCGCTCGTCCACCACATGGGCCGGGACGAGCACAGCCATGCCTTCGCCAAGCGCAACATCGACGCCTGGATCGCCGAAATGGACGGAGAGGGGCTGGACGCCATCGTCATCACGGCTTCCGGCTGCGGCACCACGATCAAGGACTACGGCTTCATGTTCCGGGAAGACCCGGATTATGCCGAGAAGGCGGCCCGGGTCTCAGCCCTCGCCAAGGACGTCACCGAATATGTTACGTCCCTGACGCTCATGGAGCCGGTGCGGGAGTCGGATCTCGTGGTGGCCTACCACTCCGCCTGCTCCATGCAGCATGGACAGGCCATCCGCACCGAGCCGAAGACCCTGCTGAAGAAGGCGGGCTTTACCGTGAAGGATGTGCCCGAAGGGCATATCTGCTGCGGCTCGGCCGGCACCTACAACCTGCTCCAGCCGGAAATCGCCGCTCAGCTGCGTGCCCGCAAGGTCGCCAATATCGAGCGCACCAGGCCCGACCTCATCGCGACGGGCAATATCGGCTGTATGACCCAGATCGGGAAAGGCACCGAAATTCCTATCGTGCATACGGTCGAGCTTCTCGACTGGGCAACGGGAGGCCCGATGCCGGAAACCCTAGAGGCGGCAGGCTTCGGCAAGCGTTCCGGTCAGCCATTAACCATGGCGGCAGAGTGAGGCTGCTACACTCTTACGCAACGAAATTTTATTTCCAAACTGCACCCGTCTGGGTTAAAAGTTAGGAAAGTATGAATTTCAGGGCGCAAGGGCCGGCACCATGTCTTCGGGATGGACGTCTTTCAGAAACCGTTTCGGCAAGAAGCAGGACGAGGGCCATTCGGCTCACCTGCCTCAGGGTGAGGAGAGTGTTGAAACTCCCGCCGCCTCTCCAGCCGCTCCCCCGGCAAAGGGGGAGACCATCGTCGTTCGCCCAAACGGCTCGCTCGATTCGGTCGGGCAGAAGAACGAGCTGATCCGCGTCCGCTTCGCCAACATGATCGACCGGCTCGAGGAGATCCGCAGCCTCAAGGAGGATTTTGCCCTCCTGAACGAGCCGGTGACCGAACTCATCCGTAGCTATCCGCAGCTTCAGTCGCGGCTGCTCGAGACCGAGGCGGTGCTCAAGCAGGAAACCGAGACCGCTCAGAGCTTGCGCCGGGAGTTAGGGGATCTCGGCAGCCTCCATGCCCGCACGGTGGACGACCTGAATGCGGCGGTCTCCCAACTGCGGAAGGCGGAGTCCAAGCTCCGCGAGCAGGACAGCTTCATCGAGGACCTGCGCCTGAACGTGAAGGACAAGGAAGCCATCGTCGCCGACTTGGAGAACCAGCTCGCCATCGAGACTGAGCGGGCCCGCAACATCACGGAAGAGAACCAGGCCCTGCGCCTTGAAGCCCAGGAGGCCGACCAGACGGTCGCCCGCGCCGAACGGGAGCTCATCGAGACCCGCGAACGCAATGGCCTGCTTGACCAGAACACATCAAATTTGCGCTCGCAAATTGCGCGACTGGATGAGCGCAAATGCTTGCCGACCAACGGCACGGCATTCCCCAAAATAGTCATGCGAAACCGTGTTGATCGTCCGAGGTAGTCCTTTGACGAGGCCCACGCTTCCATTAGCTTGGCCCTCGCATAGACCTGTTTGCAAGTTACTTTGTTACTTTGGGGGCTAAATTGGCTAATATCACTGGTTCAGGGCAATTGCAGGGGACGAGCGGCGACGATCAAATTACTGGCTCTGCTGGGCGAGATACATTGATCGGCGGAGGCGGTATTGACACGTTGCGGGGTGGCGCGGGCGACGACACCTACCAAGTCCCGAACGGAAACTCCGTTATCATCGAGGAAGTGAACGGCGGCATCGACACCATCTCTATCAGTGAATACCTGCCGATTTTTGGCGAGACTGGCCCGGTAACGCCGCCCTCGAAAACCTACACGATCCCGGCCAATGTCGAGAATCTGAACGTCTACACAAATGCTTCCATGACGACCATCAACGGCAACGCCAGCGACAATACGGTCAGCGGAAACTATAGCGGCCCCAACGCGATCTATGGCTTTGGAGGTAACGATCAGTTGATGGGTTTCTCCGGTGAGGACTATCTCAACGGCGGCGACGGGAACGACACGCTGAATGGTGGAACCGGCGAGATAACCGACGTGGATGGGGTGCGGAACGACACCCTCGTCGGCGGAGCCGGTGACGACGTTTACATGAACGTTGTTTCGGCGGACGATGTGATCGAGGAAGAAAATGGGGGCACGGACACCATCGTCACGAGCGCCCATGAGTATAGCCTTGGGTCAAATATCGAGAACCTGCGGTACGATATGATCTCAGGCGAAAGCTTCGTTGGTATCGGCAATGGTCTCGATAACTCGATCACGGGCGGCTTTAAGAACGACACGCTAGTGGGTGCTGACGGTAACGACACGCTTAATGGCAATGGCGGCGCAGATAGCCTCGACGGTGGTGCCGGTAATGACCGCCTCATCGCTAATGGGGTTATGATGAATGGCACTTCCAGTGGGGACGGCTTCGTTGACACGCTGAATGGTGGGGCTGGCGACGACACGTATGTGGTTAGCGCTGGCGACATCATCATCGAAGGGATAGGGCAAGGCACGGATACGGTAGAAGTTCATGCATCCTTTACCCCGGACCAAGTGACGACGTATCAGCTATCTGAGAACGTGGAAAATCTGACATATGTTGGATACGGTGACTTCCATGCATTTGGGAACAGCCAAAACAATGTTTTGACTGTGACCACGGGGGCAGAGACCACGCTGGATGGCGGCGCGGGCGCGGATACTCTCATCGGAGGCACGGGCAGGGACACCTACATCGTTGATAACATCGGCGACAGGATCGTCGAAGCTAACGCAGACGATTACTGGAATTTAGATACGGTCAACACGTCTCTCAACGAATACACCCTCGGCGACAACGTCGAAGTGCTGGTCTACACCGGCCACGGAAACTTCTACGGCGTCGGAAACGGTGATCAGAATATGATCGTCGGCGGCGATGGCAGCGACACGCTTGTGGGTGGCCATGGCGAGTGGGACTTCGACATTCTCACGGGTGGCAAGGGTGACGACACCTATCGGGTCCGTCACACCAGTGGCGTCGACGAGCGGGAGAATGGCGGCAATGACACCATCATCCTGTTCGGTGAAGCCGAAGAAGGCATTGACCGCGTCTATGGAGGTTTGGACGAATATGGCTCAGGTAGTGGTCCGTACTCGTATTCATACGATCTCAAGTATGTCGAAAACCTCGTATACGACGGGCGCAGCAATTTCTCTGGATCGGGCAATGATCTCAACAACTTGATTCGTGGCAATGTCGGCAACGACACGCTATGGGGAGGCGCAGGCGCTGATACGCTCATTGGTGGTGCGGGCGACGACACATACATGATTGATGCCGGTGCGGTGGACGCCATCGTTGAACTGGCGGGCGAAGGCAGCGACACGGTCACCATCTACAGTGAGACCGGCGCGCGGATCGCTTACACTCTTGCCGACAATATCGAGAACCTGAACCATGGAGGCACTGGTGATTTTGTCGGGAATGGCAATGCTGCCGACAATGTGATCACAGGTAGTGTTGGCAACAACACAATCAACGGCGGGGCTGGAGTTGATACCGTCATCATCTTTGGTGATCGTGATAAATTCACTGCGACGAAGAATGCCGATGGATCAGCGCTGATCAAAAGCAACTGGATGCTTGCTTTGGTATCCAACGTTGAGAGCTTCAAATTTGACGATGGGACAGTCAGCTTTGATGACCTGTTCCACTCTGAACCGACCGATCCAGTGGTCACGCCTCCGGTGACACCTCCTGTTGTCACGCCACCACAAGTTAGTTTCACGGGCAGCAACGGCAGCAACACCATCAAGGCCAACGATGTCATCAACGTCATCAAGGGCCGGGGCGGCAACGATAAGCTCTATGGCTACGGCGGCAACGACAAGCTCTATGGCGATAGCGGCAACGACAAGCTCTATGGCGGGCTTGGTAACGACCAGCTTTGGGGTGGTTCCGGCAAGGACACATTTGTGCTCGACACCAAGGCGAATGCCCGCACCAACAAGGATGCCATCAAGGACTTCCGGGTCGTTGACGACACGATCTACTTGGAGAACAAATACTTCAAGGTGGGCTCCAACGGCACCTTGAAGTCTGGTGCCTTCTGGTCAAACAACACCGGCAAGGCCCACGACAAGGATGACCGGATCATCTACGACAAGAACAGCGGTGTTCTTTATTATGACGCTGACGGTTCAGGCAAAGGCGCTGGCGTGGCGTTCGCGACGATCTCGAAGAACCTGTCGCTGACCAACAAGGACTTCTACATTCTCTAAGGCGGAAGAGCCCCGGAGTGATCCGGGGCCTTTTCCTATATGGAGGCATGAGCAAGTTGCCCACGTGCTCTTCAGTGACGAAGGCGGCGACGGGGTGTTCTTGCTTATGAGCAACGGGGAGACTTGTTGCGACACAGGCCATCAATTGCGCGAATCCACGGGCGCAGACGTGCATGACCCCATGCGAAAATAAGGGTGTTCTCAGAAATCCCGTTTAACAGAAAAGTCGCACCGACAATTGCGACTATTACCCGCTAAATGAGCGACAGCTACACGGTCCTCTTCGGAGGGCTTTCCTTGACACCTATGGACTAGATACTTCCTCCTATTCCTGACTTATAAACCTCGCACGTCGAAAGGCGACATAAGGGGAAATAAATGGCGAGCATTAAGCCAGTGACGCTGGCGAACGGCGTTCTGACCTTCAACAACAGCGGCGACTACAGCTTTGAAACCCTTGCCAACGGCAGGGTTAAAATCTACTTCGCCGATGGGGCAACCACGGTCCTGACCAAAGACGAACGGGCGTCGGTCAAGACCTTCGACATCAAGGATGCCAACGCCAACGTGACGATGGCGGCCTCGTATCTCGACGGCAAATCCTATGCCTTCAAGGGCGCAGGCGACCTCGATGTGACTGGCGTCACGATCTCTGAGGCGGTACCGGGCACGGGCGTGAGCCAGAACGTCAACCTCGACGGAATCAACTTCGGCAGTGTGCTCGACACGGTCAATGGGTCGAAGGCCGACTACTTCAAGCTGATGTGGGACGCCTATGACGAAGTCTATTCGACCGGCTCCTACTACAACACGCAGATCAACGTCGCCTTCATCAAGCTTGGTGTCGAATATCTGGAGTACCTGAAGGCCGGTGGTGAGCCCCTGACGGAGTTCACCGGCAAATCGAACGCGACCCGTGATCAGTCGATTCACGACAACCTTCTCGGCAACTTCAATCCGGTTGATTTCGACAGCCGATTCCCTGTGGGCACACAGGAACGCGCGGACCTGCTCGCCCGCATCGAAGCCACGGGCAACAGCGACATCTTCCAGCGCGGCGTGTTCAGCGGCAACCAATCCGATGTCGGTGGCGCGGCGCACGATAAGGTGCGGGCGTACGACTACGATCAGGGTTGGGATCGCTCCGACTGGACCGACAGCTATTTCGGCATGGCCGACGAGCGGGCGCAGAAAGCTGGCACGGATGATCTGAAGATTGGCACCGCTAACAGCGCCGCCAAGATGGTGATCACTCGCCATGAAGGTGCAGGCGTGGAACTTGCCATTAAGGCCAAGGAGTTCGGCCCGAACGGCGGCGACACGCTGAATGCTCCGACCTTAGTTGACGGTGTGGCCCATTACGCCGTGAGCGCGGGCGCATCCCCGGACAACGCCAACCGCGCAGACTGGAGTGTTGATGTGGCGGCGACGATCCTTGCAGCAGGCGAGGACGATGCCTTCAACTTCAAGCTGCTGATCGACCTTGATGCCACCGCAGGCCGGAACATGGTTGAATACGCTACCCCGCTCGATGTGAACGGGCAGGCTTCGCTCAACTACGGCTTTGGCTTCATCAGGAACGCCATCGACATCGACCCGGTGACGGAAGGCGTTCAGGCTTACAGCTTCGGCGCAGGCCAGTTCGATTTCGAACTGCAAGCCTTCGACAAGGACACTGGCAGGTATCTTGCCAGCACCAAGATGGTCGTTGACGTGCTGGCCTAAAGCCAGTCAGGGGACAACAGACCATGAAGGCGGGCGTCACGGCCCGCCTTTTTTCTTCAACAGGCGATCCAGAGCGAGTCCTGCATCTCGCGGAGCTTGACCATCCGCTCGTCGATCTCCTGTTGGATGGACGCCATGCGATTATCGCGGGCGGCAATCGGCTCTTCCTTGCTGACCAACTGCCGCGACGCAGGTCGCTCACCTTCCCGAATCAACAGGCGCAGATCGGCTGACCTCATGCAGCCATAGGAAATCCTTTCGGGATTTTCTGTCTAACGGAAACGCCGCAACGGCCTTTGTGACCATGAAGTGAAGCGCCTGCAGAAGGTGGCCGAGGAACAAAACTACCGCCTCTCCAGCCTTGGCAACCGCTATGGCGAGCTGGAAACCCAGCTCGAATCCACGCGCCAGCGCGCCTCCGAGCTCGAGACCAAGCTCATGGCCGAGCAGGTGCTGCGCCAGCGTCTCGAAACGCAGATCGATTCCGAGCGCTCGGCCCACCAGACCGACCTCTCCTCGCTCGACATGAAGATCGAGGGCCTGACCTCGCGTCTTTCGGCCACCGACAAGATCCTGGCCCATACCCGCGACCAGCTGCGCGACAAGAACGAGGCCCTGCGCGGCGTCGAGCGTTCCCTGAAAGAGGCCACCATCGAGAAGAACACCCTCGACCGTCGCCTGGAGGCGACCCAGCAGGAGGTCGAGCGTCAGGTCGCCATGGTCAACGAGCTCCAGCGCTCGCGCATCGAGCTGCAGGAGCGGGTCGAGATGCTGGGCAAGGCCATTGCGGCCAAGGACTTCCAGATCGAAAGCTCCGACAACAAGGTGGCTAGCCTTTCCGAGCGGATCGACCAGATCACCAAGCGCTTCGAGCAGGATCGCAGCACCCTTGAGGCCGCCAACCGCCGCCTCACGGAAGAGTTGCAGAACGAGAAGGCCGAACGGTCCCTCATCCAGGGCGCCCTTGAGATCGCCCGCGAGAGCCGCACGAAGATTCAGAAGAAGTACGTGGCCCTGCGCAAGAAAACCCGCCTCGACACGCAGGAGGACGATCCCTCCCTCCTCGACGAGGAAGAGGTCGAGACCAACGTCCGGCCGCTCAAGTCGCCTGACGCTGAGTAACCAGCATACCTCCAAAGCCCCGCAGCAATGCGGGGCTTTTCTTTTTTCGCGGCCGCATGCCTCCTATGCGCGACGCGCCTTGGCGAATGGTCCCAGGTACCCCAGTTTGGGTCCGTCACGGAATCTCATCGGCTTCGAGGCCGAACCCAAGGATCGTAGCGATGGCCCAGCATCCAGCAATCACCCCCGGTCGCGTTGCCGTCATCACCGGAGCCGCCAGCGGCATCGGGCTTGCGGCTGCAAAGCGCTTCGCGAGTTTAGGAATGAGGATCTGTCTGGCGGATCTCGAAGGCGAGGCTCTTCGGCGAAGTGCCGAAGAGGTGGCAGGCGTTGCCGGCAATCCGGACAACGTTCTGGCCATCGCAGCCGACGTGAGCCGGCGCGAGGATGTCGAGCGCCTGAAGAGCACTGTCTATGCGGCTTTCGGCGAAGTCGGCGTGCTGATGAACAATGCCGGCACAGAGGGCGGCGGGCAGATCTTTGGTGATCCGCAGCGCTGGCGGGCCATTCTGGAAACGAACCTCTGGGGCGTGATCAACGGCGTTCAGGCTTTCGCTCATGCCATGATCGAGCAGGGGAGCCCTTGCGCCATTATCAACACCGGCTCGAAGCAGGGCATCACCACGCCGCCGGGCGATACGGCCTACAATATATCGAAGGCCGGCGTGAAGGTTATGACCGAGGCGCTGGCGCATGAGCTGCGCAACGCGCCCGATTGCCGGGTGACGGCGCACCTGCTCATCCCGGGCTTCGTCTATACGGGCTTCACCAAGGCCAGAGGCGTGACGGAGAAGCCCGCCGGTGCCTGGGCTCCCGAACAGGTCATCGATTTCCTGCTGTCGGCGTTGGAGCGGGGCGACTTCTATGTGCTGTGCCCGGACAACGAGACCACGCGGGAGATGGACGAGAAGCGCATCCGCTGGGCCGCCGAGGACATCATCGAGAATCGTCAGCCCCTGTCGCGCTGGCATCCCGATCACAAGGACGCCTTCGCCAAGCTCATGCAAGGTTAGTCGGCAGTGGTTGACTCGCCCCTGAGCTTCGATCCTGCCACCTTCCGAGTGCATATCGGGACGCTTCTGGATGGGCACGCAAGAGCCTTCGGCGTGCCTGAGGAAAGCCATGCTCTCCTGCGGCGGCAGATCGCGAGCGGCGATGACATCCATTCCCGCCGCACTTTTCCTGGCCATGTCACGACATCGGCCTTCATCCTTGATGGAACCGGAAGAAGGGTCCTGCTGATCCATCACCGCTCCCTTGGACGCTGGCTGCAGCCCGGCGGGCATTACGAGGCACCGGAAGATCTGGCGGTCTCGGCCCTGCGCGAGGCCGTGGAGGAGACTGGCATGGAGGGGCTCACGATCGATCCGTGGCATCGCGCATTCGGTCTTCCCGTCGACATCGACAGCCACCGCATTCCCGCCCGTTCGGAGCGAGGCGAGCCCGAGCATTGGCACCACGACATCCGCTATATGGTGAGAGCCGAGGATGGTGCTGCCATCCGGCCCGATCTGCGGGAGGTGCATGGGGCCGAGTGGCGCGACCTTCTGGAACTGGAAGCCATCGCGCCAGGGGCCCTGAGGAATATGCGCAGGATCGGCCTCGCGCACCCCTAACAAACCCGATGGCCATGCTTACATCTGTCTCCAACATTCCTTGCAGGAGGCTTGCCATGAACGATCAGGAACGCCAGGTCATCAGCGACATCTTCCGACGGCTCGAACAGGTGGCGAACCAGCCGCGTGATCCCGAGGCCGAGCGCCTCATCGCCGAGAAGCTGCGCGAGCAGCCTTACGCGCCCTACGCGATGGCCCAGGCGGTCTACGTACAGGAACAGGCGCTCGCCAATCTCCAAGCAGAAAACGAGCAATTGCGCGCCGAACTCGATCAGGCAAGCCGGCGGCCGCAGCAGGGCGGCTTTCTCTCCAGCATCTTCGGCGGTGGCTCCCGCCCGCCCGGACCAGCCTACAACACCCCGCCGGCCCGTCAGGCCTCGCCTTGGGGCCATACCCAGTCCCATCATCCCCACCAGCACCATGGCGGACATCACGGCAGCATGATGGGCGGCGCGCCCGGCCCGTGGGGCGGTGGCATGATGCAGCGCGGCGGCGGAGGCGGGTTCCTGGGAACGGCGCTCTCGACGGCGGCTGGCGTTGCCGGCGGCATGATGATCGCCAACGCCCTGACGAGCGCCTTCAGCGGCGACAACAATCCGGTGAGCGATGTGGCGTCTGCGGCCGGCCTCGGAGGCGCTGATCAGGCGACGGACG
This sequence comes from Microvirga sp. jy35, assembly GCF_056148915.1. Taxonomy (NCBI): domain Bacteria; kingdom Pseudomonadati; phylum Pseudomonadota; class Alphaproteobacteria; order Hyphomicrobiales; family Methylobacteriaceae; genus Microvirga; species Microvirga sp. jy35. Next base: position 250,783 of record NZ_JBWBEW010000001.1, on the reverse strand, counting down.
CCGGCAATGCGGGTATCACGGATTCGCTCTACCAGGATCAGGGCAGCCAGGATTCCGGTCAGGACTTCGCCGATTTCGGCGGCGATGGCGGTGACGCGGGCGATTGGGCTTAAAAGAGCTCCTCCGGTCGATCACAGCGCCCACCACATGGCGGGCGTTTTGCTTCAGTGATCGGCCCGGTTCGAGAACAGATCGATCATCAGCACGCCTGTTGGGTCCAGCGCCATCCCGGCGAGAGCGGTTGCATCCATGACCTGTCGGCAGAGCATCTGAAAAGAGAATGGCCGGGCTTGAGCCCGGCCATCGTAAGGAGCTGTGATCCCGCCTTTGTGCGATCAGATCACGATCACCTGCGTTCCGACCTTCACGCGGTTGTAGAGGTCGACCACGTCCTCGTTGAGCATGCGGATGCAGCCGGAGGAGACGGCCTGACCGATGGTGTGCGGCTCGTTGGTGCCGTGGATGCGGTAGAGCGAGGAGCCGAGATAAAGGGCGCGTGCGCCGAGCGGGTTGTCAGGGCCGCCTTCCATGAACCGGGGAAGGTCGGGGCGGCGGCGAATCATCTCTGCCGGCGGACGCCAGGACGGCCATTCGCGCTTCATGGAAACGGTCTGGCGTCCGCTCCACTCGAAGCCCTCGCGGCCGACACCGATGCCGTAGCGGATGGCGCGGCCGCCGTCCTGCACGAGGTAGAGGAACTTGTTGCTGGTATCGACCACGATCGTGCCCGGACGCTCGTTGCCCCGGTAGGACACGATCTGACGCTGGAATTCCGGAGAGATGGCATAATCGATGCTGTTGTCGTAGCCCGTGCCGTTCCCGTAGTCCTGCGGCAGGGAGGCGACGACGCTGCCGGTGGAGCGCACGTCATACGGATAGCCCGTGGTGCGCTCGCTGCGATAGACCTGGGACCTGGACGAAGGACGCGTGACGAGGGGATAATCCTCCACATATCCGTCCTGGGCCCGAGCGTAGGGGTAGTTGTCGTATTCCGAGGTGATGTAGGTGTTGCCGTAGAACTGTCCGGCGCGGCCCATCGGCTGGGCCGAGGCCGCAGCCGGCAGGAGGGCGGCCAAAAGCATTGCAGAGCAAGGGATCCAAGCACGCATTGAAGTGTCCTATAGCTGTGTTTTGCAGAGTAAACGGCAAGCGCGGCTTTTGTTTCCGCCAAGCTCGCATGAATTTAAGTGCGAGGCCCAGGATCGCTTTCCTGTCGATCTGATGAAAAGAAGGATGAAGCCTCAAGGAAAGTGCTGTAAGAGCCTTCGCTTCGACGGCGCTCATCCCGGACGCTGCTTTTCACATCGTCGTGACATCATGAAATTCGGTCCCGCCCTGCGGGCGGCCTCGGGCATCGCGGTTCTGTCCATCATGGATGCGGTCATCAAGGGAATGGCCGCCTTTTACCCGATCTTCCAGGTGGCTTTCCTGCGCTTCGCCTGCGGCTCTCTCATCGTGGCCGCTGTCGTCTCCGTCATGCGGCCCGGCTGGCCGAGCCGCGAGACGGTGATCGCCAACGCGTTCCGGTCCGTCATCGCCGTCGTCACGGCCGTCAGCTTCTTCTATGCGCTGGGCCAGCTGCCCTTGGCCGAGACCCTCGTCCTGTCCTTTCTCTCGCCTATGTTCATCGCCCTTTTCGGGCTCCTGATGCTGAAGGAGCGGGTGGATATCCGGATCATCGGGGCCATCGCCATCGGCTTCGCCGGAACGCTCATCGTCGTCTTAGGACAGACCGAGGAAGCGAATTCCGCACGGTCATGGACGGGTGTCGCCGCAGCGCTGACATCGGCGGTGACCTATGCGCTCAGCCTTGTCCTGCTGCGCCAGCGGGCCCAGCGCGACAAGTTCCTGCACATCGTGGTCTTTCAGAACATCGGTCCGGCGGTTCTGGTGGCACCCTTCGCGCTCTTCGTCTGGCAGCCGCTCGATTTCATGCACCTGGGCTGGTTCATGCTCATGGGGGCGCTGGGCTTCATGGGCCACATGCTCATGGTCACGGCCTATGCCAAGGCCGAGGCGGCGCGTCTGGCTCCGCTCGAATACACCGCTCTCATCTGGGCGGTGCTGATTGGCTACGGGGTATTCAGCGAAATTCCGACCTGGGCGACCCTTGGCGGCGGCCTGTTGATCGTTGCCGCAGCCATGCTGACATCCAAGCGCTAAGCAGCCTTGCTGGCCGCCGCGCTGAAGATCATGCAGGTCTCGGTGCCGTGGGCCAGAAGGCGGCCCTTGGCATCGAAGAGCTTGCCCTCCGAGGTGGCAAGTGTCCCTCCACGGTGAATCAGAACACCCTCGCAGGTAACCTTGCCGGTGCCCGGCAGGATCGGGCGCACGAAATTCAGCTTCATCTCGACCGTCGTATAGCCCTGGCCTGCCGCAAGGGTCGTGTGGACGGCGCAGGCCATGGCGCTGTCGAGAATGGCCGAGGTCCAGCCGCCATGAATGGTTCCGAGCGGGTTGAAGAAGCTTTCCGTCGGTTCACCCTCGAACGTGACGCGGCCTTCTTCCACATGGGTCATGTAGACGTTCGTCGAGCGCGAGAAGGGAGGTGCCGGATAGCGGCCCTCCAGCATCCCGCGCAGGAAGGCGAGGCCCGGCTCGCCCGTCAGAACATCCCGCGATACGATTCCATGAACCCGCTCAAGCATCGTGCTCTCCCATATGTGTAGATACACGGTATGGGAAGGAACAACATCCTGCAATGGCTTTTATGAGGAATGGGAGGCCTTTCTCAGGGCGCGCATGGCTTTGCGGGCTTCCTCTCCTTCAACATTCTCAAGCCGAGCCTCCACCTGGGACTGAGCCTGCTGCCAGAGGGGAATGGCGGCCTCCAGGATGGCCTCCCCTGCAGGGGTCAGCCTGTGCCGCAGGCCGCGTCCCTCACCGGGAACGGGCTCGATCCAGCCGTTCTGGATCAGAAGCTTCAGGTTGCGCACGAGGGTGGTGCGCTCCAGCCCCAACCGCTCGGCGAGCACGGTCTCGGATGCAGTGGTTCCGTGCCCGATGGCGCCCAGGATGCCGAATTGGGGCAGCTTGAGGCCCAAGGGGCGAAGAGCCGCCTCGTAGCAACGGCTCAGGAGACGCGCCGTCATGCGGGCGTGGAGGGCAAAGCAGCTCCTGCCAATGGCTTCAAGATCGGTCATGAAAAGATCATGACCTGCCTCTATAGGGCGTCAAGACCTCTTTCTGAGCCTTGCCTTGAGGCGGGCGTCTTGACTCCCTCTCGGCTTAAGCCTATCTCGCCGCCAGCGTTAGCACTCGTCAACGAACAGTGCTAACAGCCGAGAGACCAGGGTGCGGCCACAGGGGCTGCACCAACAGTCAAAGGGGAAGTTCCATGAAGTTCCGTCCGCTGCACGACCGCGTTGTCGTCCGCCGCATCGAAGCCGAAGAGAAGACGGCCGGCGGCATCATCATCCCGGACACCGCCAAGGAGAAGCCGCAAGAGGGCGAAGTGATCGCCGTCGGCCCCGGCGCCCGCGATGAGAACGGCAAGGTTGCTGCTCTCGATGTGAAGGCCGGCGACCGCGTCCTGTTCGGCAAGTGGTCCGGCACCGAGGTGCGTATCGACGGTCAGGATCTCCTGATCATGAAGGAATCCGACATCATGGGCATCGTCGGCTGATCAAGCCCACGGCCCATTACATATTTTCCAATTTAACTGGAGGCTAAGCCCATGGCTGCCAAAGACGTTAAGTTTTCTTCCGATGCTCGCGACAAGATGCTGCGCGGCGTCGACATCCTCGCCGACGCGGTGAAGGTCACGCTCGGTCCCAAGGGCCGCAACGTGGTGATCGAGAAGTCCTTCGGGGCTCCCCGCATCACCAAGGACGGCGTCACCGTCGCCAAGGAGATCGAGCTCGCCGACAAGTTCGAGAACATGGGCGCCCAGATGGTGCGCGAAGTGGCCTCGAAGACCAACGACATCGCCGGCGACGGCACCACGACGGCAACGGTTCTGGCCCAGTCCATCGTCCGCGAGGGCGCCAAGGCGGTTGCCGCCGGCATGAACCCCATGGACCTCAAGCGCGGCATCGATCTTGCCACCGCCGAGGCCGTGAAGGACATCCAGTCCCGCGCCAAGAAGGTGAAGTCCTCCGACGAGGTCGCCCAGGTCGGCACGATTTCCGCCAACGGCGACAAGGACATCGGCGAGATGATCGCCCATGCCATGCAGAAGGTCGGCAACGAGGGTGTCATCACCGTCGAGGAGGCCAAGACCGCCGAGACCGAGCTCGACGTTGTGGAAGGCATGCAGTTCGACCGCGGCTACCTCTCACCGTACTTCATCACCAACGCCGAGAAGATGGTGGCCGAGCTCGAGGATCCCTACATCCTCATCCACGAGAAGAAGCTCTCCTCGCTCCAGCCCATGCTGCCGATCCTCGAGGCTGTCGTTCAGACCGGCAAGCCGCTCCTCATCATCGCTGAGGACGTGGAAGGCGAGGCTCTGGCCACGCTGGTGGTCAACAAGCTGCGTGGCGGCCTCAAGATCGCGGCCGTCAAGGCGCCGGGCTTCGGCGACCGCCGCAAGGCCATGCTGGAGGACATCGCCGTCCTGACCGCCGGTCAGACGATTTCTGAGGACCTCGGCATCAAGCTCGAGACCGTGCAGCTCCCGATGCTCGGCCGCGCCAAGCGCGTCCGCATCGAGAAGGAGAACACCACGATCATCGACGGCGCCGGCCAGAAGGCCGACATCGAGGCTCGCGTTTCGCAGATCAAGGCGCAGATCGAGGAGACCACCTCGGACTACGACCGTGAAAAGCTGCAGGAGCGTCTCGCCAAGCTCGCAGGCGGCGTCGCGGTGATCCGCGTCGGCGGCGCGACCGAGGTCGAGGTGAAGGAGAAGAAGGACCGCGTCGACGACGCTCTGAACGCCACCCGCGCTGCGGTGGAAGAGGGCATCGTTCCCGGCGGCGGCACGGCTCTGCTGCGCGCCAAGGGTGCGGTTGCGAAGCTCAAGACCGACAACCCGGACGTCCAGGCCGGCATCAAGATCGTGCTGCGCGCCCTTGAGGCTCCGATCCGCCAGATCGCCGAGAACGCCGGCGTCGAAGGCTCCATCGTTGTCGGCAAGATCAACGACAACACCTCGTCGGACACCTTCGGCTTCAACGCTCAGACGGAAGAGTTCGTGGACATGCTCCAGGCCGGTATCGTCGATCCGGCGAAGGTGGTCCGCACCGCTCTGCAGGACGCGGCTTCGGTTGCCGGCCTGCTCGTGACGACCGAGGCCATGGTTGCCGAGGCTCCCAAGCGCGAAAGCGCCCCGGCGATGCCGGGCGGCGGCATGGGCGGCATGGGCGGCATGGACTTCTAAGTCCTCGCACAACCCGAAAAGAAGAAGCCCCGGATTTCTCCGGGGCTTTTTTGTTGTCTGCAGCAGCTTTAGATGAGGCTCACGCTGCCTTCTTCACCAAGCCCTCGGCCTCGAGCGCCTGCTGCACGGCCGGGCGGGAGGCGATGCGGGCCTGGAAGGCCTGCAGGTTCGGGAACGGCGAGATGTCGATGCCGTGGAAGTTGGTCCAGTTCACCACCGTGAAGAGATAGGCGTCAGCGATGGTGAACCTGTCACCTAGGAGGAAGGGTTGCTTGGCGAGCGCTTCGTCGAGATAGGCAAAGCGGCTGGCCAGACGCTCCTTCGTGGCGGCCTTCACGGCGTCCGGCGTGGCGGGATTCCACAGAGGGCCGAAGCCCTTGTGGATCTCGGTGCTGATGAAGCCGAGCCATTCCAGCAGGCGGTAACGGTCCATGCTGCCCGGGGCCGGGGCAAGGTTCTTCTCGGGCTGGCTGTCGGCCAGATACTGGATGATGGCGCTGGCCTCGGTGAGCACGGAATTGTCCTGCAGGCCGAGGGCCGGAACGTAGCCCTTCGGATTGACGGTGAGGAAATTCGCACCGGTTTCGGTGGTGCGGTTGGCAAGATCCACCTTCTCGAGCGCGATGGCGATGCCGGCCTCGCGGGCCACGATGTGAGGCGCGAGCGAGCAGGCGCCCGGATAGTAATAGAGCTTCATGGGTGTTCTCCAGGGTTGAAGAGGATCAGGCCGCAGCCTTGAGGGATGTGGTCGCGGGGGCGAGCGCCAGCGGACGAGAGGGCTTCAGGGCATAAGCCCCATCGCCGAGAAGGGCTTGTGCAACGGAGAGTACGATCAGGTAAAGCGGATATTCCCAGCCGCCGCCTTGGGCCGAGAAGACCCAGCCATTGCCGATATGGACCCAGGCTGCGCCGAACAGAACAGGCAGCAGTGCGAGCGCCACCCAGCGGCTTTGGACGCCGAGGACGAGCAGGATGCCGCCGATGAGCTCGGCCCAGAAGGTGGCATAGGCCAGGAAGGCCGGTAGGCCCAGAGACTCGAAGTACTGTGCCGTCCCGGCCAGAGTGAAAGTCATCCACTTCAGGATAAGGCTGTGGGCGATATACATGATCCCCAGAGAGACCCTGAGAAGCAACGCGGCATAGTCGGAATTGGTAGGCTGAGCGTGTGTCATTTGCAAATCTCCATGCAAGTGCATATATATCTGATGCAACTGCATAGACCTGTCAATCTCAATGCAGTTGCATTAAAAACAAGGAAGGTTTGCCGCGATGCAAGAATCACCCCCGGAGCCATCTGCTGCCGTCATCAAGGCCTGGGGACGTCTTATCCGGGCGGAGCGCACGGTGGTGGGGCGGATCGAGGCGGAGCTGAAGGCCGCCGGCTTCCCGTCCCTGCACTGGTACGATGTGCTGCTTGAACTCAAGCGAGGGCCGGAGGGACGGCTCACACCGCGCGAGATCGAGGAGGCTGGCCTTTTCGAGCAGTACAATCTGTCCAGGCTTCTCGACCGCATGGAGAACGAAGGTCTGGTGCGCCGCATCCCCTTTCCGGGCGACAAGCGGCGCCAGCTGATCGAGATCACCGAGGAGGGCAAGGCTCTTCAATGGCGGATGTGGAGTGTCTACGGCGCGGCGATCAACCGCTTCATCAGCGCGAAGCTCACCGATAAGGAAGCCGGACAATTATCCGCTCTGCTGCTCAAGCTCATCCAGGAATGACCTGGCTGCATGCCTCGACCAGCCCGCCCGTCGCAAAACGATCTGCCGCGCCGCGCGTTCATGTGTATACGGCTAAGCGATAGCTGGCTAAGCGAGGGCTGTGACGTGAGAGCAGGACAATCGATTCGTTTGAAGGGGCAGTGGAGCCTGCGGCAGGTTCTCCTTGCGGCACAGCTCATCATCACCTGCTTCGGCCTCTCGGCCGCGTCAGCGGCGGCGGCCGACACCGACCCTCGTCCGAGCTCGGCTTCGATCCGCACGCCAGATTTCGACGAGAGCGTCGGCTGGTACCAGGACAAGCTGGGTTTCAGGCTGCTCGGCAGCCAAAGCCTCGTGGCAGGACGCAAGGCGGTGCTGGAGCGCAGCGGCTTCCTTCTCGAGATTTCCGAGGCGGATCACATCCTCCAGCAGGAGCCCGAGGCGACGGCAGCGGTCCAGGCGACCAATGCGCCCGTCGTCAGCTTGCTCGTGCCGGATGTCGACCGCGAGGTGAGGCGCCTTGTCGAGGCCGACGTCGATATCATCCAGCCGCCGCAGGACGATCTGGACGGAACCTATCGGACGGCGCAGATCCGCGATAACGGACGCCACCGGATCGAACTGCGCGAACCCCTCGACGATCCGGCGCGGTTTCACCCCATGGGTCGATGAGATTGCGGACGAATCCGCAATCTTGCAGGAATAAGGAGCTCTGCTTCGTGTCCTAGAGGTTGTGGTCACACCTGACCTTGGAGGACACCCATGAGACACATTCTGCGCCCTGCCATCCTGGCCGGAGCCCTCGCTGCCGCATCCGTGGCTCTTGCCCAGACCAGCGCTCTCGCCCAGACCGCCGCTCCTGCGAAGATCGCAGACACGAGCAAGGGCAAGGCCCTCGTCGACGCCAAGGGCATGACCCTCTACACCTTCGATCGCGACACGGCCGGCAAGTCGGCCTGCAATGGACAATGCGCCCAGAACTGGCCCCCGCTCATGGCCGCGGGGAATGCATCCGCCTCCGGCGACTGGAGCGTGATAACCCGCGACGACGGAGCCAAGCAATGGGCCTACAAAGGCAAGCCGCTCTATCTCTGGGTGAAGGACACGAAGCCCGGAGAGGTCACGGGCGACGGAGTCAACAACGTCTGGCATGTTGCGATGCCTTGAGACTTGCCGAGATCGACGGTTCATCCTTGAATGATGCCCTAGCTTGAGAACCGACCTTGGACGAGATCGCCTCCCTTCTCGAACCGCAGATCCCAGCCCTGAGGCGTTATGCCTGGGCCCTGCTGCGCGATCACGAGGCTGCGGACGACCTCGTCCAGGACACCCTGGAGCGGGCAATCAGCCGGTGGAGCCAGCGCCGCCAGGAGGGCGACCTGAGAGCCTGGCTCTTCACCATCCAGCGCAACCTGTTCCTCAATGGCATCAGGAAGCGCAGGACGCGCGGAACTCAGGTGGGGGAGGAGGCTCTGAACGACGTTCAGGCGCCTGGGGCGAGCCCCGAGGGTCATGTGGGCCTGCGCGACGTTCTCACAGGGCTGGATGCGTTGTCCGAGGAGCAGCGTTCGCTTCTGCTGCTGGTGGGGGTCGAAGACCTGTCCTACGAGCAGGCCGCGAAGGTTCTAGGGATCCCGCTCGGAACGGTTATGTCGCGGTTGAGCCGGGCGCGGGCGCGACTAAGAGAATTCATGGAGAACGGGCGTAGCACCGCCTTAAGGAGAGTGAAGTGACGGGCGAGCGACCCATCGGAGAAGACGATCTGCAGGCTTTCGTGGACGGCAGGCTCGCCTCGTCGCGACGTGAGGCGATCAGAGCCTATCTGGAGGACCATCCCGCCCTGGCCGACCAGGTGAAGCACGAGATGGAATTGCGCGAGGCCATGCGGGCCCGATTGGCCTTCAAGGCCGCGGAGCCTATTCCCTCACGCCTTCGGATTGCCAATCTCATGGCCGCGCAATCGCGTCCGTCGCGAACCCGTCCTGCCGCCATTGCGGCCGCCATGGCTTGGCTCCTCATCGGCAGTGTCCTGGGAGCGGCGGGCGGGATCTGGTGGTCTTCTGGCCCAGGTCGCTTCGCGGGGACAAGCGTTGCGGGAAATGCCATGGCGGCCCACCGCATTTATGTGAGCGAGCGCCTGCACCCGGTCGAGGTGCCGGCGGACCAGGAGGCGCATCTGGTGCAATGGCTGTCGCGTCGCGTCGGCAAGCCTCTGGCCGCTCCAAACCTCACGGCCCAAGGCTATCGTCTCATCGGGGGGCGGCTTCTCCCGGACAACGGCGAGGCGGCCGCTCTCTTCATGTACGAGAATACGGGCGGCAACCGTCTCACGCTTTACGCGCGCTCCGGCGGGACCGAAGGGCAGACGTCATTCCGCTTCGAGTCCGAGGCCGAGGTGTCGGCGTTTTCCTGGATCGACAACGGCCTGTCCTATGTCGTCACGGCCAAGATAGACCGCGCGCAGCTTCTGCCGATCGCGGAAGCCATCTACAGGCAGTTCGATACGCCGGGCGACCCGGCGAAGAGCCGCCTGTAGCGCCTCTTCCTGTCGGTCAGGCGAACACCGCCGGGTCCGGACCGACGCGGCCTGATGGGCTGTCCAATCCTTCGATGGCGCGCATGTCGTCCGCATCGAGTTCGAAGTCGAACACGTCAATGTTCTCGCTGATGCGAGACGGCGTCACGGATTTCGGAATGACGATGAAGCCGTTGTCGAGATGCCAGCGCAGGATGACTTGGGCGGGTGTCTTGCCGTATTTGCGGCCGATGGCCGCGAAGGTTTCATCCGAAAGGATTTTGCCTTGGCCGAGCGGCCCCCAGCATTCCGTGGCAATGCCGTTCGCCTCGTGGAAGGCGCTCAGCGCCTTCTGCTGAAAGCGGGGATGCAGCTCGATCTGATTGACGGCAGGCGTCACGCCGGTCTCGTCGATCAGACGCTGGAGGTGCGGCACCATGAAGTTGGAGACGCCGATGGATTTTGCACGTCCATCCTGCTGCAGCTCGATCAGCGCGCGCCACGTATCGCGGTATGCCTCGCTTCCCACCAAAGGCCAGTGAATGAGGTAAAGGTCCACATAATCGAGCTTCAGGCGCGCCAGACTTTCATCGAATGCCCGAAGGGTGCTGTCATATCCCTGACGGTCGTTCCAGACCTTGGTCGTGATGAAGAGCTCTTCGCGCGCCACAGGGGTGGCGCGAATGGCTTCTCCCACACCCTCTTCGTTGCCGTAGATGGAAGCGGTATCGATCGAGCGGTAGCCTGCCTGGATGGCCCCTGCGACAGCGCTCTTGGCTTCCTCGTTGGTGACCCGCCAGACGCCGAAGCCTACTTGCGGCATCGCGCTTCCATCGTTCAGGCGGATCGTGGGTGTGGTCGACATCGGCTGCTCCGTTGATCGTGCGGCAGGGAGGTAGGGCTGAAAACCGATAAGCAAAGTGTGATGGCTCGAGTCGGGAGCCATTCCGGAACCGGCATGGATACCTTGTGTTCCAGGCTTGGCAACCACGCCGCCACGCAGGAGCTGCGCCTTGTCCACTCCAGAAGCACGGAAGGGCACGCCCGATCCGACCCTCGATGAAAGCGAGTTCCGCAGGAGATTTCTCGAGCAGTTTCAGGATCCAGCCTTCGAGCCCCTTTCGCCCGAATTGCAGCGGATCACCGATGCAGCCTGGGATGCCTACAGCCATCACCGCAAGAGCCCGAAGACCCGCAAGGCCGGCCCTGGCTTCGCCGATCCCGATTACGATCTCGCGGCCGACTGGATCGCCGCCAGGGGCGCCATCGACATGGCACAGAAGCGGCATGAGGACGCGAACGGTCCGTCTCGCTTCCTCCTGATCATAGCCTCCTCCCGCAGCGAACACACATGCCCGGGCGAGATGTCCAAGAGCTACCGTCTCGTGGACATCGCCCAACAGGTTCTTGCGAGCGCGGAGGACACCGAAGTCGAGGTGCTTGAACTCAGCCGGCTTACCTCGGAATACGGCCGCCACATTCACCCGTGCAAGGCCTGCTTCTCAACGGCGGCGGCTTTGTGCCATTGGCCGTGCTCCTGCTACCCCAATTACTCGCTGGGGCAGATCCATGACTGGATGAACGAGATCTATCCGAAATGGGTTGAGGCTCACGGGGTAATGATCGTCACGCCGGTCAACTGGTACCAGGTCTCCTCCCCTCTGAAGCTCATGATGGACCGGCTCGTCTGCGCCGATGGCGGCAATCCGGACCCGACCTCGACCCAGGGCAAGAAGACCGACATCGCCAAGGATATGGAGCTCAAGGGCTGGGACTATCCCAAGCACCTTGAGGGCCGGCTTTTCTCCGTCATCGTGCACGGCGACGCGGAGGGGGCCGGCGACGTTCGCCGCAGCCTGTCCGACTGGCTGCGCGCCATGGATCTCATACCGGCGGGAGGCGCAGCGGAACTCGACCGCTATATCGGCTACTGGAAGCCCTATGCCACGAGCCACGAGGAACTCGATCAGGATACGGCCGTACAGGACGAGGTGCGCAACGCCGCCTGGACGCTCCTCGAAGCCGTGAAGGCGAAAAGGGCAGGAAGCCTCGTGACGGCCGGGAAGAACCTGAAGGAGCCCAGGCAGAAGTGAAGCAGTAAGGACAATGGCCGGGCGAAAGGCCCGGCCTTGTTTTGAGACCTCATCCTTTCGATGCTATCTCGGCGCCGACTTGACCTCGGCGTCCCACTTCTTGAGCAGGCGCGTGCGCTCGGCCACCGAGCCGTATTTGGCCGTGTCGTAGTTGATCAGCTTCATCTCGGAGAGCTTCGGCGCGTCCGGCGATACGGGTGCGTTCTTGTTCGACGCGATGGAGTAGATCTTCATGTCGGCGCCAACGAGCTTCTGCGCCTCGGCCGAGAGCGCCCAGTCCACGAATTTCTGCGCCGTCTCCGTGTTCCTGCCGCCCTTCACGAGCGAGATGGAGCCGGTCTCGTAGCCCGTGCCTTCGCAGGGCGCGAGAGTTTTGACGGGAGCGCCGTCGGCGATCATCGTCACCATGTCATGCATGAAGGCGATGGCGATACCGGTCTCTCCCAAGGCCACGGCCTTCACGGGAGCGGCGCCCGACTTGGTGTATTGATTGACGTTCCTGTGCAGGCCTTTCATGTAGTCGAAGGCCTTGTCCTCACCCATGAGCTGCACGAGGGAGGCCAGAAAGACATAAGCCGTGCCCGAGGAATTCGGATCGGACACCTGCACCTCGTCGCGGTATTTGGGGTCGAGCAGGTCCGCCCAGCATTTCGGCTCCGGCAGACCGCGGCTTGCGAGCACCTTCGTGTTGTAGCCGATGCCGAGGGCGCCGAGATAGGTTCCCGTCGCGCGATACTTCGCCTGCTCTGCAAAGCGCTGGGCCCAGTCGTGCAGCTCGGAAATCTTCGGTGACTTGTACTCGACCGTCAGCCCTTCTTCCGCTGCCTGAATATGGGAATCGCCAGGTCCGCCCCACCACACGTCGGCGCGCGGGTTGGAGGCCTCGGCCCTGATCTGTGCCAGGGTCTCGCCGGTGCTCTTGCGCACCATCGTCGCCTTGGCGCCGGTCGCCTTCTCGAAGGCCGCAACGCCGACGCGGCATTGCTCCTCGAGAATGGAGCAGTAGATGGTGAGCGGTGCCTGAGCCTGCGCGGCACCGCTTGCCGCGCACAGCGCCGATGTGAACGCCAGGCCCATCAATGAAAGTCGCATGCGTTTCCTCCCGGGCACCGGCCATCCTGGACCGAGCCATTTTTGAAGACCATGCAGATGGGAAGCTTAGCCGACTTCTTTGTCAAGACGACGGTGCCTGGTCGTCAAAAACGAAAAGGCCGGGCCAATGGCCCGACCTTGTGGGAAGGCGTGAAGCGAATGGTGCTTACCAGGAAGTCAGAACCGAGCCCTTGAACTTCTCTTCGATGAACGCCTTCACCTCAGGGGTGTGATACGACTCGACCAGCGCCTTCACCCACGGCTTGGTCTTGTCCTCGCTGCGCACGGCGATGATGTTGACGTACGGACCCTTCGGGTTCTCACGGGCAATCGGATCCTTGACCGGGTCGAGCCCGCCTGAGGTCGCGTAGTTGGTGTTGATGACGGCGGCGTCCACATCGGCGAGCACCCGCGGACCCTGGGCGGCCTCGATCTCGACGAACTTCAGCTTCTTGGTGTTTTCCGTAATGTCGAGAGGCGTCGGCTTGTAGCCTGTGCCTTCCTTCAGCTTGATGAGGCCCTTGTCCTGCAGAAGGATGAGGGCTCGGCCGCCATTGGTCGGATCGTTCGGGATCGAGATCGTCGCGCCGTTCGGCAGGGTGTCGAGGCTCTTGTGCTTCTTCGAGTAGATGCCGATCGGGAAGTTCACGGTAAGCGCCACGCTCTCGATCTTGTAGCCGCGGTCGGCCACCTGGTTGTCGAGATAGGGCTGGTTCTGGAACGAGTTCGCCTCGATGTCGCCGCCGGCCAGAGCCGTGTTCGGCACCACGTAATCGGAGAACTCGACGATCTTGATGTCGATGCCCTTCTTGGCCGCGATCGGCTTCACGGCTTCCAGGATCTGCGCGTGCGGACCGGGTGTGGCGCCGATGCGCACGGTCTGCGTCTGCGCGAGAGCCGGCAGGGCAGCGAGAGAAAGGATGGCGGCAAGGCCGAGTTTCTTCAGAGGCATCTTTGGTACTCCTTGTGCGAACTTTTTGGAAGGTCAGGCGTGGCGGATGCGCTTGTTCAGGCGGCGGGCGAGGCGGTCGCCAATGCTCTGCACCGCTTGAACGAGGACGATGAGCACGACCACCACGGCGAGCATCATCTCGGGCATGAAGCGCTGGTAGCCGTAGCGGATGCCGAGATCGCCCAGGCCTCCGCCGCCGACCGCGCCCACCATGGCCGAGAATCCCAGCAGGGAGACGATGGCGAGCGTCAGGCCGAGCACGATGCCCGGAAGGGCCTCGGGGATCAGAACCTTCAGGACGATCTGCAGCGGAGACGCCCCGAAGGCGCGGGCTGCTTCGATGAGGCCTTGGTCCACCTCGCGGATCGCGCCCTCGATGAGGCGCGCGATGAACGGCGTTGCGGCAATGGTCAGCGGCACGATGGCGGCGTTGGTGCCGATGGACGTGCCGGCGATCAGGCGCGTGAAGGGAATGATCGCCACCACGAGAATGATGAAGGGCGTGGAGCGGGTGGCATTGACGATGACGCCGAGTACCCGGTTGACCCAAGGGGCCGCGAACAATTCGCCCTTGGCCGAAGTGGCGAGAAAGACGCCGAGCGGCAGTCCAAAGAGGGTCGCGATCAATGCTGAGACTGCAACCATGTAGAGGGTTTCGCCGGTGGAGGCGGCGATGAGGCGGATCATCTCAGGCGACATAACCGAGGACCTCCGTGTCGAGATCGTGTTTCTTCAGAAAGTCGAGGGTGGTGGAGACCGATGCTTCCGGCACGCCGACGACCAGGGTGCCGAAGGGGCGCCCTGCGATCTCGTCGACCGAGCCGGACAGGATGTTGGCTTCGATGTTGAGATCGCGGGCAAGTCGCGCGAGAACCGGATCGGTGGCATGGGGCCCGCGGAAGCCGATGCGGACCACCGCCTGGCTCCCGGGTGTCGCCTCAGCCCGCAGGCGGCTCGCCACATAGGGCGGAAGCGCGCGGCCGGACTCGTCGGCCAGGAAGGAGCGGGTGACTTCGTGCCGAGGCCGGGTGAAGACCTCGAACACGTCGCCCTGCTCGACGATGCGTCCGCCCTCGATCACCGCGACCTCGCGGGCGATGTTGCGGATTACCGCCATCTCATGCGTGATGAGCAGGATCGTCAGGCCGAGCTCGTCGTTGATGCGCGCGAGCAGGTCGAGGATCGATCGGGTCGTCTCCGGGTCGAGGGCCGAGGTCGCCTCGTCGGATAGGAGAACCTTGGGCTTGGTGGCCAGCGCGCGGGCGATGCCGACGCGCTGCTTCTGGCCGCCGGAGAGTTCGGACGGGTAGCGATTGCGCTTGTCGGTGAGGCCGACGAGGGCCAGAAGCTCCTCGACCCGCGTCCTGATCTCGGCCTTGTCGAAGCCTGCTACCTCAAGCGGTAAGGCGATGTTCTGGGCAGCGGTGCGCGAGGAGAGCAGGTTGAAGTGCTGGAAGATCATGCCGATGGAGCGGCGGGCATGGCGCAGAGCCGCCTCGGGCAGGGCCGCGATGTCGGCGCCGTCCACGATCACCTTGCCGGACGAGGGCTTCTCCAGGCCGTTTACCAGGCGGATGAGGGTCGACTTGCCGGCGCCGGAGCGACCGATCACGCCCAGGATGGAGCCCTGCGGCACCGCCAGGTCGGTCTCGCGCAGCGCCGTCACGGGTTGACCGTCCCGTCCGGGAAAAGTCTTCGAAACGTTTTCCAGGCGGACAATGGGCTGCGCCGGTATCAGGCGTTGGGTCGGCTTGTCGCCGATATAGCCGAGGGGAGCATTCATAAGCGCGTCTTCAGGATCTTTCGTCGCATGTTGATGTGACACATGGGACATCGTGTTCTCCATGTCAACGGTTTTGTTCTTTTAACAGGACAATCTGTTTTGAAGAACGATTCAGCGCTGTCGGGTACCCTGTCGTTCTTGTCACAAGGCTGCTATCGCTTGCCGCAAGAGGAAGTTCCTCCTTTCTTTCGCCACAAGCGCCATTGATCCGGCTGCCTTGAGTTTCTAAGAGCCGGGGCAGGGGTCCTGGCAGGAGATGCGTATGATCAAGGCGAGCCTCGTGCTGGCACTCATAGGGCTGGGCGTTTTCGCGGCTTCCGTGTCCGGAGCCGTCGCCGTACCGTTCTATCTGCCCCTCTCCACCCTGGCCTTGGCCGGGGTGATGTATGTCGGGCGCGATATCCCGAAATTCCTGCGCATCTTCCTCGTGATGCTCTCGGCCACGCATCTGGTGCTGGTCGCGCTGATCCTCGGCGCCCGGTCGGGTCTCATCACGGGCGACTACACAGGCTACGTGCCGCCCCCATCCGCGGCTCTCGGGGCAACGGCGTTCGGCGCCATCATCTACGGGCTCTCCTACATTCCCGTCGTCCGAACCATCTGCCGCATCACCGACCGGTACCTGGATTCCCAGGCCGACAGCATCATCCGCATCCCGTTCATCGGCCTCGTGCGGGCGCGGGAAGGCACCATCGGCACCTGGATGATCGGCTTCCTCATTGCGATCAACCTGGCCCAAGTCGCCCTCAACGTCCGCCTCAGCTTCTTCTCGCGCGACATGTTCAATGCGCTCGAGGCCAAGGATGCGGCGGCGTTCTGGTACCAGCTCTTCGTCATCTTCACGCCGCTCGCCGCCGTGTTCGTGGCTATCGCTCTCACCGAGGTGCTGCTGCAGAACGTGCTCACCATCCGCTGGCGTGCCTATCTCAACACCTATTACGTCGGCGAGTGGCTGGGCGACGGCGCCCACTACCGGATGCAGCTTCTCGGCCGCGGTGCGGACAACCCGGACCAGCGCATCTCGGAGGATCTGCGCAAGTTCGTCGAGAGCACCTATTCGCTCTCCGTGGGCCTCATGAACCAGGCCGCCACGCTGGTTTCCTTCGTGGCGATCCTCTGGACCATCTCGGCCGGCTTCACCTTCCCGGGCACGAGCGTGGAGGTGCCGGGCCTGCTGGTCTGGGTCTGCGCCGGCTACGCGATCCTCGGCACCTGGGTGACGCACCTGATCGGTCGGCCTCTCATTGGCCTCAACTTCGAGCAGGAGCGGGTGGAGGCGAACTACCGCTTCTCCCTGGCGCGCCTGCGCGAATACACCGAGCAGGTGGCGCTCCTGTCCGGCGAGCCGGCCGAGCGCGAAGGCATTGCCCGGCGCTTCGGCCAGATCGTCGACAACTACATGCGGATCGTGGTCCGCCTCATCAAGCTGAACACCTTCACCTCGGCCTATTTCCAGGCCAACGTGGTGGTGCCCTACATCCTCACGGCGCCTTATTATTTCGTCGGCAGGATCTCCCTGGGGCAGATGCAGCAGGTGGTCGGCGCCTTTTCGCGGGTGGAGTCCGCTCTCACCTATTTCATCACGATCTATACGACGCTTGCCGACTACAAGGCCGTGCTCGACCGTCTCACAACCTTCGAAGGCGCCATCGCGTCGGCCCAGCGGGTCGGGGGCGAGAGCAAGCTTGCGATCACCCAGGATTCCGGCCGCGAGCTGCGCCTGAAGGATCTGGACGTGCGCCTGCCTGACGGCAGCGCCCTCCTGCATGCGGACGGCCTCGCCTTCCGTCCGGGCGAACGCACACTGATGACCGGCCCGTCGGGCTCTGGCAAGTCCACCCTGTTCCGGGCCATTGCCGGAATCTGGCCCTTCGGCGAAGGCGAGGTTCTCGTGCCGGAGGGGCAGACCATGATGCTCCTGCCGCAGCGCCCCTACATTCCCATCGGTACCCTGCGCGATGCCGTGACCTATCCGGGCAAGGTCGACGCCTACACGGATGCCGAGATGGCTGAGGCGCTGCGGACAGCCAAACTGCCCCACATCGCGGAGCGCCTCGACGAGGAGCGTGCCTGGGCCCAGACCCTGTCGCTGGGCGAGCAGCAGCGCCTGGCGATCGCCCGTGCGCTCCTGACCAAGCCCGACTGGCTGTTCCTGGACGAGGCGACGGCTGCCCTCGACGAGCCCACGGAGGCGGAAGTCTATCGCATCATCCAGGAGAAGCTGCCGCAGACGACCGTCGTCTCCATCGGCCACCGCTCGACCCTGGCGGCCTACCACGACCGTCGGATCGACATGAAGAAAACCGAGAGCGGCCTGTCCACCCCCGTCGACCTGCGTCAGGCCGAGCCCGCGGAGTAATGGGGGTGCCGTTCCCAAACAAAAGGCCGGCGTAATGCCGGCCTTTTTCGTTCAAGCTTTAGTCAGCTTCAGAGAGAGCGTTCGAAGCGCAGCTCGCCGCCGTTCTGGGTGCGGATGATCAGATTGCGGCCGTCGATATCCCACTTGCCCGAGGAGCGGAGCGCCACCAGGAAGGACTGCTCGATCGCCATGGCGGTCTTGTCGCAGCTCTTCTTGGTCAGAGCGAAGGGGCCGACAGCCAAGACCTGCTCACGCAGCGGGTAGGCCGCCGTGGCATAGGTGTTGCAGCCGGAAAATCCGGTGGCGCGCATCTGGTCGTCGAGCCTGAAGCTCGGACGCTCGCCGGTGAAGGGCTTGCCGTTCAGGCTCACTGCCACCCAGGAAGAATTCAGCGGGAAGATCTTGCCCGTCTGGCCGGGCTGCGGGACCTTGGTGTCCACCTGACGGGTCGGGCCCACCGGGCGGCCAAGGGTTGCGGCTGCTGACTGGGCATGAGCTCCCGAGGCGGCGGTCAGAGCCACCAGGCATGTCGCAAGTCGAAGCGCGTTCATCGGAACCTCTACATCGGAAAAACGCCCGGACCATAAGGGTCCTTGGGCGCCGAGGCAACGCCCAAGGTGCTCCAGCGGCGATGTTGTCCTATCATCGCGTAAGGAAACGCACCTAGCCGATCCGCCGCAGCAGCCGCTCGGTGAGGGCGTTGGTGGGCCGGAACAGATAATCGAAGGCACGCACGGAGATGTCCTGGGCGCCGAGACCCTGCAGGGCCGTCACGATGTCGAACACGTTGGCGGTGCGGCAATGGAGCACGACCTCGCGCCCCAGGGCATTGCCGTAGGGAAGCGTTGCGCCATGCTCCTTCGCCAGCGGCGCCATTGCCGATGCTTTCGCCGGGTCGAGGCACGCCCGGACCTCGCGGCTGGTGCGCGCTTCCTCCTCGGCGGCGATGCGCGTCAGCACGGCCGTCGCGGCAGCCTTGGCCCGATCGGTCCAGGGCGCACGGGCGGAGGCGACGAGATTGGCCTCGGAGCGCAGCATCACGCCATCGTCGAGGATCTTCAGGGCATTGGCGGCAAGCGTGGCGCCGGTGGTGGTAATGTCCACGATCAGTTCCGCGGAACCCGCTCCCGGGGCGCCCTCGGTGGCACCCAGGCTCTCGACGATCCGGTAATCGGTCACGCCCTTATCGGCAAAGAAGTGCCGGGTGAGGTTCACGTATTTCGTTGCGACCCGCATCTTGGTGCCGTGCCGGGCGCGAAGATCCGCCGCCACCTCGTCGAGGTCGGCCATATTGCGCACGTCGATCCAGGCCTGCGGCACGGCGACCACCACGTTGGCGTGGCCGAAGCCGAGCGGGGTCAGCAACTCGACCGCCGTATCCGCATTTGGGATCTGCTCACGGATCAGGTCCTCGCCGGTGATGCCGAGATGGGCCGTGCCGGAGGCGAGCTGGCTGACGATCTCGGACGCCGACAGAAACGCGACCTCCACGTCGGGGACCCCCGCCAGTGTGCCGCGATAGTCGCGTGCTCCGCGGGACTGGGTGAACACGAGCCCGGCCCGGGCGAAGAAAGCGGCCGCGTTCTCCTGCAGGCGGCCCTTGGAAGGAACGGCCAGGATGAGAGGGGAATCGGTCATCAGGGCCTCCCCACGATGCGGTCGAGCCAGAAGGAGCAGCCGACCGCCGGGATTGGCGCCTCGGCGCCAAGGTGCTCCAGGAGCCGGTCGTAGCGTCCGCCGCCGACGACCGGCTTTCCGTCGCTGCGGCGCGGGTCCTGAACTTCGAAAATGAAGCCCGTGTAATAGTCGAGATTGCGGGCGAAGGTCGCGGCAAACGAGAAGCGGCCCACGTCGAGCCCCCGCACGGCCATGAAGCCGGTGCGCTCCTCGAACAAGGTCAGAGACGGGCCGATATCCAGGCCTGCGTCCCGGGCCAGGGCCCGGATCGCGTGGGCCGCCTGATCCGGATCGCCCGTGACGGCGAGGTAGCGTTCCAGTACCTGCCGCGCCTCGTCTGGCAGACCTGTGCGGTTGGCGGCGCGGGCCAGGAAGCGCTCGGCGATCTCGCCTGCGCTGCGCCCGCCGACCCGGGCGATGCCGGCGATCGACAGAATATCCTCGACGAAGGCCTTGGCGGCCTGCGGAGCCTGCCCCTCGATGGCGGCGAGCAGCCCGGCATGCTCCTGCTGGCCAGGACCGTCAGGCTCGACGAGGCTCGCCAAGCCTTTGCCCGACACGATGGCCCGGATCACGCGTCGCTTGGCGGCCGGTGCAATCCCGAGGGCGTCAATCAGGGCGTGGAGGAGGCCCATGTCGCCGAGTTTCACGATGGGCGAGGGGCCACCGATCCGGGCGAGACCCTCCAGGGCAAGGCTTAGGATCTCCGCATCGACGGCCGACACATCCGTCCTGCCGATGGATTCCAGCCCCGCCTGAAGGAACTCGCCGCTCTCCCCGGTGCGCATGCGGAAGACCGGTCCGCCATAGGAATAGCCGAGGGGCTCGGCGCCGCGCTGGGCGAGATGCTGGAGGCAGACCGGGATGGTGTATTCGGGCCGCAGGCACAGCTCCGTGCCGGCAGCGTCCTGCGTCACGAACATGCGGCGGCGGATATCCTCGCCCGACAGGTCGACGAACACGTCCGCGGGCTGGAGGACCGGCGGCTCGACACGCGCATAGCCCTCGCGCTCGAACAGCGCGATCAGCGCAACAATGGCATCCGTCTCCGTCACTGGCTTGGCTCAATCCCTTATGCTGGCATGCTCTCTAGCAATGCTCAGGCGTGAAGGCGATTGTTTTCCACCGGAAGGGTGAACGGGCCACATCGTTGGCATGCTTCATGAGCGCCATGCCGCTGGAATGACGCTTTCCGTTGATGGCATGTCTAACAGCCAGCGCCTTCGGGCCCGCAGCCTGAGCTGCGAGCCTGAAGGTTGATCGAGGGTGGCGCGTTGTGCAGCCCGGCTCGATGGTTGTGGTGGTAAGTGAGAGCCGAACTGCTCGTCACGCGCGGTTTGTTTCAGCGGACCTGGAGGCATGCCAGATCGGCCACCCGCGAGCACAGGCGTGCGAGACCTGCGGCAGGACCGCTCCCCGTCCCACTCTTGCGACGCCTCGCGAGCGCGCCCCTCGTCGGGCGAGGATGGGCAATGATATAGCTGAGCTTAGCAGAACTGTCAAGAACAAAGTGAGAACGTTACACCGCTCCCCTCTCTCCTCCGTCCTCATCCTGAGGAGGTCGCTTAAGCGACCGTCTCGAAGGATTGTCCAGAGAGCCCTGGAACCTCCTTCGAGACGCAGCCTCACGGCTGCTCCTCAGGATGAGGTCAGAGTGTGTGAAGACACAGATCCCCGGGACGCGCCCGGGGATGACAGGGCGGGAATACAGGGGTGGGCTCTTATGGTCTGACCGCCGGGGCTCCGGCGCTGGCCGCAGGCGGTTGGGCCGGAATGCCGGAATTGCCCATGCGGCGGCTGCGTTGTTCTTCCGCCTGCCGCTGGAGTTCCTCCTGGATCTTCTTCTGCTGCTCGGCGAGCGCCTGGGGATCGACCGGCGGCCCGTCGAAGGCCTTGCCGAAGCCCTCCGTGGGCACGGCGAAGGTCACCTCCTTGCCGGCCTGGTTCCGGGCGCTCAATGTCAGGGCCGATCCCTTCTTGAGGGCGGCGACGAAGTCGTCCTTCACGGCGGCCTCGGCAAAGCAGCCATGGGGGAGGCAGGTGGCGTAGCGGCCGGCCACGGGCTGGCTCTTGTCCGCCGCGATCCGGATGCCGGGCGGCACGAGCAGGCCGAGCGGCATCAGGATCCGCACGGTCTTCGGCGCGTTCTTGGCCTTCACGTCGTAGAGAGCCACGGCAACGATGCGCTGCCCCTTGTCGGTGACGAAATCGCGCGTGGTGTAGCAGGTCTCGACCTTCGCGCGCTCATCCTTGCCGCATACCTTTGTCCATTCCGGCTGGGATGGCGCCGCCTTGAGTTGGACCACCACGGGAGCGGCACCCGGAGGCTGGGCCTGCTGGGCTTTCGGCGCGGGCTGCGCCTTGGGTGCAGGCTGCTTCGGCTTCGGGGCCTGTCCTGAGGTCTGTGCCAGGCCCGGCAGGGGGCTGAGCGCCAGCATGGTGGCGATCAGGGTTCCGGGAAGGCGGGAAGTGATGGACATGTCGGGAGTTCTCCTCTCGTTGAAACGGATTGTCATCGGCCGGCTCTCCCAGGAGCCGCGTGGCCCTTGCCTGGGAACCCGCCTTGGGGATCGGCCGTCTATCAGGGAGGTTGATGTCATAATTTGGATGACGAGCCGCTAAGGCTCGTCGGCAGGAGCGTGCGCGGATGAACAAGGGATTTGGCGTGACCGTAACGGTGCCGCAGCCGGACGGCCAGGAACCCAAGATCGCCCCTTTGGTGGTTGTCGCCCGGGACGAGCGGGATGCCGAGCTGGTTGCCTCGCAGGCGGCGGGGCCGCATGCCTCCGCCGAGACCCTGCGCGAGCTCACGGACGAGGAGGTTGCGGCCTATGATCTCGATCTCCAGGCGCATGGCAGCGCGAAAGTGCTGCCCATCCTCAACCTGTAGCCCTGCTGGGACGAGGGCGAACGGCCGCAGCGACCGGAACCAACGGCTTATGTTCAAGTTCAGGCATTGCTGCTAGGGAGATTGCGAGTTCCCCTCAACCCCTCCCCAATGACCCTCCAGTGATCATCGCCGCTTCCCTGCCACCAGAATGGACACCCGTCGTCGCGGCTGGCTTGGGACAGGGCCAGGGCTTCCACACAAGCGACGGACAGGGCGCTCGCGACCCGATCGGGTCGCGAGGCGTCCGGCAGGAGAGCCGCCCCGACGGGGGAGATCATGTCACTGGTGAGCGCGATGCACGGTAAGCCCGAAGCTCCCATGCGTTCCCCAGGAGAGGTCCCGACTGACCGCCTGCAATTCTTCTTTCAGCAGGCGCCGGGGATGATCGCCATCCTCAGCGGGCCGGATCACGTGTTCGAGTTTGCCAACGCGGCCTATCTCGGTCTCGTCGGCAGGCAGGAGGTGACCGGCAAGCGGGTGCGCGACGTGCTGCCGGAACTGGAAGAGCAGGGCACCGTGGCGCTTCTCGACAAAGTGTATGCGACAGGGGAGCCGTTCATCGGGCGCAGGATGCCCGTCGCATTCCGACGACGGGCGGACGCTCCGGCGGAAACCCGGTACATGGACTTCGTCTATCAGCCGGTGGTGGACAGCCTGGGTCATGTGACAGGCATCTTCGCCCAGGGCTTCGATGTGACCCAGCAGGTTGAGACCGAAGCGGCCTTCAGCGAGAGCGAGGCCCGGTACCGGCTCTTCTCGGAGGAGACCCGGGAGGGCGTGGTTGTCCACAACGGCGAGGTCATTCTCGACTGCAACCCGGCCTATGCCCGCCTCTTCGGTTACGGCAGTGTCGCCGAGGTGATCGGGCTGCCCAGCACGGCTTTCGTGACGCCCAGGAGTGAAGCCCTCCTTCAGGAGAAGGGGGCCGTCGGCAATGAAGAGCCATACGAGATCGAGGCGATCCGCAAGGACGGGTCCATTTTTCCGGCCGAGTTCGTGGGCCGACCCAGCACGTGGCAGGGCCAGAAGGTGCGGATCGGACTGGCGCGCGATCTGACCGACCGCAAGCGGCGCGAGGCCGCGCTGCGGGACAGTGAAGCTCACTTCGCGGCGATCTTCCATCAATCGGCAGCTGGACTTTCGGAAGTCGATCTGACGGGGCGCTTTCTGCGCGTAAACGACCGCTTCTGCGAAATCTCCGGCTACACGCGAGAGAAGCTTCTGAGCGGCCGGCGCATGCAGGACATCACCCATCCTGACGACCTGCCCGAGAACATCCGCCTTTTCAAGCATGCCATCGCATCCGGCGAACCGTTCGAGATCGAAAAGCGCTACATCCGACCGGACGGCTCGGAGGTCTGGGTCAGCAACACCGTGACCTTGATCCACGACGTGGCGGGGCATCCGCAGACAATCGCATCGGTGAGCCTTGATCTCACGGCCCGCCGGGAGGCCGAGTCCGCCCTGCGCCAGAGCGAGTCCCGCCTTCGGCTGGCCCTCGATGCCGGCCGGATGGCCGTGTGGGAAAGCGATAACCGAACCGACACGGTCACGACCTCCCCGGAGCTCAACCGGCTTCTCGGCTTTCCCGAGGATGCGTCGCCGTCCATCGAGGAGATCAGGGCCCGCTATGCGCCGGGGGCTCAGGAGCGGCTTCGGGCAGCCGCTGCCGCTGCGCTCGGACGGGGTGAGCGCTATGCCGAGGAGGAGCTCGAGATCATCTGGCCGGACGGTTCCCGTCACTGGATGCTTCTCAGGGCGGACCTAGAGGTCACGCCGGGAGAGGAAGGGGCCGTTTACATCAAGGCGACGGGCGTGGCCTTCGAGATCACCGAACGCAAGCTGTGGGAGGAGCGCCAGCGCCTGCTGATCAACGAGCTGAACCACCGGGTCAAGAACACGCTCGCCACCGTCCAATCTCTGGCGGCTCAGAGTTTCCGCGATCTGGGGGGCACCAGCGGGCCGAACTTCACGGCCTTCCAGGAGCGCCTGTTCGCCCTGGCCCGCGCCCATGACATTCTCACCCGCGACAACTGGGAGGGGGCCGAGCTTCGCGACATCGTGGGCGAAGTGATCGAGCCCTATTGCCGCCAATCCAGCGGGCGCTGCGACATCGAGGGACCTCGTGTTCGATTGACGCCGAGCATGGCCCTGGCCCTGTCCATGGCCGTGCATGAGCTTGCGACCAATGCGGCGAAGTACGGGGCCCTGTCGGTCTCGACAGGGCAGGTTTCGATCTCGTGGTCGGTCATGCCCGGTGAGCCGAGACAGCTGACCCTGTGCTGGCAGGAGCGGGGAGGGCCGCCGGTCGCGCTGCCCGAGCGCAAGGGGTTCGGCACGAGGCTGATCGAACGGAGCCTGGCGCAGGAACTCGCCGGCGAGGTGAGCCTTGCCTACGTTCCCACGGGGGTTGTCTGCACGGTCAGGGCTCCGCTGCCTGACGGCATGGCTTAGCGCATCGCGCGGCGCTCCGGGTCGCGCCGAACGATGCGCTCGTGGAAGTCAGGATCGTGGCCTGGGGATCGGGGTTGAATGCCGTGGCTTGGGAGCCTCCACGAGCCGGAACCGTACAGGAGCCGATTTCCAGCTTGAAGGCAGTTGCAAGGAGACATCGCACGCCGTGAAGAGGCTTTGCCTCTCCGCGTTCCTCACCTCGAAGACGTAGCCGGGGCGCTCCAGCTGCGGGCAATCCTTCCACTGTTCGAAGTCAACCCACTCGCTCACGGCTCTCTCCCGTCAGAGATAAAAATCCGCCGACTTCAGTGACGGGACATCCGGAAGCCTGATCCGGAAATCAGCCAGTCTGTCGCCATCGACATCACCGGACAGCATACCGTCACGGAAGTTCAACTGCCTGGCCTCGCCCGTGAAGGCATTGCCGCCGATGAACGAAAACGCCTGGTTGCCCGACACCTTCGCATGGGCATCGATGTTCCGCAGATCGATCCTGTCCGTGCCGGATATGAAGTCCAGGATCGTGTCCGGTGCAGTCCTTGCGGTTTCGCCCGTAGACTTGAACACGAAGAGATCAGCCCCTGTTCCGCCGGTCAGGATGTCGCCCCCCGGGCCGCCATACAGGGTGTCGCGGCCGCTATGGCCGTAGAGCACATCGGCTCCAGAGCCGCCCTCGAGATGATCGTTGCCGCTGCCGCCTTCGAGCCGGTCGGCGCCGCCGCGTCCGTAGAGGGAATCCGACCCAGAGCCGCCGATGAGCACGTTTGCGGCGCCGTTGCCCTTCAGCACATCGGCATAGGCGCTCCCCGTCAGGTTCTCGATGCTCACATAGCGGTCCCCGGAGGCATCCCGCCTGTTCCCCG
This sequence comes from Microvirga sp. jy35, assembly GCF_056148915.1. Lineage (NCBI taxonomy): Bacteria > Pseudomonadati > Pseudomonadota > Alphaproteobacteria > Hyphomicrobiales > Methylobacteriaceae > Microvirga > Microvirga sp. jy35. The sequence goes on along the minus strand of NZ_JBWBEW010000001.1, from coordinate 225,084 downwards.
ACGATCCCGCCAGGTCGGCCGCGACGCCAAGCCGGGCTGTGGCATAACTGGCCGTGTCCGTTCCTGCGCCGCCATCGAGAATGTCGCGACCCGCCCCGCCGATGAGGACGTCGTCGCCGTCCTGGGCGTAGATGGCGTCATTCCCGGCCAGGCCGTTGATCTGATCGTTTCCGGCCGCGCCATCGAGCCGGTCGGCCGCGCCGGTGCCGGTGAGCACGAGATCCTGCCTGGCCGAAGGATTCTCCGTAACCGGCGGTTCGTCCGTTACGGGCGGTTCGTCCGCTACGGGTGGCTCGGTCGTCATCGTCTGGCTGGCTGAGGTCAGCTCCGCGAGAGAGTAGATCCTGTCGCTGAACTGGACCGTCTCGATGTTCCGGAGGAGGTCCTTGCCGTCCGGCGCGCCTGTGCGCAGGTCCGCCACCTGCAGCGAGCCATCGGCCAGCAGGGTGACCCGGTAATCCGAGCGCCGGCTGCCCCAGACGGCAGTATCGCTGCCGGCGCCTCCGTCCAGCAGGTCGTCGCCCTCGGCGCCGGTGAGCCTGTCGTTCCCGGCATTGCCCCTCAGCGTGTTCGCAGCCTGGTTGCCAACAAGCGCATCCGCGCCCGTTCCGCCAACGGCATTCTCGATGAGCGCGCGCGTGTCGCCCTGGTGGAGCAGGGCGTTGGCGATGTTGCCGGCGGCAAGGCGCGTCCCGTCATAGCGCAGCTTGGCGAGTTGGCCCGGGGCCGTTGTGGACCAGCCTCCGGGCCGCAGATCGACCTTCAGGTTGGTGCCGTAGTTCGAAAAATCATAGGTGTCGTTGCCGCCGCCGTCCCAGATCGTCAGCAGGATCCTGTTGCCGCCGGGGGCTCCCTGGCCGACGCCATCGATGAACATCTCGCCGGTGGAGGTGCTCCAGGTATAGGTCGTGCCGGCGCCGTTGGTGGCATAGTTGGCGCCGTAGAGGTGCTGCAGGGCGGCGATGTCGAGCATCATCAGCGACTGGGCATACCCCCAGGTCTCGTTGACGTAGCCGCGCGTCGTCGAGGCGCCGATATGGGAGCGGTAGCTCATGACCGTGTACTCCATGGAGTCGCGGTCCGCCGGCAAGCCAGCCTCGTGGGGATGCTCCAGCCCGAGGGCATGCCCGATTTCATGAATGAAGGTCAGGAAGGCGTAGTTGCCCTTCACGGGCTTGCCGTACGCGCCGCTCGACTTGTTGAACCAGGCGTCGCCGCCCTCGGCTGCGGCGCTCGGATAATAGGCCCATGCGGTTTTCGGCAGGTCGGACAGGCCGAAACGCAGGTCGGCATGAGCGGCTGCCGTCTCGGCGATTTCAGTAAAGGTGAGGTTCGCCACGGAGGCGATCATCGACAGGGCGGTTCGGGTGATCGCCTGCTGAAGGGGGCTGAGAACGCCGAAGCTGGCGGTTTCTCCCTCTCCGTAGGACATGCCGTAGAGGGAGGCGTCCGTCGGAAAGCTGTAGGTGAAATCGTTGACCGCCCATTTCAGGTTTCCAAGAAGGCCGTCAATGTAAGCGTCGCCAGTCGACTTGATTGTTGTAACAGCGGGCATCGCCCCAAGCTCCAAAAGAACTTTGTTGTTGTTCTTGCAATGCCTTCAGGCTGGCACAGGGCTGTTAAGAATTCCGCACCGGTCGGATCGTCGACTTAGGTTTGCCAGGGAAGAAGAGGCCGCCTGTGGATTATGGGCAAAGAAAAGCTTGACCGTTCGCTTTCTTTCTTCCCCGCCACCGCCCTAGGTTATGAAACAGGTTTGGAGATTCACGCCTCGTGCGCTACCCGCCCCAGATCCTCGAAGAGATCCGCGCCCGCCTGCCGACCTCGGCCGTCGTGGGCAAGCGCGTGCGCCTCAAGAAGGCCGGGCGGGAATGGAAGGGGCTGTCGCCGTTCAACGCGGAGAAGACGCCGAGCTTCTACGTGAACGACCAGAAGCAGTTCTACCACTGCTTCTCCTCCGGCAAGCACGGAGACATCTTCACCTTCCTGATGGAAACGGAGGGGCTGTCCTTTCCCGAGGCCGTGGAGCGGCTGGCCGGCGAAGCGGGGGTGCCCCTGCCCAAGCTGTCCCAGGAGGATCGGCAGGAGGAGGTCAAGCGCAAGAGCCTCTACGACGTCATGGAGCTGGCGGCCGCGTTCTTCGAGACATCGCTGCAGGACCGGGGCGGGACCAAGGCGCGCGACTACCTTGCCGGCCGTGCCTTGAGCCGGGACACGCAGGCGCGCTTCCGCATCGGCTATGCCCCCCCTGAACGGTTTGCCCTGCGGGACCACCTCGCCGGCAAGGGCGTGTCCATCGACATGATGGCGGAGGCGGGGCTCCTGATCACGGGCGAGGACGTGAAGATCCCCTACGACCGCTTCCGCGACCGGGTGATGTTCCCGATCTGCGACCCGCGCGGCCGGGTCATCGCCTTCGGCGGGCGCGCCATGAGCGCCGACGTGCCGGCCAAGTACCTGAACTCCCCCGATACCCCGCTCTTCAACAAGGGGCGGCTCCTCTACAACTACCATCTCGCCCGCCAGCCGGCCCATGACCGGGGCACCGTGATCGCCGTGGAGGGCTACGTGGACGTGATCTCGCTCAGCGCCGCGGGCTTTCCCCATGCGGTGGCGCCGCTCGGCACGGCGCTCACGGAGGACCAGCTCACCCTGCTGTGGCGCCTGGCGGAGGAGCCGATCCTCTGCTTCGACGGCGACAAGGCCGGCCAGCGGGCGGCCTACCGGGCCCTTGATGTCGCCCTGCCGAACCTGATGCCGGGGAGATCCCTGCGCTTTGCCATGCTGCCCGAGGGGCAGGATCCGGACGACCTCGCCCGCGCCGGCGGGCCTGCCGCCGTCGAGCGGGTGCTCGGCGCGGCCCGTCCCCTGGTGGACGTGCTCTGGACCCGGGAGCTCGAGGCCGGGCCCCTCGATACGCCCGAACGGCGGGCGGCTCTGGAGCGGCGGTTGCGCGAATCACTGGCCCTGATTCGCGACGAGACCCTGAAGAAATACTACCGGGAGGAGGTGGAAAGCCGCTTGGCGGCTCTGAGTCCCGACACCCGGCCCAACCGTTTCAATCGCCAGGGCGGTGGCCCACGGCGGGATTTCCAAAAGCCTCAGCCGATGACGCCAAGCTCCCGCCTGAGCGTCTCGCCGATGCTTGCCCGCAGCGCGCTCTTTGCCGGGGGGACGGCCGAAAGCCCCCGGGAGGCGATGATCCTCTGCACCTTCCTGGCTCACCCGGAGCTTCTGCAAAATCATGCAGAAACCCTTGCAGACCTTGAACTTGAACGCCGCTCCACCCAAATGCTGCGTAGTCTCCTGCTCGATGGAGCGGCGAGCGGCGAACCGGCCGACCTGACGGTTATGAGGGCACGCCTCGAGCGGGCCGGTCTGACGGCCGAGGCCGACAGGCTGACGGCTCTGGTCCGTCCCGGCGACCGGTGGATGCTGGATCCTCATGCGGACCCCTTGCGTCTTGAGGACGCATTGAGGCAAGCCATCACCTTGCATCGCCGCGCCCGCACGTTACATAGCGAGCTTCGAGCAGCCGAGCGCGCACTCGCCGAAGATGATAATGAGGCCAATCTCGCCTGGCTGCGGGAGGTCCAGAACCAGCTGTCTTCCGTCGAGGGTGCCGAGGCCGACATGGACGATGCAGGGATCCCCGGGGGTCACTGATGGTCCGGATTTCAGAATGCGGCATGCAGGGCGGCTGCCACAGTTTGAGCAGGAGATGGTTAACGGTTAGTCAGCGACTCACTGTTTATAATCGGGAATGAATTTCGGGTGGCGGAGCCTTCAAGGCTGGCCGCCCTTTCGCGCAGCGCAGGTCCTGTAGGGGGGATAGGCGGGGCGCTGGAGTTGAGCAAAGCATGGCAACGAAGACAACCGGCGGCGACGAAGGCGATACCACGACCACCGAGCAGCAGACCGACGGGCCTCTGCTCGACCTGAGCGATGCCGCCGTCAAGCGGATGATCAAGCTCGCGAAGAAGCGCGGCTATGTCACCTATGACGAGCTGAACGAGGTCCTGCCTCCCGAGGAGTTCAACTCGGAGCAGATCGAGGACGTGCTCGGCCAGCTCTCCGAGATGGGCATCAACGTCGTCGAGTCCGAAGAGGCGGAAGAGGGCGAAAAGCCCGAAGCCGAGGAGGAGGAGGCCGAGGGCGGCGATCTCGTCGAGGCGTCGCAGACCCGCGCCGTTGCCGTCCGCGAGACCACGGCCAAGGAGCCGACCGACCGCACGGACGATCCGGTGCGCATGTACCTGCGCGAGATGGGCTCCGTGGAGCTTCTGTCCCGCGAGGGCGAGATCGCGATCGCCAAGCGCATCGAGGCCGGCCGCGAGGCCATGATCGCAGGCCTCTGCGAGAGCCCGCTGACCTTCCAGGCCATCATTATCTGGCGCGACGAGCTCGTCGAGGGCCGGGTGCTCCTGCGCGACATCATCGATCTCGAGGCCACCTATGCGGGGCCCGACGGCAAGGGTGCGCCCAAGGTCGACGCCCTGGGCGAGGGCGAGCCGGAGGAAGGGCCCCCCGAGACCGAGGAGGGCATGACCCCGCCCGAGGGCGATCTCGACGACGACGACATGGAGAACAACGTGTCGCTCTCGGCCATGGAGGCCGAGCTGAAGCCGCGCGTTCTCGAGACCTTCGACTCGATTGCCGACAACTACAAGAAGCTGCGCCGCCTGCAGGTCGAGCATGTGGAACAGCGCATGCAGAACAAGCAGCTGACCCCGGCCCAGGAGCGCAAGTACAAGGAGCTCAAGGCGGATATCGTTGCGTCGGTGAAGTCGCTGTCGCTGAACAACAACCGCATCGAGGCCCTGGTCGAGCAGCTCTACGACATCAACAAGCGCCTCATCTCCCATGAGGGCCGCCTGATGCGCCTGGCCGAGAGCCACGGCGTCGCCCGCGAGGAGTTCCTCAAGCACTACCAGGGCTGGGAACTCGACCCGAAATGGGTGCTGCGCGTGTCCAAGCTCGGCGGCAAGGGCTGGAAGGACTTCGTCGCCAAGGCGAAGGACGGCATCCACGACCTGCGCGAGAACATCCACAATCTGGCGAGCGAGACCGGCCTGGAAATCCAGGAATTCCGCCGCATCGTCATGATGGTGCAGAAGGGCGAGCGCGAGGCCCGTCAGGCGAAGAAGGAAATGATCGAGGCGAATCTCCGCCTCGTGATCTCGATTGCCAAGAAGTACACGAACCGCGGCCTGCAGTTCCTGGACCTGATCCAAGAGGGCAATATCGGCCTCATGAAGGCGGTCGACAAGTTCGAGTACCGGCGCGGCTACAAGTTCTCGACCTATGCCACCTGGTGGATCCGGCAGGCGATCACCCGCTCGATCGCCGACCAGGCCCGCACGATCCGCATCCCGGTGCACATGATCGAGACGATCAACAAGATCGTCCGCACCTCGCGCCAGATGCTGCACGAGATCGGCCGCGAGCCGACCCCGGAGGAGCTGGCCGAAAAGCTCGCCATGCCGCTGGAGAAGGTGCGCAAGGTCCTCAAGATCGCCAAGGAGCCGATCTCCCTTGAGACGCCGATCGGCGACGAGGAGGATTCGCACCTCGGCGACTTCATCGAGGACAAGAACGCGATCCTGCCCATCGACGCGGCGATCCAGAGCAATCTTCGTGAGACCACGACCCGTGTGCTCGCCTCGCTCACCCCGCGCGAGGAGCGCGTGTTGCGCATGCGCTTCGGCATCGGCATGAACACCGACCACACCCTCGAGGAGGTCGGCCAGCAGTTCTCGGTGACCCGCGAGCGCATCCGCCAGATCGAGGCGAAGGCCCTGCGCAAGCTCAAGCACCCCTCGCGGAGCCGGAAGCTCCGGAGCTTCCTGGACAATTAAGCGAATTCAAAAGGCGGCCTCCAGGCCGCCTTTTTTCTGATACGAAGCGCGTCCGCACGTCGCCACCGGGGTGAGCCAATGACAGACCCTGCGCTCAAAAGGCCGTCCAAGACACCGGCAAAGGTCACAAAGACGATCGAGGCGAAGCCGGTCCTTCTCTCGGGCGGCAATCCGCAGATCGCGAAAGGCTATGGCGACACCCCCGTGCAGGCCTATATCGACGCCATGCCGGGCTGGAAAAGCGATACCGGGCGCCGCATCGACACGCTCATCGTGCGCACCGTTCCCAACCTGAGCAAAGCCGTCAAATGGAACTCGCCGTTCTACGGTGTCGAAGGCCAGGGATGGTTCCTCAGCTTTCATTGCTTCACGAAATACATCAAGGTGGCTTTCTTCCGCGGCACGTCGCTGGATCCTGTCCCTCCCGGCGGGTCCAAGCAGAAGGAAGTGCGCTACCTCGACATCCATGAGGATGATCGGTTCGATGAAGCTCAGTTCGCCGCCTGGGTGACGCAGGCCAGCCGATTGCCCGGCGAGACGATGTAAGCAGTCAACGCACGCGAAAGCGACGGCAGCGAGCAGGGCACAGGCGATCTTTGGGCCAGAGTTCCGGGAGAGATCAGGCGCCTAAAGCGGTTTCTCGGACGGCTGCGGATCCTTCGGTTCCAGGCTGCCGGTGGTGTCCTCCCGTTTCGGCAGCAGAGCCGGCACGATGCCGTCCGCCACAAGCGCGTGGAGCTGGCCGATATAATTGTCCTCCCGCGACGGCTCCGTGGAACCGGAGGTCATGACGATGGTCAGGCCGAGGCTCGAGATCACGTAGAGCATCTGCCCGCCGAAGCCCCAGGCGTAATGAGCCGTGTGCCCGTGCATGTCGCGCATGAACCAGCCATAGCCGTAACGGTCGCCCGTGAAGGGCGAAGCCGTGCGCGGCGTCCAGGATTCCCTGATCCAGTTCTCCGGCACCACGCGCCTGCCGTCGATGGTGCCGCCCTGGCGGTACATCTCGCCGAAGCGGTGAAGCGCGCGCGGGGAGAGCGCCATCTCGTTGCCGCCGAGATAGATGCCCTGCGGGTCGCGGGTCCAGGGCGCGATGGTGATGTCCAGGGGCTCGCCCAGCCACTCGCGGGCAAGCTCCAGGGTGCTGCGCCTCGAGGCGCGCGTGAGCGCGGCGGAGAGCAGATGCGTGCTGCCCGTCGAATAGAGCATGCGTCCGCCCGGCTCATCGACGAAGGGGCGCCCGAGAGCGTCACGCACCCAGTTGCCGCTGCTGATCCAGGCGCCGTAATTGCGGCCAGAGGTGCGCTCCAGCCCGGCCCGCATGGAGAGCAGGTGCCCGATGGTGATCTGCCTCACGCGCGGGTCGGCATCAGGCGGGATGCTCCGGTCGAGGATCGACGCCACCGGCTGATCCACTCCCTGCAGGACTCCGCGCTCGATGGCGATGCCGACGAGAGCCGACATGACGGTCTTGGAGGCCGACTTGATGTTCGTCGGACGATCGAGCCTCGCGCCGCCGAACGCCTGCTCCGTCAGCACGGCTCCGTTATGGGAGACGATGAGCGAGCGCAGGTTCGGCAGGTCCCCGGCCCGCCGGACCGTCTCCTCGATCAGCCGGGCGTCAGGGGCAGCTGGCGGAGGGGAGGCGGGTTGAGCCCCCACGCCGACACTGCCGGCAACCAGAAGCAGGAGCGACAATCCAGCCTTTCGCAGGCCGAGATGCAGAAGAGGGGGCGTGGTCAATTCGGGTATCCTGCTGCTGTCCATCAAGACCCGAAATGGACCCGCGTTCCCCGGCCACAACCCGCCACACACCTTTGTGAGCCGCACTCATCCATGCGCTTGAGCAGCCTCAGCCCTGCGCCTGCGGCATTTGTGCTCCGCCTGACTAAAGATTATTTGCAATTATCTTCGTAAATATGAGGCAATTCACATGTTGCAATCGTGGTTTACCCGCCCGCTCTGGCAGCGGGTCGCGGTGGGCTTTGCCCTCGGCATTCTCGCGGGCGTCCTCGCCGGGGAGCAGGCGGCCGTCTGGTTCAAGCCACTCGGCGACATCTACCTGAACCTCGTGCGGATGATCGTCATCCCGCTCGTGTTCTTCACCATCACGTCCAGCGTGGCGAAGCTCGCAGAGGCCGGCAACGTGGCGCGTCTCGGCCTGCGGACCCTGTTCTGGTTCGTCGCCACCTCGGCGATCGCCGTTCTGGTGGGCATCGCGTTCGGCCACCTGATCGACCCAGGCCTTGGCCTGTCGAACCTGCCGCTCGGCGAGGTGAAGCCGCGCACCATTCCTACCCCGCTCGAGGTGCTGATCGGCATCGTGCCGACGAACCCGATCAAGGCCATGGCCGACACCAACGTGCTGCAGGTGCTGTTCTTCTCCGGCATCGTCGGCGCGGCTCTCGTGTCGCTGGGCGAAAGAACGGCAGGCGTTCGCAGCCTCGTCGACCAGGGCGCCGCGCTCGTGTTCCGCATCACCCGCTGGGTGCTGCAGCTCACGCCCATCGGCACCTTCGGGTTGATCGCCTGGGTGGTCGGGCGCTACGGCCTGTCCTCGCTGCTACCGCTCGGCAAGTTCATCGCCGCCATGTATCTCGCCTGCCTGTTCCACATCGTCGTGGTCTATGGCGGTCTGCTGAAGCTGCACGGCCTGAAGGCGGGCCGCTTCTTCCGCGAAGCGCTGCCGGCGATGCAGATGGCCTTCGCCACCTCGTCGAGCCTCGCCACGCTGCCGATGTCCCTGCGTGTCGCAGTGGAGAAGCTCGGCGTGCCGCAGAGCTATGCGAGCTTCGCGGTTCCGCTCGGCGCTAACGTGAAGATGGACGGCTGCGGGGCGATCTATCCGGCCATCGCGTCGATCTTCATCGCGCAGTATTTCGGGCTCGATCTCACGGTCACGCAGTATGTGCTCATCGGCCTCACGGCAGTTCTCGGTTCGCTCGGCACGGCCGGCGTGCCCGGCACCTCCATCGTGATGCTGACGCTCACCTTGAGCACCGCCGGCCTGCCGCTCGAGGGCATCGGCTACATCATCGCCATCGACCGCGTGGTCGACATGATGCGCACGATGACCAACGTCACCGGACAGGTTCTCGTGCCCGTGCTCGTGGCGAAGGAGGAGGGCATCCTCGATCAGGCCGTCTATGACGGCGCCATCGAGACGCGCGCTCCCGTGCGGGAGACGGTTCTCGTCGCGGCCGAGTAGGGATCGCAACGGCCGATCAGCAAAAAGGCGGGCTCACGGCCCGCCTTTTTCTTTGTCGAGGGGGGTGGACTCAGAACAGGAAGTCCGAGGCGCCGATCAGCGCGACCTTCACGTTGAGCAGCGCGATCGACTGGCCATCGGCCTTGATAATCACGTCATCGGCCACGCCGTCGCCGTCGCGGTTGCCTTGGGCGATGCTGAGTTCACCAAAGCTCAGGCCGTTGCCGCGCAGATCGATACGGTCGGTGCCGTTCGCGAAGTCGGTGATCTTGTCGGCGCCCCATTTGCCTTTGAAGCGGAAGCTGTCCGCATTGGACCCGCCGGTGAGGATGTCGTTGCCGCTGCTCCCGTTGAGCCTGTCCTTGCCGCTTGCGCCGGAGAGCCGGTCATTGCCGCTGTCGCCCACGAGCGTGTCGCTGCCGGTGCCGCCGTAGAGCTTGTCGTTGCCAGCCTTGCCGTAAAGCTTGTCGTTGCCGCCCAAGCCCTTGATCGTGTTGGCGCCCGCAGTGCCGGAGAGCGTGTTGGCCGCCGCCGTACCGTTGATCGGGCTGCTGGCGGTTGTGCCGCCTGTCGGATCGATGAGGTCGAGCTTCACGTTGGCGCTGCCGATGGTCACCTGCTTGGTGACGGAGGCATAGCCGCCGCCTGAGAACGTGACCGTATAGGTGCCGGCCCCCAGGGCCAAACCGTAGCCGCCCGAGCTCCCCGTCGTGGTCGTGTATTTGGCTCCGCCCGCCCCGACCGCCGTGACGGTGAGGCCGCCCAGCTCTTCACCGATGTCGTAGAACCGGTCGCCGTCCCTGTCGTCCATGGCAACCCCGGTCAGGAAGGCCTTGGTCCCCGAGCGGGCGAAGTTCTGGGTGACGAAGGCTGCGTCCCATGTCAGATAGCCGCCGGTCTGAAAACCGATGCCGATCTCCTGATATTTGCCGTTGAGGATGTTGGCCTTGTGGCCCGGGCTGTTCATCAGGTTGGTGTGCAGGAGCTCCACCTCGTCCTGCAGACCGGACGGTCCCCGGAGGCTGGCCCAGGCGATGTTCTCGCCCGATGTCCAGGATCCCGTGAAGCCATAGCCGGACGAGACCATCCGCTGGTGCGGGGACGAACCGCCGGATCCCGTGTGGTTGAAGACATCGGCCGAGATCATCCAGCTGCTGTGAGCGTCCGCCGATTCGTTGAGATTCCCGTTGAAGGCGAGCGGCTGGACACCGGACTTTGCACGCTCCCGGTTCACCAGTTCGAGCATCAACTGCTCATAGGACGTGGCTAAAGACATGAAGTACCCCTTGTTCCTTATGACTTGTCCCGGTTGCCGGACTTATTGCTTGGTTTCCCGGTCCTAGAGTTCAAATGGGAAAAAGTTGTGACATTGCGATATAATGTTGCACGAAATCATCTATTCGGCAGGAACAGGAATTTTGCCCCGCCTGGGCTGTAGCCCTGGATTGCAGCATCGGCAGGGGATCGGCATCCTGTTTTGGGCTATAGGAGGATCGGAAACGCTGCAGAAGGTCCGAGCCCTTGAGCTTGGCCGATAACAAAGAACGCCCGATGGACACCAAATCACCCGCCATGACAGCTGCGCCTATCCAATCCCCGGCGGAAAGGGTTGCGGTGCCCATCCTGGCTGCCATCAGCGTGTCCCACATGCTGAACGACCTGATCCAGTCGCTGCTTCCGGCGATCTACCCGATCCTGAAGGACAATTACCGCCTCGATTTCGGCCAGATCGGCCTGCTGACGCTCACCTTTCAGATGAGCGCATCACTGCTGCAGCCGCTGGTCGGCACGTTCACGGACCGCAGGCCGCAGCCCTTCTCCCTCGTGGTGGGCATGGGCTTTACCCTCATCGGCCTGCTGACGCTCTCCCAGGCGCATTCCTATTCGCTGCTGCTCTTAGGCGCGGCCCTCGTCGGGATGGGCTCGTCAGTCTTCCATCCGGAATCCTCCCGCGTCGCCCGCATGGCATCCGGCGGACGGCATGGGCTCGCGCAATCGGTGTTCCAGGTCGGCGGCAATGCGGGCACCGCCCTGGGGCCGCTGCTTGCGGCCTTCATTGTCGTGCCGTTCGGACAGGGCAGCATCGCCTGGTTCTCCGCGGTGGCGCTGCTCGCGATGCTGATCCTGTTCGCGGTCGGGCGCTGGTACCGGGACAGGCTGGTGGAGCTGAGGGCGAAGCCGAAAGCGGCGCCGAAGACGTCACCCGTGTCGCGCAGGCGCATCGCCGTGTCGATCACGATCCTGATGCTGCTGGTGTTCTCGAAGAACTTCTACATGGCAGGGCTCACCAGCTACTACACCTTCTACCTGATCGCGAAATTCCAGGTGTCGGTGCAGGATGCACAGGTCTACCTGTTCATCTTCCTCGGGGCCGTGGCGGCCGGCACGCTGCTCGGCGGCCCGGTCGGCGACAGGATCGGCCGACGTTACGTGATCTGGATTTCGATCCTCGGCGTCCTGCCCTTCACGCTCCTGCTGCCTTATGCGGGCCTGTTCGGGACGGCGGTGCTCAGCGTCATCATCGGTGTCGTGCTGGCCTCCGCGTTCTCGGCCATCCTTGTCTATGCGACGGAACTCGTGCCCGGCCGCGTCGGCATGATTGCCGGACTGTTCTTCGGCCTGTCCTTCGGCATGGGAGGTTTGGGCGCTGCGGCTCTGGGATATCTCGCGGACGCGACGAGCATCGAGACCGTCTATAAGGTCTGCTCGTTCCTGCCGGCCATCGGGCTGCTCGCCTACTTCCTGCCGAAGATCGAGAAAGCGCGTCTCTGAGAGGTTCCGCGGATCTTCCCTGCGTCCTCTTCCTGAGAGTTTGGCTCATCAAGGACATGGCAGATGCTTCCCCCCTTGCGGGGTGGGTTGGTCGCGCAGCGACCGGGTGGGGTTCGGAAAGTCAGAGTGCTGCGCCTGACGAAGATTGGCTATGCATTCCTGCCACGTCATCACCGGCCTTGTGCCGGTGATCCCGATTGGAGAAGCGCCGTGCTTTTCAGGATCGGGATGGCCGGGACAGGCCCGGCCATGACGGGAATGTTTCACCCGGCTGCACCACCCCCACCCCTGCCCGCAAGGGGGAGGGGAAAGCAGCACAAAGCGATCCCTCAGAGCAGGGCTGCCCTCGCGGCGCTCTCGAGCGCCTTCATCATCAGCCGATAGGGACCCGGCCCATGGCTGATGCGGGCGACGCCGAGTTCCGCGAGGCGCGCAGCCGAGGGCGCCGATGCGCTTGCCATGATGTTGACCGGCAGAGGCGAGCCTTCGACCACACGCGCAATCAACGCCTCATTGACGAGGCTCGGGACGAACAGCCCGTCGGCCCCGGCATCGGCATAGGCACGTCCGCGCTCGAGGGCCTCCGCCACGAGACCTTCATGCATATCTGCCGAAGCGATGAGGAACACGTCGGTGCGCGCATTGAGGAAGGCAGGAATGCCGAGCCTGTCGGCGGCGTTCCGAGCAGACTTGAGCCGCGCAGCCTGCTCCGCAACCTCGCGCAGGGGGGCGGTTTCCTGTGAACTGTCCTCCAGATTGCAGCCGATGGCGCCGGCCTGCAGAGCGCGGGCAACGCTTGCACCCACGTCCTCGGGACTGGCTCCATAGCCGCTCTCCAAGTCGATGGTCACCGGAAGATCAGTGGCCGCTGTGATGCGCTCCAGATTGTCTAGGGCGAGATCGAAGGGCATGTGCTCGCCATCCTCGAAGCCATGCGCGGCAGCAACGGACCAGCTTCCGGTCGCGAGCGCCTTCGCGCCGCTTGCCGCGACGGCTTTGGCGCTGCCTGCATCCCAGACATTGAACAGGATGATCGGATTGCCCGGAACGTGGAGCGCCTTGAACGTCTGGGCCTTCGTGACTTGATCGGACATTTCTAACCTCACGTCTGCGATTGTGCCGTTGTCATTCGCCGCTCGTGCTCGAGCAGCCATTGCTTGCGCCAGATCTTGCCGCCGTAGCCGGTCATGGATCCGTCGGCGCCGATCACGCGATGGCAGGGAACGATGATCGCCACCTGATTGGCGCCGTTTGCTCGTGCCACCGCCCGTACTGCACTGGGACGGTCCATCGCGCGGGCGAGCGCCCCATAGGTGCATGTCTGACCTGCCGGAATCTGCCTGAGAGCAGTCCAGACAGTCGCCTCGAAGGGCGTTCCCTTTTGAACGATGGGAACAGTGAATTCCGCCCGCTGTCCGGAGAAATAGTGCTCGACCTCACCGGCCAGCCTGTCGAGCATCGGGTGATGTCCGAAGCGGATCGGCCCGACACGCTCGCGCAGCTGCTTGATCTCATTGGGAAGCGCCTTCCGCTCGGCGAATTCGAGCAGGTGGATGCCTGCATCGTCCGCCACGGCGAGCATCGCGCCGATGGGGGTGTCGAGCCACTGAGCCGTGAGGATCTGGTGCACCGTCATGCGGATTGGGGCGTCGCCGATAAGCCTGCTGACGGCATCGCGAAAGCCGCTGCCGGATTCGTAGCCGGCATCGAGCTGGGCCTCCATCACCGAGCCTCCCTGCTGCAGGGTATCGACCGCAAGACCCAGCCGCTGCGACCGGGCATACTGCGCGAAGGTGACCCCGTATTCGCGCTTGAAGGCGCGGCGCACGGTCGAGGGATCGTAGCCCAGCGCCTTCAGGTCGCCCGCGCTCCAGCGCCTGTCGGGCTCGGCCTTGATCCGCTCCCTCAACGTGTGGAGAGCCTCGCTCACAGGCGGCTTGATGTCGAGAGGCCTGCAGCGCAGGCAGGGGCGAAAGCCCGCCTCCTGGGCCGTGTCCCTGCAGGCGAAGAACACCACGTTGGTGCGCTTCGGCTTGCGGGCCGGGCAGGTCAGCCGGCAGAAGATGCCGGTCGTCTTCACGCCCACATAGGCGAACCCTTCATAGGAAGGATCCCGGGCGATCAGCGCGGCAAAGAGGATGTCGTCGTCACGAAGCATGGGCATGACGATGTTCTAGCGCAGGAGCCGGACCCGTGTCGCCGGAAACGAGGCGTCTATTTTTCTTTCAACCCGCCTCTGGAGCGGCAACGTCCGCCCCGATGCTCCTATTGCCAGGAATAGTTGAAGCTGATGCTGATGCGCTCAGACTCGGCCTCGTTCAGGGGCACCTCGTGGCGCAGCCAGCTTTCCCACAGCAGCACAGTGCCGGGAACGGGCTTCATATAGGCGAACTGCCGGTTCTCCGGTTTGGCCTTGGCCTTGCGCGGCGGGGCCGCCATCATGAAGCCGAGGCGCGGGTCCTCGAGCTTGAGGGCGCTTGCCCCCTCCGGGATGGTCACGTAGTAGGTGCCGCTGATCACCGAATGCGGATGGATGTGCGAGGTATGGATGCCGCCCGGGGGCAGGATGTTGATCCAGAGGCTGTCCATGACGAGCTTGCGGCCCTGGAGATCGTATTCCAGCTCCTTGGCAAAGGCCGCCACGTGCTTGTCGATTTCCTTCAGAAGGTCGCCGAAGACCGGGACGCGCCAAGGCAGGTCGTTGAGGGAGGCGTAGGACGTATAGCCCGGATAGCCGTTCTTGGCGCACCAGCGCTGGCCGGCCTCGTCGTCCTCGGCAATGGATAGGCTGGCGGCCTCCAGCTCGGCATTGCGCTGTTCAGCTTTGGTGCCGGTCATCTCGGCCCGGTAGACTTTGGTGACGAAAAGGGTATCGATGCTTGCCATGGCTCGGCTCTGTACGGGGTCTGGCCCCTTGTCGAAATGATTGCCCGGTTGAGGCGCATATCAGCTTTCCCGGGCAAATGCCTCCCCTGACTTGAAGGTTTCCCGGGGACACCACACCTTGGCCCTATGACTCTGCCTTCCGCCACAGCCTTCCCGGATGACCTCTCGACCATGGCCAAGAGCCTGGACACGGAGAGCCTGTCGCGCGTCGTCGCCCTGCGCGACTGGCTCGTCACCATCGGGGCCCGGATGGAGGATTCGAACGAGGTCCTGACCGGGTTCCTCAACCGGCTGATCGATCTGGGCCTGCCCATCGACCGGGCCGTCTCGGCCATCGAAGCGCTCCATACGGAATATGCCGGCATCGGCCGGTTCTGGACCCGTGAGGAGGGCACGGTCGTGCGCTACCTGCCCCATGGCGACCGTCGCGAGTCCATCTACCAGGCCAGCCCATTCGCCTACGTGAACCGCACGGGCGAATGGCTCATCCTCGATCTGGACGAGGCTCCCGACGATCTCTTCCCGGTCGTTCCCGAGTTGAAGGAGGCCGGCTACCGGCAGTACGTCACGGTCCCGATCCTGTTCACCAACGGTGCCGAGAACGCGATCTCCTTCGCGACCCGGACGCCGGGCGGATTCGGCCGGCGCGAAGTGGCGATCCTGCGTATGGTGATGCCGTCCTTCGCGCTCGTCACCGAGCTGCGCGCGACCAGCAACCGCCTCGATCAGGTGCTGCGCATCTACGTCGGCGACGACCCTCACAAGGCAATCCTCTCCGGTGCGATCCAACGCGGACAGGTGACGCGCATCCGCTCGGCCATTCTGTTCGCCGACATGCGCGACTACACGCATATCTCCTCGACCCTGAGCCCCGAGAGCGCGGTCGAGCTGCTGAACACCTATTTCGACTGCCTCGTGCCGCCCATCGAGGACGAAGGCGGCGAGGTTCTGAAATATCTCGGCGACGGGGTTCTCGCCATCGTCCGCGACAAGGGCGACGACACGGGCGGCGCGGCGCAGGCGGCCCTGACCGCGGCCACGCATGCGCTTCGCCGCATCGAGGCGGCGAACAGCGAGGGGCGCTTTCCCGTGCCGATCAGCGTGGGCTTCGCCCTGCATCATGGCGATGCAGCCTATGGCAATGTGGGTTCCGGGCAGCGTCTCGATTTCACCGTGATCGGACGCGACGTGAATCTCGCAAGCCGCATCGCCGAACTGAACAAGCGTCTGGGCGAGCCGCTCCTCATGTCGAAGCCCTTCGTGGAGCACCTGTGGGGCAATCCTTCACCGCTCGGAGCCCATGCGGTGGAAGGGTTTGCTGAAGCGATCGAGGTCTACCGGCCCTGAAGCCGCTCGCGCCCGTGAGGCGCCGCGAGGTCCAGCACGGGCCCGGCCGGCACGATGCCGGTCGGGTTGATGTTCCTGTGGCTCTCGTAATAGTGCCCTTTGATATGAGCCATGTTCACGGTCTCGGCGATGCCGTCCGTCTGGTAGAGGTCGCGGAGGTAGCCGGACAGATGCGGATAATCCGCGATCCGGCGCAGGTTGCACTTGAAGTGGCCCACATAGACCGGGTCGAAACGCACCAGGGTGGTGAACAGCCGAATGTCGGCCTCGGTGAGTCTGTCGCCGCACAGATAGCGGCGTGAGGACAGGCGCTCGTCAAGGAAGTCGAGGGCCTCGAAGAGCGGCCGCACGGCTTCCTCGTAGGCCCGCTGCGTCGTCGCGAAGCCCGCCTTGTAGACCCCGTTGTTGATGCTGTCGTAGATGCGCGTGTTCAGGCTGTCGATCTCAGGGCGCAGATCCTCGGGATAGTAGTCGCTGGGCTTTGCTCCGATGCCGTCGAAGGCCGCGTTCATCATGCGGATGATCTCGGCGGATTCATTGTTGACGATGGTGCCCTTCGCCTTGTCCCAGAGCACCGGCACCGTCACGCGTCCCGAGTAGTCGGGCTTGGCGGCCGTATAGACCTGATGCAGATAGCGGGCGCCATGGACGGGGTCCGGGACGACGCCGGGCCCGTCCTCGAAGGTCCAGCCGTGCTCCAGCATGCGCCAATGCACGACGGAGACGCCGATCATCGCCTCCAATCCCTTGAGCTTGCGCACAATCAGGGTGCGGTGCGCCCACGGGCAGGCGAGGGACACGTAGAGGTGATAGCGCCCGCTCTCGGCCCCGAACCCCCCTTCGCCAGTGGAGCCGGGGGACCCGTCAGCGGTGACCCAGTTGCGGAACACCGCGTTCGTCCGCACGAAGCGCCCGCCCGTGCTCTTGGTGTCGTACCACCGGTCCTGCCAGACCCCGTCGACAAGCAGCCCCATCTCTTCCTCCACCGCCAGGAAACCAGACAGATGGTCGTTTCCGGTGAGGTTCAAGGGGAACGTCCGACACCTCAGGCATGCGACAGCCGCAACCGGAGGGGCAGGGCAAAACCGGCTTGACGGGGGACGCGATGTATTACAGGAACAGGGCAGGGGCCGGCCTCTTCCGACCCCACCCTCAGGGTGACGAAAGCTTTGCCTTCCCTTTAGGGCCTGTAGCTCAATGGTTAGAGCCGGCCGCTCATAACGGTCTGGTTGCAGGTTCGAGTCCTGCCGGGCCCACCAATTTCTATTCCGCAAGGCGTGCTCCCGCGACATCAAGCAAACTGCCGCAGCATCAATGCTCCGAACGGCTGTGTTGTGACCACCTTCGGATGAAAAGTGGTGCTGATCTGTGTGGAGCGACATGGCTGAAGTGTTCAGCCTTAGGAACCTTAAAAGCGAGCTCTTTCTACGCTTGCGCACCTGCTCAGTATTGGCTTCGTTCTGCCAAATTCGGGAAAGAGCCTGCTACCATCGTCGGTCGACACGGTGTTACAATATGCATAGTTGGTGGGCCTTTCCGGGTAATAGTCGGTCACATCCACGCTCTAGTAGGCGCTCTCCTGGTCCCCCGTTGGTTTACCCAAGGGAACTTAATTAACGCTATAACGTTTATTTGTCATGAGCAGGAGATTGCCATGACGAAATCATCACGGAAGCAGGGGCACAAGACGCCTGTCACTCCTCAAAATCAAGCAGCTCGTACCCAGATCCCAACGGTGGCTTCGCTTGGTGTGCAGGCGCGACTGGTGCCGACGAATCTGCAACGCGAGCACGAGATGGTCCGTCTCATCATCCGTTATCAGCGCGCGTGTCGTGAATGGGATCGTCTCGTACAACAAGCCATAGCGCTGCTCGGCTCCGACGTCAGCCCGGACCAACCTGGGGAGCCGTCTTCTCCCCGCAACCGTGCCGAGTGACAGGCGGATGCCGTTCGTCGACAGCACCGATGTGGGCACCACTGTGCGGCAGCGTTCTGGGCAACCGATGAGGAAGCCTGGTGGGTGTCCCATTGCAGATGGTATGCCAGCCGCACCGCATTGCACTCAAGACTGAATGATGGCAGTGATCGCCGGCGCAGACAGTTGTGGCGTGTCAATTGGCCGCCCACTTACTCCGCGGATCCTCTGGCGTCACCCGAGGAGTTCACACAGACTGGTGCACCTCGCAGACCCAAAAGCCACAGCCAGGTGCGGTTCTATTTCTCGCCTTTAGTGCTTACAAGAAATTAACCGTAGAACACCATAGTACCTCTAACAACATACCTTTGGGGCAGATTTCAATGAGTACTGGCAAGCGCGTAGGGCTCATTGCTGACAAGGACGCATATTTCCGTCTTGCTGCAGCTGCAATTCTCACCCGGCACTTCGGCTTCTCGGAGGTCTTGGAGGCATCGTCGCTTGACGAGGCTCTGGAGCGTCTCACTGACAATGCACCAGTAGAGATCGCTCTGTTGGACCTCTCGATGCCGGGAGCGCAAACGCCGACCAATCTGCGCTCCATACGAGAGTGTTTCCTCAACACACGTGTTGCTGCCATTTCGGCATCGACGCTACGGCGCGACATTCTCCTCGCCCTGGAGGCAGGCGTCCATGGGTATATCGTGAGAAGCCTCCCCGTTGCTGACCTCGTGAAGGCTCTGAGCACCATTTTTGAAGGCGGGGTCTACGTGCCGTCATGTCTCGCGGAGATCGCCCCCGGGCCGACCGGATTGAAAGAGCAAGCCGACGAACCGGCTCATGTTCAGCCAAGTGCTCCCCAAACCGCCTCAATGCACCTTTTGACCTCAAGACAGAGAGACGTACTCGACCTTCTCGTACAGGGTAAGTCTAACAAAGAAATAGCGCTTGCCCTCAAGCTCGGCGAAGGAACTGTGAAGATTCACATGGCGGCGATCTTTCGCTACTTTGGCGTCAGCAACCGGGCTGCGGCAGCCGTTGCAGGGGCGCGCCCTTATCCAAACCGCCCACGGGGCGTCCTGAACGAGGGGCCAGGCAAGGGGCACAGGGATGCTGTGAGACCCGCTGTCGCCGGGTTTCACCGAACGGGAGAAATTGAAGCGAGGCATGCCGCTGTCTAACCCCCAATGAGGACTTCGTCACGCAAAGGCTGGAGTTCAGGCGGTCACCCGATGTCCGACACCTCTCATCCTTGTACCTTCAGGGATAGCAGGCCTTGGCAGACAGCTGAATGGATTTCTGGATAAGCACGGCATTGAGATTGAAGGTGACCGTGGCGCTCAGCAAGGATCCGCATACTGTACTCGTTAGCGTGAAGACTGGAGCGGGACCTGGAGCGAAATAGCGACTTCTTGGCTCAGGGCAGATTTGTCTGACGGAAGCGCACCGCGCACCTTCTTCAACCGCATAGTGGAGACTGGCGGAGGTCATGCCAAGCAGAGACACATTGATGACCGCTACAATGAGGGTCAGAAGCGCTGGCACAACGAGAGCAAACTCAAGCGCCGCCGCGCCTCTTTCATCTTCTGCCGCATGCTTCCAGAACAACTCCTTCATCAGAGCAATCTCATGTAGGAGATGCTCTGGATTGGTGTTTCGAAGAAGCGCGTCACCGTAAGATCGGAAAACAGGGGCCTATACGCATAGGTCACCGTGATACGGATGTAGTTGCCCGGCTGGGCATTGGGATTGGACGTTGCAGAGCAGTCGACTGGACGGGCGTCAAGGGTTCCGACAGGCTGCAGGACGCCGGCTGGATCAAGACAGAAGTAGCCTTCCGAGAGAGCACCGGATGGGACTGAGACGCCGCTTCCGAGAGAGGTTCCTTGCACGGCTGCTGTAACGGCAGCTCCTAGCCCCGAGCAAAGCTTGGTTGCTGGAAGTTTGGTCGGATCGCATGCCTTCCAGGCTGCCTGAGCGCCCATCTGAGCCGCGTTCTCCACCTGCATTCTTCTATAGATGTAATCTGCGACATCGAGCGCGTTCAGCATGAGGAGGCACAGCGTGCCCGCCACAAGGGCGAACTCGATTCCTGCCGCGCCTGCGTGACATTGCATAAACCTTCGGAGAGAGGCGCGACGTGCAGGGATTCCGCAGACCCGAGACCCCGCAGTGCAGGCTGTCAAAAGAGTTGCAAATCTGCGCTTTACCATCCGACGTGTCCTACCCAACCAAGCGCCCTCGTCGATATGATGGCAAATCCAGGCCGGCATCTGCACAGTCAGACCCGTTGGTGAGGATCAATCCGGTTCCGTTGACAGTCAGATTGTCGACCACGAGGCCGAAGCAGGCATTACCAGTGCTGGACTTGTTGACTGCGCCACTAAAAGTGACGCTTGCATGGGGCAAGTAGACCATTCCTGTGATGTTCCAGGTCGGACCATTGCCTGCAGACGTGATGTCGACCCCGGTCGTCAGGTTCGGAGCCTGGTAGATTGCAATGCCTTTCCAGGGGCCAGACGTCGGAGCAGCGATGTCAATTCCTCCTTTGTTGCTGCCCGTCACGATATGACTGTAGGCAGGATCATTGCTCCCTGCGAAAACAAGGGTCAGATCGGACCCTTTGAAAGTGTAGCCTACCGTATCGAGTTTTCCATTGTAGATGACGATGACGGTGCCGCCCGGCCGGGAGCCGACCGTCACATTGGCGAGAAGCTTGAGATTTCCGCAGACAGTGTAAACTCCGCTGGGCGGAATTGCCGGAACGGAGCTCCACTGCTCTCCAGGATAACTGCTGCAGGGATCTGGAGGGATGTTGGAAGCGAGATGAGAATATGGATCGCCCAGCCTTGGAACAGGCCCTCGGTTCGCTGCACGGCCGCAGCCGGACGGATCTCCTGAGCTCGAATCGGCATAATCGGCGATCTGATTGCTGCCGTTGCAGGTCAGGTCATTGTTGGACATGATCCCGCAATTGGACAGGTTGGATTTCGATCCGCCGTTGACGACGATATCATCGAACTTTGCTCCGTCATTGCCCAGTGCAAGGACGCAGTAAGTTCGCGGCGTCGGTACTCTCGAGGCGACGGCCGTTGCGTGAAGCGATGTCTGGCGGGTGCTGGTGGCCTTTCCGTCCTTGATGACCTCAACGGTCACGTTGCCCCTGTAGCCGACGATATGAGAAAGAATGAGAGGCACTGAACGTGTGATGGTCGCGCTATAGCAATTGGAACCGCCAGCCGGGCAGGGCGCCTTGTCGGAGAGGGTGACCCATGTGTTGCTCTTGCCATTCACAAAGCCGTACGAGGAGACTACAGCAAGTCCCTCAGCCGCATAGTTGGAGCTGCCATTCGTCGCAGCAGCAATCGCCGCGGAGTCGGCCGCGTTCTGCAAGGCCCGCTGAACGCGGTACCAATGAGTGATCTCGACGCCGATGCCAACTGCTCCGAGCAGAGCGGGTAGCGCCAAAGCGGTAACGATCGCGACATTGCCTCTCGTGTCAGTTGCGAACGTCCGCGCTGCCTGTCCGACGGCCTGGGTCATCTGTTGAAGTCGGGCTTGCAGGAAAGTGACAGTTCGCCGGGACATCGGGCCGGGTCCTAATCTAAATTCATGACTTGGACGATCGCGGGCGTGAGGATCACGCCGAAAAGCACAGGCAGAAAGAACAGGATCATTGGCACTGTGAGCTTGGGAGGCAGCGATGCCGCCTTCTTTTCGGCTTCGCTCATGCGCATGTCGCGGTTCTCTTGCGCAAGAACGCGTAAGGAATGACTCAGCGGCGTACCATACTTTTCGGATTGAATGAGACTCGTGACGACACTCTTGACGCACTCAAGCCCTATCCGTTCGCCCAAGTTCTCAAACGCCTTGCGGCGATCCTGGAGATAGGACAGTTCGGCCGTGGTAAGGCTGGTCTCCTCCGCCAACTCCGGGCACTGGGAGCCGATTTCTTCTGATACCTTTCGGAGAGCACCTTCGACACCCATTCCGCATTCAACGCAGATGAGAAGAAGATCGAGCGTGTCTGGCCAAGCTCGGCGAATGGCCAGTTGGCGCTTCGCGATCTTGTTCTTGAGATAGAGCAGCGGCACGTAATGCCCTAAACAGCCAGCTGCCACTGCGAGGCCAAGCTTGACGATGAAGGGATGTTGAAGATCCAGAACCAGAAACAGGTAGGCAACTGCCAGAGCGAACATTACGCTCGGTGCAAGCAACCGGATGGCCAGGAAAGTGGTTACCGAGCCCTGACCCCGGTACCCAGCCATACGCAGAGTCCGCACCAGGTCCGAGGTTTCTGCCGCCTTGGCGAGGTTGAACCTCTCCACGATATTTTTGAACACCGCCCTCGGCTCCTGCCTGAGCCTGAGGGTTCTGGTTTGATTGTTGAGCTTGCTTCTTTCCTGCAGCCTGATCCGCCTGCGCTCGTTCTGGACCTGAGCCATACGAGCACCGAGCTGATCTTTCCCGAGGTATGGCCAAGCAACGAGTACAGTGGCCAGAAAGACGGAAACAGCCGCCGAGCCAGCAATGAGAACGTCGACATTCTTGATGAGGGCTGCTGTATACATGATCGAGGTCAGATTTCGAAATTGATCATTTTACGCATCACAAGGATCCCGATACCCATCCAGAATGCGCTTGCAGTCAGAACGACTTTCCCCAGGAAGGTCGTGAACAGGAGCACGATGTAGTCGGGTGATGTGAGGTACAGCAGACCAGCAACCACAACAGGCAGGGAGCCAATAATGGCTGCGGACACCTTAGCCTCAGAGCTCACAGCCTTGATCTTTGCCTGCATCTTCTTACGCTCGCGCAGGACCTTCGACAGATTTCCAAGCGTCTCCGCCAAACTGCCACCCGTTCGGCTTTGCAATGAAAGCACAATCGCAAAGAAGCTCGTTTCCGCTAGAGGAATGCGCTCCGGAAGGCGCTGCACTGCCTGGTCGATGGGCATGCCCATGGTTTGATCCTCAAGGATTGATCTGAACTCACTCCGTACGGGCTCCTGGGCTTCGGTGGCGATGGTCCTGAGGCAATCGACAAGAGGCAGACCTGCTCTAACACCGCGAACGATGACATCCACTGCGTTTGGAAACTCTTCGGCGAACGCCTTGAATCGCATCTTGCGCCGGGTGTCGACATAGAGGTGAGGAAATAGCAACCCACCGGCTGCGGCAAAGCCAAATGCTGGAAGGGGGCTCACGCCCAGGCCGCCTAGACAGGTCAAGAACAGGATCGCTCCTGCGGCTGCGCAGACACCATAATAGGTTTGTCTGCTCCAGTTCAGGCCAGCTTGGCGCATCCGCCCTGTCAGTGTCGGCTTCTCGCGGTGCCGGACATTTTGCTTCTCTTCCATCTCCCGCAATGTCGCTTCGATCAGGCGCCTGCGCTTGCTCTCGTCCTGATTGTCCCTCCGCTCCATCGAGGCTCTGGATGAGACGATCGCCTCAAGGCGCCTTGCACTCTCGGGCTTTCCGAAGATTTGAGACGGGAAGAAGCACAAGACCAGACCGCCAACGCTAAGGGTGACGAGGAGTGCTATGATGACCGGGAGGAGTTGAGGCGAGAGCATGGTAAGCTTCTTGGTGCTGAAAGCTAAGGAGTGGTCTGCTCTGCGGCATCGAGCGCTGCAGCGAGGCGTTTTTCCTCTCCGTAGTAACGAGCCCGGTCCCAGAACCGCGGCCGCCCGACACCTGTCGAGCGGTGCCTGCCTAAGATGTTCCCTTGAGCATCCTCACCCAGCATCTCGTAGACAAAGAGGTCCTGAGTGATGATGACGTCGCCCTCCATGCCCAGCACTTCGGTGATGTGCGTAATTCTGCGAGATCCATCCCGAAGGCGAACGGCCTGGATAATTACGTCGACCGAAGAGGCGATCATTTCCCTGATCGTCCGTGAGGGGAGAGCATAGCCTCCCATTGTGATCATGGATTCCATCCGGCTCAAGGCCTCGCGCGGAGAGTTGGCATGCAGGGTACCCATGGAGCCGTCGTGGCCTGTATTCATTGCCTGTAGCAGATCGAAGGCCTCAGGGCCGCGAACCTCTCCGACAATAATACGTTCAGGACGCATGCGGAGGCAGTTCTTGACGAGATCCCTCATCGTGATCTGGCCTTCGCCCTCGATGTTCGGGGGGCGGGTTTCGAGACGCACAACATGCGGCTGCTGCAATTGAAGCTCGGCCGCATCCTCGCAGGTCACGATACGCTCCCCCGGATCGATGTAGCGGGTAAGACAGTTCAGCAAGGTCGTCTTTCCCGAGCCGGTTCCTCCCGATACGATAGCGTTGCAGCGCACACGGCCGATGATCTGAAGAATCTCAGCCCCCTCCCGAGTGATAGAGCCGTACTTTACAAGCTGATCAAGGGTGAGCTTGTCCTTCCGGAATTTTCTGATTGTCAGGGTCGGTCCGTCGATTGCGAGCGGAGGCGCAATGACGTTGACACGTGATCCGTCGGCCAGGCGTGCGTCGCAGATGGGGCTGGATTCGTCGACGCGCCGGCCGACTTGGCTCACAATCCTCTGACAGAGATGAAGGAGCTGCGCATTATCGCGAAACCGGACATTGGTCTTCTGAACCTTGCCGCCAACTTCGATATAAACTGCATCCGCACCATTAACCATGATATCAGCGATATCATCGCGTGCCAGCAAGGGCTCGAGCGGACCATAGCCAAGAACGTCGTCGCAGATGTCCTGGAGCAAGTCGTCCTGCTCGCTGATAGACATCACCAACTTCTTGGCTGCTACAATCTCCACGACGATGTCGCTGATGGCTTCACGTGCCTCTTGAGCATCCATCTTCGCCAACTGCGAGACGTCGATCGACTCGATCAGCGCCGAGAAGACCTGGGTCTTCAACTCGTAATACTGCTCGTCCTTACGCGTTGCCGGCCGGTTGAGTGCAGTGGGTTGAGTGAGCGACGACCCAGAAGAGGGCCTATAGGGTTCCAGGCTGACGACCGAAGGCGATGCGGCTGCGGGAGGGGCTCTTTCCAGCTCGTCGGCCTGGCCTTTGATATGCGCGAAGGATGGGCTCTTGAGCTGCCTTTCCTGTGCTCCCCTCTTGCCGAACATGCCGCTTCTCCGGATCCTACGAACATCCCTGCGTCTGTTGCACAACTTGCAAAGTTCCAGTGGCCTGAGCCCAGACGACCTTTGCTCTCGATCGCATCTTACAGAGCCAAGTCAATCTCGCCATTCAGCCGTATGGTCTAGGTCAGTCCCTGATCTTGGCTCTCCCGAACAGCCTAGTTGCCACATCGACGAAACCAGTGGATTCAAGTGATCGGAAACCAATGCAGGAGCACACAATGCCGAGCGCCCTCCGAGCCATCGTAGTCCTGACTGCGGCGAGCCTGCTGGGGTGTTCAGCATTACAGGTTTCCGCCGATGAAATGCGTCTGAAGAATCTCCCCCAAGCCGATCATAAGCAGCTCGGAGAAAACGTCGCCGATGAGGTCGAAGTGAAGATCGACTTCGCCAAAGTTCTGGCATTTGCCGAGCCCGCGCGTACGATCATCATCGGCAATCCAGCGATTGTCGATGGGATCTTGAGCGATGATCATACTATAGTGTTGACCGGGAGGGCTGTGGGCGTGACCAACCTCATCGTCCTAGGGGAGGGAGGGCGTGAGGTTCTTAATACCATCGTCAACGTCACCCCAAACCGTTATCGGACGACGACCGTCTATTCGGGGACTACGCTCAACACGTTCACGTGCACAGGTTCATGCAAGCCCACGCTGTCTGTTGGGGACGAAGGCGCGTACTTTGCGAGGACCCGGGATCAAACCAAAGAGCGCCAAGATCTTCAGGGCGCAGGGGGAGCCCCCCGATAGCATCCAAGTTCGACTCCGGGCTCCTCCTGAACGATCCCTTAGCGCTTCAGCTTCCCAAGCAGTGAATTCAGGCTGAAGCCTGCCTTCTTGCTGCTCTTGGCGGAATGTCGGTCCGCCAGAATCCCCGCAACCCCGGCAAAGGCCTTCGCCGCCGGAGCTTTTGCGGACACCTCGGCTACCATTTGACCGTTATTGGCCGCCGTTCCGAACAGGTGGGCATCGAATGGAATGCAAGCTGCCGGTTCGACTTGCAACGCGTCAGCGAATGCCTGCGGCTTGATTTCGGGCCGTTTCGGTATTCCAACCTGATTGAGAATGACTTTCGGCGGCAGGTCGCTCGGGCGAGCCTGCCTGAGAAACTCTATGAGGCCCTTTGTGCTCTTCAGGCTGGCAAGATCGGGTGTTGCAGTGATGATGATCTCATCTGCCGTCTTCAATGTGCCCCTGGTCCATGCCGTCCATTGGTGTGGCATGTCCAGGATCAGGAACGGGACACTGGCCTGGGCAACTTCAAGCAGCCTTTCGACAGATGGTCCGTCGAGGTCATAGGATTGGTCGAGAACTGCTGGCGCGGCGAGCAGACTCATATGATCGCCGCATTTCGTCAGCAACCGATCCAGCAGAACCTCGTCCAGGCGCCCAGGATCCTGGAGGGCCTCGGCAATTCCCGTTGCCGGATCGAGATTGAAGTCGAGGGCCGCCGTTCCGAAGGGGAGATCCATATCGGCCACGATAACATCCATGTGGGACTGGCCGGCCATGAACCATGCGACATTATGGGCGACAGTAGACGATCCCGCTCCTCCCCTGGCGCCAATAAAGGCGCAGACCCGTCCGAGCTTGTTCGATGCTGTCTTGCCATAGATCTCGCCTATTGCCGCGATCAAGGCGATAGGCTGGACAGGAGCAAGAATGTACTCGCTGATACCGCGCCTCATTAGCTCCCGATAGAATGCGATGTCATTTGTGTGCCCGATGGCTATGACCTTGGTGCCCGCATCACAAACGGCCGCGAGGGTGTCGAGTTCGTTGACGAACGAGGCCTCAGCGGAGCGACTCTCCACGAGGATGAGGTTCGGCGTCGGAGCTTCACGATACAGCTCGATGGCTGCAGCGATACCGCCCATGTGGACGTCTGTTCGCGTACGCGACATCAGTCGGTCCGAGGCGACGTGCTCGACCGCGGCCGCAACATCTGCGCTGTCGCAGAAGGCATGGATCGTGAGGCGGGGAATATGGCCGATTTGGCGCAGGGCCGCGGGAGGGGGTGGGGCCGTTTCAGGCTGCAATGTCCTTGGCTCGACGTTTTCACGACCAAGGACGTCCGACGGCTCGTCCAGTGAGGTGTAGGGCTGCTCTTCCAGGAGGTCGAAAGTCATCTCGGTCATCTTGGGTCAGAACTCTCGTGGTGTTTCTCAATGAGCGGTGCAGGCTATTGCGTCCGAACAAGTTCGCTCCGCCCGGCGCGCAGAAAGCGTACAGTCGTACTAGCTTCATGTCTCACGGCGGAGGCCTCTTCAGCGTCTGCTACCGAGCGAAGCGCAAGGGATAGGGCGCCTGTGGCCTGGCCCGATGCAACGGTTTCCGCCTGTGCAGGGCTGAGTTCCAATGTGACGGTCTTGCCCACGACGGCTGCGTCGCTCTTCGTATCATCGGCCTTCTGGTCGACGGCCAGAACACGGATGTTGCTCAGCAGAGTGCGGGAGAGGTTGTCACTCTGGTTGCCGGCCTGCCGCGTCAGGGTCTGAAGCACGTCCACACGATCGTTGGGCAGAACAAAGCCGCCGGCCGTGCTTTCAGCCGATACGCGGATTGCGACTGCGCGCTTGCCCGCCGGCAGGAGAGCGGCCAAGAGGCCGGATGCCCCACGCACCAGCTTCTCTTCGCGTACAGGCTCGCCGGCCACGAGAAAGCTGCGTACGAGTGCTCCCTTGTAGTTCGCCAAAGAATCCGGCTTTGCCCGTCGGATGATATAACTGGGATGGATCAGATCCTTAGGCCAGCTTTGCCAGCGCAGTTCCCCATCATCGATAGTCTGGCCCTGGGAAAGATCGCTCGCGGCGACCAAGACGTCTTCCATGATGACTGCTGGAAGTGCGGTCTCCACCGGGGGGCTTGAGGCTTCTCCAGATTGCATTGAAAGAGCCAGCCATCCCGCAAGACCTCCAGCGCTGATGGCCGTCATAAGAATGATGATGCGGAGCATGTCACAGTCTCTCGTAGCAAATTCGAGACGATATGGTCTTAAAGAATGCGGAGTCCTTCAGATCTGGAACGTCAGCCAAGGCGTAGCCGGAAAGACGACGAGGGCTGCGGCGGCGATCGCCACCCCATATGGAATGCCGGTGTTTTTGTCGTGCAGGCGGGTGATCCAAGGTATGTCAAGACAGAAGGCTGGGAGGAGCAGCATCCGAAACTGGAGGAGAGCCAGGGTGAGGACTCCGCCGAAGATTGTCGAGTAAATCAAATAGATTGGAGCTTGTTCAGCACCCAACCATAGAGCGACAACGGGGGCCAGTTTGGCATCACCACCTCCGATCCAGCCGAACGCGAAGAAGACGAATGTGCAGACCAGCACTCCGACTGCGAGAACAGCGCTCATACCGATCTCTTCGATATTCCAGCCAGCCAGCGGAGCCAGAATGGCGTAAAGGGAGAGCAGGATGAGGATCAGACCGTTACGGATCTTCATGGTGACGAGATCCATCGCTCCTGCCCAAGTAACAGTGGCGATGAAGCTGGCGCTGGCGGCGAGTGCCGCGAATGTCGGGACCGTCACTGTTGCCTCTGCGCCATTGAAGAAAGCGGCTCGGCGAGCCTGGTATACGAACGAGGCGCGGAAGAGGGATCACCTCTCTTCCGCCCGCGAAAAGTCGTCTGATCAGCCGGATTGCGCAGGGGGATTGACTGCATTCGACACCTTATCGAACAGACCATTGAGGACAGTGTTAACTTTGCCGCCATTGCCGAACACCGCGATGACGACGACAGCCAATCCAGCTGCGATGAGACCATACTCAATAGCGGTGGCGCCGGACTCGTCTTTGAAGAAACGGGAAATAAGAGACTTCATGATGTTGTTCCTCGACCTGGTTGCCTGGTCCGCTGACCGAAGAGGGCAGCGTCCTCACAAGCTGTCGCCCGGACAATGTTAGTGTCGAAGCATTCGCTTGTGTCGGATCATTTAAGAATCTTTTCGGTCGCCCGGTCTATTCAGCTTGATAGCCTAGTGCTTTAACCAAGACTGCTTCGGCTGAATGGTCTAGTGGCATCGGTGCGAGGTATCCCTCACTGCCTCCAGGATGGGCCAGCCAGATCTCCCAGCATGAGACAGTAAAGTTGCGGTCGAACTACCGCTAGCCGGAGCTCGGGCGGCTGGCGCCGTCCCTTAAAAGCTCCAGGTTGTTGTTGATCGTCAAATTAGCCGGGTCGAGTTCATGCGCCTTCAGGAAGCTGCTGCGTGCTTTCGCGATATCACCCCGGAGCATATAAGAATAGCCTACATTGTTGTAGTATTCCGGACGGTCTGCCAGGAAACGCGAGGCTTCCGTGTAAGCGCGATCCGCTAGGTCGAAGCGGCGGACCCGATCATAAGATGCGGCAAGACCGAGCCATGCGTCCAGGTTGTTCGGCATGACCTCCACAGCCCGTTCGTAATAGCGCGCTGCGCTGCCATAATTGCGTTCAGCGAAATGCGCCTTGGCGACCGTCAGCACCTCGTCATCCGGGTACGGCTCGACGGACGCGGGAAGATCAGGGCCTGAAAAGTTGTTGCCGAAGCTCGAGAGGCTGCCGCCGTCAAGGCTGTTGCAGCCGCCCAGCAGCATGGCGACGACAACCAGCAAGCTGGCCCGCCATGCGGGTTTGGAATTCAGCATTTCGTGCCCCCGTCCCCAGTTCTTATGCATGTTCTTGTCCGCTTCGGCGAAATCGGGCCGCGACGGGCAGAATATCTAGGCTGGTCACATTAGAAGCTAAATTCTTTACGCGACGTTAACCATAACTCTTCAAATCTGAACCACCACGCCGCGCAGACCCAGGCCCGACGGGCCTGAACCTAAGTTCAAAGGCAATGAACCAGACCCTTTCCGTGATGAAGAAATACGGCCTTTCTCGCCTCTGGCGAGGAAGGGTGACCGGGTCTTGCTTTGCAGTCGGCTTGATTGTGGCTTTGACAGGTCTGCTGGCCATTGCGCCGGGGTTGGCGCAGGAGCGGCTCATTCGCTTCAGCAATGGTCGCGCAAGCGGCGGGATCAATGTTGCCAAGGGGCAATTCTTGACGGCGAAAACCGCTGCGGACGTGGATAAGGTGATCGTCGGCAACCCGGATATCGCAAACGCCGTCCCCCTCACTGGACGCAGCTTCTATGTGTTGGGAAAGGCGGAAGGCAGAACGAACATCGCCGTCTATGGGGCGGATGATACGCTCCTTGGTACAGTTAACGTTGAAGTGGGCGCCGATACGCCGGATCTCGAGGTCTCGCTCCAGCAGGCTATCCCCCGAGCGAATGTGAGGGTTGAGACGGTCAACGGGCGCTTGCGCCTGAGCGGCACCGTTCCCGATTCAATCTCTCTTCGCAAAGCCCTGGAGATTGCCGATCAGTATGGCGCCGATGGGGTCATCAATGCTCTGCGCGTCAGCGGCGGACAGCAGGTCATGCTGGAGGTTCGATTCATAGAGGCCAACCGCAATGCAGGGCGAGAATTCGGCGTGAGCTGGTATGCGAGGCGCGAGAACGGGTCGTCAGGACGCGGGTTTACCTCGGGGGCCGTCAGCTCTGATTCCCCTTCCGGGCTCGTCCGCTTCAATCCTTCACTCCCCAGCGGGAATCAGCCGTTTGGCACCTTGATTGCTCAAGTCTTGGGCGGGGGCATCAGCGCAGACATTCTCGTGCAGGCGCTTGAGGACAAAGGTCTGGCCCGTCGCCTTGCAGAGCCAAATCTGATCGCGCTTTCGGGTGAGAAGGCCAGCTTTCTGGCTGGAGGCGAGGTCCCGATTCCGATTGCCTCCGATAATAACAAGGTGACTGTCCAGTATAAGGAGTACGGCGTTCGTCTGAACTTTACTCCAACCGTTCTCGACAACGGTCTGATCAACTTGAAGCTTGAGCCGGAAGTCAGCCAAGTCGACGAATCCGTCCGGATTAGCACCGGCCTGATTTCCATTCCGTCCTTCATCACGCGCCGCGCCAGCACCATGATCGAGGTACGGGACGGCCAGAGCTTCGCGATGGCGGGATTGCTTCAGAGCACTCATACAAAGAACCAGGATCAAATTCCATGGCTTGGCCAAGTTCCCATTCTTGGCGCGCTTTTCCGATCATCGTCCTTCCAGGAGCAGGAGACAGACCTCGTCATCATCGTCACACCTCACCTAGTCAGACCATCCAAGCCGGGTCAGCCGCTCAAGACGCCTTTGGACTCGAGCAAACCCGGGAACGACGTGGATTTCTTTCTCTTCGGGAAGTTAGAGGTGGACAACGACACGAAGCGACGTTTTGCCGACGGAACCGGTATCATCGGCCCCTATGGGCACATCGTCGACGTACAGCCGGAAAAGCGTAATGCAAGAAAGAAAATCGTCAAATAGCCGTCGCTGGTTTGTCACGGCCGCTTTCGCCCTCGTTGCAACTGTCGTCAGCGGCTGTGTCGATTATACGAAGCGGCGGGACACCCTGACTTTGTCAGCCGGTGAGGCTCAGGCATGGAACCGGACCGTTCATGTGACGGATCCCTGGCCACCTTCGGCAGGGAACACTTCTATTGACGGGGACGGACAGCGCGTTTCACGCGTCGTCGATGTCTATCGAAAGGGAGGCGGAGGCGCTCCTGCTCCTCAAATAGAGATTTCTGCAGAAGCTACCCCTGACAAGACAGAGCCACGGGTTGGTGCGGCTGAGTAAGTCAGCGAAGCTAAGACCTTTCAGGCTACAGGCTCGACTGCATCATCCCTCGAGCCTGTCGCGCATTGTCGGGTCAACATCAAAGTTCAACCGGACTGCGTTCTCTGGAAGCCCCATGAGCTGTGCGATCTGGGCACCGGCATCCTTGAGAATGGTGTGAACACGGGAAATCGAGCTATCAGGGTGAGCCTGCTCGGAAAACGGCAATTCCCGGAGGAGCATGACCCCATGCCTCCTGTCGCGCGACCACATGATGCGGGCGCGGGAGGAGAGACCTCGTTTGGGAATGCTCAGCATGAACTCGGCCGGGAGCTCGAGAGGGTGGTGGAGAAAGATCTGGGCGCCAGCTTCTGAGATGTCTCGCACCGTGCATTCAATGTCAGACGCTCGACCCTCAATCTGAATGCGGCCTTCGAGAATTGTTGGCGCACGCCTGCGCAAACGACGGTCCTTCACAGATCCCCCCACCAGGTGACGCGCAGACTGCTTTGTATGCGCGGCCGAGAATCTATCATCTCAAACTAAATGAACACTTACCTTCGCAGCTGGGATGACACGGTTTTGAAATCCGCCTTTAAGGCGGTTCGCTCCTTACGACTCTTCCAAAGCGGCAAATCAATCTGGACAGTGACATGGTAGCGGTTGGTTAGCGGGTGCTGCCGCAGGATTGCCTTGCAGGATGCTCCGCATGATAAGCTGGCAGGCGACAAGGGAGCCTGTCATGACCGGACGAGCCGAAAAGACCAGCCGCCCCGTGCGCGGGCTGAGGAGCCCGAATGCCGAAAGGTCGATTTCGCTTGCGTTGCAGGGCGGTGGGGCTCATGGCGCCTTCACCTGGGGCGTTCTCGATCACCTGCTCGAGGATGGCCGCCTCGCGATCGAAGCCATCACGGGCGCAAGCGCCGGGTCCATGAACGCGGTGGTCCTCTTCGAGGGCTGGCTCGAAGGAGGGCGCGACGGCGCCCGCGAGCAGCTTCGCACATTCTGGAAACGCGTCAGCCTGGATGGCGTCCTGTCGCCTGTGCAGCGCTCCCTTTTCGACCGCATGCTGAACTTCTGGAGCGTCGGTGGGGCAACGACCCAGCTCTGGCTTGATGCCTGGTCGCGGGTGGCGAGCCCTTATGATCTGAACCCGCTCGACATCAATCCCCTGCGGGACGCCCTCAACGAGCTGATCGATTTCGACCGGGTGCGTGCCTGCACGGATGCAAAACTCTTCATAGCCGCGACGAATGTCTGGTCCGGCAAGATCCGGATCTTCACCGGTCCCGAGCTGACCGTCGATCATGTTCTCGCCTCGGCCTGCCTGCCGATGGTCTTCAAGGCCGTCGAGATCGACGGCGAGCCTTACTGGGATGGAGGCTATTCAGGCAATCCTGCGCTGTTCCCGCTCTTCTACGAGACGCAAGCGGACGACATCGTGCTGGTTCAGATCAACCCGATCGAGCGCCGGTCGACGCCGCAGACCGCCCGGGAAATCCAGAACCGTCTCACCGAGATCACGTTCAACGCCCATCTCCTTCAGGAACTCAGGGCGGTCGACTTCGTCACGCGGCTGATCGACGAAGGCAAGCTTTCGACGCGGGATTACAAGCGGGTTCTGATGCACCGGATCCATGGCGGCCAGGAGCTCGACGAGTTCACGGCCGCCTCGCGTCTCAGCGCCAAGTGGGAGTTCTTCAAGGAACTCAGGGACCTGGGTAGGGCAGCCGCCCGGACCTGGCTTGAGGACAACTACCAGAGCGTCGGCCGGGAAAGCACTCTTGACCTGCGCGGCGCCTATTCCTGACCTGGTGCCTTCGCCACCACGGCCGTTCTCATCACGGCGTCGTAATCGCGGCTCTGCCTCCGTGGCCGTTCGCAGCGCAGGAATGACTTGAGGCGCCCGCCGCATGTGAAAAGGCCCCGCCTTATAGGCGGGGCCTGTCGTGATCAGCTGCGCTTGGGCGGATTGGCCGGCCAGCTCTTGATGAGCGTGTCGTAATCCACCGTCTCGCCCTTCGGCTTCTCGTTCGCCAGCTTGCGCTGTGGCGCGATGGTGCCGGCGGCTTCGGCCTTCTTGAACCATTCCTCGGCCGAGGTCTTCGGGTTCATCTTCGGGCCGCACTCGCCCTGCACGTTGGCGCGCTCGAGACGGGTGAGCACGTCATCCTGTGCTGCGGCGAGCGAGTCCATCGCCTGCTGCGGGGTCTTGGCTCCGGACGCCGCATCGCCGATGTTCTGCCACCAGAGCTGCGCCAGCTTCGGATAGTCCGGGATGTTGTTGCCGGTCGGGGTCCACTGCACGCGGGCGGGCGAGCGGTAGAACTCGACGAGGCCGCCGAGCTTGGGTGCACGCTCCGTCATGGATTGATGCCAGATGTCGCTTTCGCGGATGAAGGTGAGGCCCACATGGCTCTTCTTCAGCGAAACCGTCTTGGAGGTAACGAACTGCGCATAGAGCCAAGCCGCCTTGCGGCGATCCACCGGCGTGGACTTCAGGAGCGTCCATGAACCGGCATCCTGGTAGCCGAGCTTCATGCCCTCCTTCCAGTATGCGCCTTTCGGCGAGGGGGCCATGCGCCATTTCGGGGTGTTGTCCGCATTCACCACGGGCAGACCCGGCTTCACCATGTCGGCGGTAAAGGCCGTGTACCAGAACATCTGCTGGGCGATGTTGCCCTGCGCCGGCACGGGACCGGACTCGGAGAAGGTCATGCCTGCCGCTTGCGGAGGAGCGTACTTCTTGAGCCAGTCAAGATACTTCGTGATCGAGTAGACGGCTGCAGGCCCGTTGGTGTCGCCGCCGCGCTCGACGGAGGAGCCGACCGGGCGGCAGCCTTCCATGCGGATGCCCCATTCGTCGACTGGCAGACCGTTCGGAATGCCCTTGTCGCCGTTGCCCGCCATGGAGAGCCATGCATCGGTGAAGCGCCAGCCGAGCGACGGGTCCTTCTTTCCGTAGTCCATGTGGCCATAGACCTTGACGCCGTCGACTTCCTTCACGTCATTTGTGAAGAACTCGGCGATGTCCTCATAGGCCGACCAGTTTACCGGCACGCCGAGATCGTAGCCGTATTTGGCCTTGAACTTCTCCCTGATGTCGGGGCGCTGGAACCAGTCATAGCGGAACCAGTAGACGTTGGCGAACTGCTGGTCCGGCAGCTGATACATCTTGCCGTCGGGCGCCGTGGTGAAGGACTTGCCGATGAAGTCGTTGATGTCCAGCGTTGGCGATGTCACGTCCTTGCCTTCGCCCGCCATCCAGTCGTCGAGCGCCACGGCCTGCTTGTAGCGGAAGTGGGTGCCGATGAGATCGGAATCGTTGACCCAGGCGTCGTAGATGTTGCGGCCCGACTGCATCTGGGTCTGGATCTTCTCCACCACGTCGCCTTCCTGAATCAGATCGTGGGTGAGCTTGATGCCGGTGATTTCAGAAAACGCCTTGGCCAGCGTGCGTGCCTCGTATTCATGGGTCGTAATGGTCTCGGAGACCACGTTGATCTCCTGGCCCACGAAAGGCTTCGCCGCATTCACGAACCATTCCATCTCCTTCAGCTGCTCGTCCTTCGAGAGCGTCGAGGGCTGGAATTCGCTATCGATCCAGCGCCGAGCTTCTTCCATGCCGGCCAGAGCGGCGCCGGTGCCGAGCGCCATGGCCAGCACGCTTGTCGAGACGAAGAGTTTCAGACGCGGGTGAGATTGGGTAAACTTCATTGTTGTCCTCCCAGATTAGCCCCTAGCCGGCTCTATTGCCGGTCTTCTCCCTTCTGTTCGGATGAACCGAAAGGGTTTTGAATGTCTGTGCCCTTACACGTAGCGGAACACCGCAGCCGCATAGAGGAGCGAAAGCGCAGACGCCCACCACAGATCCAGACCGACCAGGCCTAGCCAGGCGAGATGGATGAAGGCGGAGCCTAGAAGCGAGATGAACAGGCGATCACCGCGCGTCGTCGGGATGCGCAGGATGCCGACGCGCTCCGTCTCGGGCCGATACATCGCAAGCCACGTCATGATCAGCAGCAGGCTTGCAATGACGGCAAAGAAGAGGCCGGTCTGCCATGTCCAAGCCATCCAGGCGAAATCGGGCATGGTGCTCTCCTTCAGACCCGGCCCAGGGCAAAGCCCTTGGCGATGTAGTTGCGGACGAACCAGATCACCAGCGCGCCGGGCAGGATGGTGAGTACGCCGGCGGCGGCCAGGAGTCCCCAATCCATGCCGGCGGCCGAGACAGTGCGCGTCATGGTGGCGGCGATGGGCTTTGCTGTCACGGAGGTCAATGTGCGCGCCAGGAGCAATTCGACCCAGGAGAACATGAAGCAGAAGAAGGCCGCCACGCCGATGCCGGAGGCGATGAGCGGCATGAAGATCTTCACGAAGAAGCGCGGGAAGGAGTAGCCGTCGATGGCGGCCGTTTCATCGATCTCCCGCGGCACGCCGGACATGAAGCCTTCCAGAATCCAGACGGCGAGCGGCACGTTGAACAGGCAGTGGGCGAGGGCGACGGCCCAGGGGGTGTCGAAGAGGCCGATGGCCGAATAGAGATTGAAGAAAGGAAGCGCGAACACTGCCGGAGGCGCCATGCGGTTGGTGAGCAGCCAGAAGAACAGGTGCTTGTCGCCCAGGAACCTGTAGCGGGAGAAAGCGTAGGCTGCCGGTAGCGCGAACGAGATCGACAGCACCGTGTTGATGATCACATAGGTGAGCGAGTTGATGTAGCCCGAATACCAGCTATCGTCCGTGAAGATCTTGATGTAATTGTCGAAGGTGATGTCACGTGGCCAGAGGGTGAGGCCGGTGGTGATCTCCATGTTCGTTTTCAGGCTCATGTTCACGAGCCAGTAGATCGGCAGCATCAGGAACAGGAGGTAGAGGGTCATCACCACCACCCGGCCGGTCACCCGCGGGCCGGACAGGGCGCGGTTCGCGGCCAGCGGGGCCGCGACAGGCTTCACGTCCGAAGGACCGACGGCGATGGTTCCGCTCATGCTTCAGCTCTCTCGCGCTCGGCATCCACGTTGGTCATGACGGTGTAGAAAACCCAGCAGATGGCGAGGATGATCAGGTTGTAGACCAGCGACATGGCGGCCGCCTTGCCGAGGTCGAACTGGCCCAAGGCGAGCTTCACCAGGTCGATGGACAGGAAGGTGGTGGCGTTGCCCGGCCCGCCGCCGGTGAGCACGAAGGGCTCGGTGTAGATCATGAAGGAATCCATGAAGCGCAGCAGCACGGCGATCAGCAGCACGCGCCGCATCTTCGGCAGCTGGATCGTGCGGAACACGGCCCAGCGCGAGGCTCCGTCGATGCGGGCGGCCTGGTAATAGGCATCCGGAATAGATTTCAGGCCGGCATAGCAGAGGAGGGCGACGAGGCTCGTCCAGTGCCACACATCCATGACGATGATCGTCACCCAGGCATCGATGGGATCGCCCGTGTAGTTGTAGTCGATGCCGAGGCGGTTGACGATCCAGCCGAGAAGACCGATGTCGCCGCGGGCGAAGACCTGCCAGATGGTGCCGACCACGTTCCACGGAATGAGCAGCGGCAGCGCCATGAGCACGAGGCACAGAGCCACCGTCCAGCCCTGCCGCGGCATGGACAAAGCCACCGCGATGCCCAGCGGCACTTCGATCAGCAGGATGATCGCGGAGAACAGCAGCGTGCGCAGGAGCGAGGACAGGAACTGCTCGCCGAGCTGGCTCGAGGGATCGAGCAGTTCCTGGAACCAGCCGATGCCGTTCCAGAAGAACTGGTTGTTGCCGAACGTGTCCTGGACCGAATAGTTCACGACCGTCATCAGCGGCAGAACGGCCGAGAATGCCACGATCGCGAAGACGGGCAGGACGAAGAGCCAGGCTCTGTTGTTGAGGGTCTTCGTCATGCCGTGTGCCCTCCGGCGGCTTCGCCCGCAACCAGATGCCCATTGGAATAGATATGCACATGGTTCGGATCGAGCACGAGCGAGGCCTCACCTCCGTCGATGGAGATGTCGTCCGGAACGCTTGCGGCAAGAGGACGGCCGCTCATCTCCACCCGGGCGATGCGGGTGCGCCCGATATCGTCGATGCGGCGCACCTGGACGGGCAGGCCCGCCCCCTTCGGCTGGAGCCGCACGAATTCCGGCCGGATGCCGAGCTCGATGCGCTCGCCGTCGGACAGGGTGCGATAGGCGCGCGGGAGGGAGATCATGGTGCTGCCGATGAAGGCGGTGGCTCCCTCGACCCGGCAGGGCAGGATGTTCATGCCGGGCGAACCGATGAAGTGACCCACGAAGGTATGGGCAGGGCGCTCGAACAGCTCTTCCGGGGTGCCGGTCTGCACCACGGCGCCGTCATGCATGACCACGACCTTGTCGGCGAAGGTGAGCGCCTCGGTCTGGTCGTGCGTCACGTAGATCATCGTGATGTCGAGGGCGCTGTGGATTGCCTTCAGGGTGGAGCGCAACTGCCACTTCAGATGCGGATCGATGACCGTCAACGGCTCGTCGAACAGGATCGCCGCAACATCGGGGCGCACAAGGCCGCGCCCGAGGGAGATCTTCTGCTTCATGTCGGCGGTGAGATTGCTTGCCTTGCGGTCGAGCACGCGGGTGAGGTCGAGAAGGCCTGCGATCTCCTCCACCCGCCGGGCCGTCCTGTCGCGGGGCACGTTCCTGTTCTTGAGCGGGAAGGCGAGGTTCTCGCGTACGGTCATGGTGTCGTAGACCACGGGAAACTGGAACACCTGCGCGATGTTGCGGGCCTCCGTCGACAGGTCGGTCACGTCGAGATCGTCGAACAGCACGCGCCCGCGCGTCGGTCGCACGAGCCCGGAGATGATGTTGAGCAGGGTCGTCTTGCCGCAGCCCGAAGGCCCCAGGAGGGCATAGGCGCCGCCCAGGCTCCAGACATGGTTGATTTCCTTGAGGGCATAATCCTCCGCCGTGCGAGGATTGGCCTTGTAGGCATGGGCGAGATGATCGAGCGTGATGCGGGCCATGGGTCTTTCTCACGCTGCTTTCTGAGTGGCATCTGCCGCGGCGAGCCGGCCATCCGCGTCGAAGAGGAAGAGCCGGCGGGGATCCAGATAGGCCGTCACCGGAGATCTCGGCTCCAGTCGCCGCACGCCCGGCACGAGGGCCACGAAGCGATGGTCGCCCGCATCCAGATGAACGTAGCTTTCAGAGCCGGTGATCTCGGCGACGGACACGGTCGAGGCGATGGTGATCTCGTGGGTGCCGGTGGGCTCGAGGGTCAGGTGATGGGCACGAAAGCCGAGGGTGTATTCGCCGTCGGGGACGCTGGCGAGGGGCCCGATTGCAGGAACCTGCCCGCCGGTGCTCAAGGTGGCAGCGCCATCCGCCTTGCGGGCTTTCAGGGTGTTGAGCGGCGGATCCGAGAAGACCCGGGCCGTGACCAGATCATGAGGCTGGCGATAGACCTGCGGTGTGGGCCCGAACTGCGTTACCCGGCCCTGGAACAGGGTGGCCGTGTTGCCGCCGAGGAGCAGGGCCTCGGATGGCTCAGTCGTGGCATAGACGAAGATGGCGCCCGAGGCCGCGAAGACCCGCGGCAGCTCCTCGCGCAGCTCCTCGCGCAGCTTGTAGTCGAGGTTCGCCAGCGGCTCGTCGAGGAGCACGAGATCGGCACCCTTCACGAGCGCTCGTGCGATGGCGGTCCGCTGCTGCTGTCCGCCGGAGAGGTTGAGCGGCTTGCGGTCGAGATAGGGTTCAAGCTTCAGCAGTTTGGCTGCATCACGCACCCGCGCATCCACCTCGCTCCGGGCTGCCCCGGAGACGCGCAAAGGCGAGGCGATGTTCTCGTAGACGGTCAGCGAGGGATAGTTGATGAACTGCTGGTAGACCATCGCCACGCTGCGCCGCTGCACGGGCCAGCCCGTCACGTCCTTTCCATCTACCAGGACACGACCGCTCGTCGGCGCATCGAGTCCTGCCATGAGCCGCATGAGGGAGGTCTTGCCCGACAATGTGGCGCCGAGCAGCACGTTGAGCGAACCATGCTCCAGGGTGAGATCGACATCTTCTATGTGAGTGGCCGCTCCGACCTTCTTCGAGACGCCTTCAAGGACGAGAGTCATCAGCACTTCCCTGGAGGTCGAGCAGCATTGGAACAATCAATGATGAGAAGAACGATGCCGATCTGCTGGGGTCAGGCCGTGGAGTTGTAGGCCTCCAAGTTCGACTACCTCGGCGCGTTGCCCGCCACGAAGGTGGTGGCCTCAAGACCGCTCCACGTTCGGCAAAATCCGTCCCAGCAGCGCGTACCGCCGCGTTTCGGGCCCTGCCGAGCCCGTATGCGCCATCGCTCACCGCGACGCTGAACGTCGCCGTTGATTGCGGATTCAAGAGCGCTTCTCCCGACTGCCGACCCTCCGGGCCTGATCTGTCGTTATTATTACGGTGAAGGTATCTTGCCCTCGGGGCGAAAGCAACCGGGTGGTATTCGATCCGGAACCGGTCTTCGACAGGGCCTAACTCGCTGCGCGGATGCGTTGCCTGCCGCAAAGCCTGGCAAGTCATTGAACTCTCGCCTCCTTCAGGAGTTCACGCCCATGCGCCGGGCTCACTCGTCTCCAGCAGTGGCCGGTTGAATGCCGTCACACCTGCCGAAAGAGAGTGCCATGCCTGACAGATCCAGACCGCTCGCCATCGTCACCGGAGCTTCGACCGGAATCGGATACGAACTCGCCAAGCTCTGTGCCCAGAACGGCTATGATCTGCTGGTTGCGGCAGACCAGGCCGCCATCCAGGATGCGGCGAGGGACTTCCGGACCTTGGGCGTCGCCGTTGATGCCGTCGAGGCCGATCTTGCCGCGCTTGAAGGCGTCGACAGGCTCTACGCTGCGGTCGAGGGTCGGCCGGTCGGCGCCCTGCTGGCCAATGCGGGTCATGGCCTCGGGGATGCCTTCCTGGATCAGGACTTCACCCAGGCGCGCCATGTGATCGACACCAACATCACCGGCACGATCTATCTCATCCAGAAGGTCGGGCGTGACATGCGCACGCGAGGCGAGGGGCGCATTCTGATCACCGGTTCCATCGCCGGCTTCATGCCCGGCTCGTTCCAAGCGGTCTACAACGGCACCAAGGCCTTCATCGATTCCTTCTCGTTCGCGCTCCGGAACGAACTGAAGGATACGGGCGTGACGGTGACATGCCTGATGCCCGGCGCCACCGAAACCGAGTTCTTCGAGCGGGCCGGCATGACCGACACGCAGATCGGACAGAGCAAGAAGGACGATCCGGCCGATGTCGCGAAGATCGGATTCGAGGCCATGATGCGCGGCGACGGCGACGTGGTGAGCGGGTGGAAGAACAAGGTTACGACCGCTCTGGCCTCCGTGACGCCGGCAGGCATTCTGGCGGAGCAGCACCGCAAGATGGCTGAGCCCGGATCGGGTGAGAAGTGACCGCGACCCTGCCGCGTTCAGCCCGCCTTTCGTGGATGTCACGTTGACGTCGGCGCCTTGATCCGTCAGGAGCCTTTCAGTGCCGCGAACCGGCCCGGCCAAGAGGGTTTTGCGATGACGATGCCGACGGATCTCCTGCAGCGCCTGACGAGCCTTGTCGGACCGGCGGGCGTCATCACGGATGGCTCCGACGTCGAGCCCTATGCGGTCGACTGGCGGCGGCTCTTTCCCGGGAAACCGGCCTGCGTCGTGCGCCCGGCCTCGACCGAGCAGGTGGCCGGGATCGTGCAGATCTGCCGCGAGGCGGGAGCCGCCATCGTGCCCCAGGGCGGCAATACGGGGCTCGCCGGCGGCGCGGTGCCGGATGCGTCCGGCACCCAGGTCGTTCTGTCCCTCAACCGCATGGCGGCCATCCGCCATGTGGATCCCGTCGGTCTGACCATCGAGGCGGAGGCCGGCTGCATTCTCAAGGTGGCGCAGGACGCCGCCGCCGCTGTCGGCCGGCTCCTGCC
Source organism: Microvirga sp. jy35 (assembly GCF_056148915.1). Taxonomy (NCBI): domain Bacteria; kingdom Pseudomonadati; phylum Pseudomonadota; class Alphaproteobacteria; order Hyphomicrobiales; family Methylobacteriaceae; genus Microvirga; species Microvirga sp. jy35. Next base: position 183,452 of record NZ_JBWBEW010000001.1, on the reverse strand, counting down.
GATCAGCCTGGCGGCGGAAGGCTCGGCCACCATCGGCGGGGTGGTGGCGGCCAATGCGGGCGGCGTGAACGTGCTGCGCTACGGCATGACCCGCAGTCTCGTGCTGGGACTTGAAGTGGTTCTGCCGGACGGCACGGTCGCCAACGGTCTCCGCCGCCTGCGCAAGGACAATGCGGGCTATGACTGGAAGCAGCTTTTCATCGGCAGCGAGGGCACGCTCGGGATCGTCACGGCGGCGGTCCTGAGGCTCCTGCCGCGGCCGAAGCACGCCGTGACGGCGCTGCTCTCGGTTGCCGACCCTGCGGCGGCCCTGCGGCTCCTGGCGCTGGCCCAGGACGAACTGGGCGACCAGATCTCGGCCTTCGAGCTGATCTCCGCCACCTCCATGCAGCTCGTGGCCAAGCATGCGGGGCTGAAGGCGCCGATTAAAGAGGGCGAATGGTTCGTGCTGATCGAGGCGGCCTCCAGTCTTGCAGGTGTGCGGGAGGCCGCCGAGACCATGCTCGGCGCAGCCTTCGAGCAGGAGATCGCGATGGACGGGGTCATTGCCGAGTCAGGCGCCCAGGCGGCGCAGCTCTGGGCCCTGCGCGAGCATGTGACGGAGTCGGAGGCGCGAGAAGGCAAGAGCGTCAAGCACGATGTCTCGGTGCCGCTCACGGAGGTGCCCCGCTTCCTTTCCGAGGCGGGAAATGCGCTGGCTGCCGGTGCGCCTGGAACGCGCGTGAACGCCTTCGGACACCTCGGCGACGGCAATATCCACTACAACGTGCTCGTCGATCCCGCTCACGATGCAAGTGCCGTGAACCGCATCGTGCATGACGTGGTGGCGGCCTTCGGCGGCAGCATCTCGGCTGAGCACGGCATCGGCCAGTATCGGGTGGGCGAGCTCGCCCGCTATCGCGCCTCCGCCGAGATGGAGCTTGCCCGCACGATCAAGCGGGCGCTCGATCCTGGCAACGGGCTCAACCCGGGCAAGGTGATTTCGGTCTGAGAAAATGGTTCGGAATCGCTGATTTTTCCCAACCCTCATCCTGAGGAGGTCGCGAAGCGGCCGTCTCGAAGGAGGATCCAGTGCTCTCTGGAGCCTCCTTCGGGACGCAGACTGCGCCTGCTCCTCAGGATGAGGGTAGAGTTTTATGAGCGAGTCCCTGACGACGTCAGCCCCGACCCAGCATGTAGAACTCGTCGTTCGGCCGCATGCTGCTGACATTGGCGAGGCGGTTCGACATGGCGAAGAAGGCCGCGATCGCCGCCATGTCCCACACGTCTTCCTCGCTGAAGCCGTGGGCGTTGAGGGATGCGACGTCCGCGTCGCCGACGGTGTGAGCCTCAAGCGCTACCTTCATGGCAAAATCCAGCATCGCCGTCTGCCGGGGCGTGATGTCGGCCTTGCGGTAGTTGATGGCGACCTGATCGGCAATGAGCGGGTTCTTGGCCCGGATGCGCAGGATCGCCCCGTGGGCAACGACGCAATACTGGCACTGGTTGGCGTTGCTGGTCGCCACCACGATCATCTCCCGCTCGGCCTTGGTGAGATTGCCGGCCTTGTCCATGAGCGCGTCGTGATAGGCGAAGAAGGCGCGGAACTCGTCGGGCCGCCGGGCAAGGACCAGAAAGACGTTCGGCACGAAGCCGGACTTCTCCTGTACGGTCAGGATGCGCGAGCGGATATCCTCCGGCAGATCGGCGATCTCGGGAACAGGGAAACGGCTGATGGGGGGCTTGCTCACGGGGACACCTCTTCTCGATGGGCTTCTCCGGAGGGCGCTTTCCAGAGGCTTCTTGCCAGATCGAGCTTATTCGGGTTGGATTCCGCAGACAACGTGTCCCGATCCTTAAGGAGAGCATCCATGAGCGCCCAGCAGGCCTTGAGCGACGAGAGCATCCTGCTGCGCAAGGAGCAGGGCGGGGTCGTGACGCTCACCCTCAACCGTCCGGCCCAGTTCAATGCCCTGTCCGAGGAGATGCTGTCGGCGCTCCAGGAGGCGCTCGACGACCTGAAGCAGGACGAGGCGGTCCGCTGCGTCGTCATCGCGGCATCGGGCAAGGCCTTCTGCGCCGGCCACGACCTGAAGCAGATGCGCGCCAATCCGCGCCAGGACTACTACGATGCTCTCTTCGCCAAATGCGGCCGGGTGATGCAGGCCATCGTGAATCTGCCCGTCCCGGTGATCGCGCGGGTGCATGGCATGGCCACCGCCGCAGGCTGCCAGCTGGTGGCCTCCTGCGACCTGGCCGTTGCCGCCGAGAGCGCAACCTTCGCGGTCTCGGGCATTAATGTGGGGCTCTTCTGCTCCACGCCCGCGGTGGCGCTTTCGCGCAACGTCTCGCCGAAGCACGCCTTCGACATGCTGGTGACGGGCCGCTTCATCTCATCCGCCGAGGCCTTGTCCTTCGGGCTCGTCAGCCGCGTGGCGCCGGACGCATCCCTCGATGAAGCTGTCACCTCCTTGACGGCGAGCATCTGCGCGAAGAGCCCGGTCGCCATCCGTGCCGGCAAGGCCATGTTCGGTCGCCAGCGTTCCATGAGCCTGGAGGAGGCTTATGCTTACGCCGGCAACATCATGGCCTGCAACATGATGGCCGAGGATGCCGCAGAGGGCATCGATGCCTTCATCGAGAAGCGCAAGCCGGTATGGAAGGGGCGCTAATAAGCCGCTCCGTCAGCCAGCGTCCTTGTAGGCCCGCGCCATCTCGCGCAGCTGGAACTTCTGGATCTTGCCCGTGGACGTCTTGGGCAGCTCCGTGAAGATCACCGTGCGCGGGCACTTGTAGGACGCGAGGTTCTGGCGGCACCAGGCGACGATGTCCTCGGCCGGAACGGATTGGTCGGGCTTCAGCTCCACGAAGGCGCAGGGCGTCTCGCCCCACTTCTCGTCAGGCATGGCAACGACAGCGGCAGCCTGAATGGACGGGTGCTTGTAGAGGACATCCTCGACCTCGATGGAGGAGATGTTCTCTCCGCCGGAGATGATGATGTCCTTCGAGCGGTCCTTCAGCTGCACGTAGCCGTCCGGGTACTTCACGCCGAGATCGCCGGAATGGAACCAGCCGCCTTCGAACGCCTTGGCGGTGCCGGCCGGATTCTTGAGGTAGCCTTTCATGACCACATTGCCGCGGAACATCACCTCGCCCAGCGTCTGGCCGTCCGCAGGCACCGACTGCATGGTCTCGGGATCAAGCACGTCGAGGGCTTCCAGCACCGGATAGCGCACACCCTGACGCGCCTTCTTCGCTGCATAGTCGCTCGAGTCGAGCTCGTCCCACTCCTGGTGCCACTCGTTGACGACCGCAGGGCCGTAGACTTCGGTCAGCCCATAGAGATGGGTGACGTCGAAGCCTGCGGTCTTCATGGCCGCGAGCACGGCCTCCGGCGGCGGGGCCGCGGCCGTCATGAACTTCACCGTGTGCGGCACGGGCCGCTTCTCGGCGGCGGAAGCGTTGAGCAGCGTCGACATGACGATGGGCGCACCGCAAAGATGCGTGACCTTGTGGTCGGCCAGCGCATCGTACATGGGCTTGGCCCGCACGGCGCGCAGGCAGACATGGGTTCCCGCCACGATGGAGAGCGACCAGGGAAAGCACCAGCCGTTGCAGTGGAACATGGGCAGGGTCCACAGATAGACCGGGTGCTGGCCCATGCCGCTGGTGATGATGTTGCCCATGGCGAGCAGGTAGGCGCCGCGATGGTGATAGACGACGCCCTTCGGGTCGCCCGTGGTGCCGGAGGTGTAGTTCAGGGTGATGGCGTCCCATTCGTTCTGCGGCAGGCTCCAGGCGAAGCTCGGATCGCCCTCGCTCAGGAGCTCCTCGTACTCCATGGCGCCGAGACGCTCGCCCGCGCCGGTGAATTCCGGATCGTCGTAGTCGATCACCAGAGGCTTGACCGAACTCATCTCGAGGGCCGCCTTGACGGTGGCCGAGAACTCCCGATCCGTGATCAGAACCTTGGCTTCGCTGTGCTCCAGGGAGAAGGCGATGATCTTCGCATCGAGGCGGGTGTTGAGGGTGTTGAGCACGGCGCCTGCCATCGGCACGCCATAGTGGCATTCGAGCATGGCCGGCGTATTCGGCAGCATCACCGACACCGTGTCGCCCCGCCCGATGCCGCGCTGGGCCAAGGCTGAGGCGAGGCGCCGCGCCCGCGCATAGAGATCGCGATAGGTGCGCTTCAAGGGGCCGTGGACGACCGCAATCCGATCCGGATGCACGCCCGCCGCCCGCTCCAGGAAGCTGAGGGGCGTCAGCGGCTGATAATTCGCCGGGTTCTTGTCGAGATGGGTGTCGTAGATGCTCGGAGCCACGTCTGATCCTCCCCTTGACGGCGAGTATCGCCATGGGGGAGGGGCCTGACAATCCTACAAAATGTCAGGAACGGGGGCTCACGCGTTTGCTGAGGTCACCGCCTTTTTCGCTTTCGCGGTGATCTCATCCCAGGCCTGAGCCCGGATATCCGACGGCGGGCAGATCCAGGAGCCGCCGATGGCAACGACATTCGGCAGAGCAAGCCAGTCCTTGACGTTCTTCTCATCGATGCCGCCCGTGGGGCAGAAGCGCGCCTGCGGGAAGGGACCGGCGAGTGCCTTCAGGGCGGGAATGCCGCCTGCTGCAACGGCGGGAAAGAATTTGACCGTCTGAAAGCCATGGGACAGTGCCGCCATGAGTTCGGACGCGGTGGCAATGCCGGGGATGAACGGCATCTCGCTCCGCGACGCTGCATCGAGCAGCTCCGGCGTGGCACCGGGGCTCAGGGCATAGCGGGCGCCGAGCGCCTGGGCCCGCTCCAGATCCTTCGGCGTCAGGACCGTGCCGATGCCGACGATGGCGTCCGGCACATCTCGGATGATGGCTGCCGCCGCATCGGCCGCAGCCGGCGTGCGCAGGGTGATCTCGAGGAGGCGCAGCCCGCCCGCCACGAGGGCGCGCGCGAGAGGAACCGCATCCTCGACCCGCTCGAGGGTGATGACCGGGACCACGGGGCCGGAGCGGAGCAGGTCGGCAAGCTGCCGATCGCGGGTGTCGGCAAGAGCTGACAGATCTTGGGTCATCCGAGGAACTCCTTGAGCGATGTGTTCATGCAGGGTGTCTTACTGTTGAGACATCGCGTCGCGAGGAATGATCGCGCCGCGATACCGCACCACCTGGCCGGCAAGGCGATGCCCAGCCTTTGCTGCCGCTTCAGGGCTTTCCCCGAGGAGGCGGGCGTGGAGATAGGCAGCCGCGAAGCTGTCGCCGGCTGCGGTGGTGTCGACCACGTGGTCAGCAGGTGTGCCCGGAACGACGATCTCCTTGCCCTCCGACGCAACCCGGCACGTCAGGTCCGGATATTTGAGCACGATCTCCGCACGATCCGAGAAGGCCAGCACTTCATCGGCCCCGGCGCTTCCAAACAGCAGCTCCAGGTCTTCCGTTGAAGCAAGAACGATATCGGCCCATTCGAAGGCCTGCCGGAAGGCTTTTCGGGCCATCTCCCCATCATGCCATCCGCGCGGGCGGAAGTTGGTGTCGAAGGCCACGCGCTTTCCAGCCGAGCGCACCTCGCGCAGGACGTCGAACAGGCGCCCGCGTCCTTCATCCCCATAAAGCGACAGGGAGATGCCCGAGAAATAGACGAGGTCGTAAGTGGCCAGGGAGGCAATGATCGTGTGGGCTTCCGGAACCTGGAAGAGCAGGCGAGCGGCCGCGGTCTCGCGCCAGTAGGAGAAGCGGCGCTCGCCTTTGGGATCGGTTTGAATGATGTAGAGGCCGGGCAGACGACCGGTCAGGCGCAGCACGCGGCCCGTGCCGACGCCCTCCGCCTTCCACGCGGCGATGAGCTCATCACTCCAGCTGTCGTCTCCAAGGGCGGTGATGTAATCCGCCTGCGAGCCGAGGCGGGCGAGATAGACGGCCGTGTTGAGGGTGTCGCCGCCGAAGCTGCGCGACAGCCTCCCGTCAGCCTCCTCCCGAAGCTCGATCATGCATTCTCCGATGCAGGCGACCCTTGTCATGCTTTCACCGTGGCGTTTCTCTGTCCCGCTAGGGAATATGATGGGACGATGCGCTTTGTCGATCCGAATGTTGCAGTCATTCGCGCGGCGCGCCGAACAAGCGGGATCGAGGTGCTCGTCAATGCCTGGAGTCATCGTGGGGATCGTTCAACCTCGTTTTCATGCTCAGGACAGGTTGCAGACTGATTCTCCCCTGGCCTGATCCCTGCCGGCACTCATCCGCAGTCGAACGGCATCAGCCGTGCAAGAAAGCTGTTCCCGTCAATGAAGGGCAGCATTCAGGCAGTCGGTGACGAGATATGGGCAAGTATCCCTCGACTATTGTGCGTAAAACGTACTTTGCCACTTTAATTCCTGGCTGAACGCGCTAATGAGGATCTGCTGTCTTATGCATTCACCGTCGAAAACAAGGAGTTCCTGATGGCCAAGACTGCAACCAAGGTTTCCTCCAAGAAGGCCCCGGCCAAGAAGGCTGCGGCGCCGAAGGCTGCAGCAAAGGCAACGTCGAAGACCGCAAAGGCACCCGCCAAGGCTGCCGGCAAGGCGGCTGCGACCAAGGCTGCGAGCAAGACTTCGAAGGCATCCGTGAAGAAGACCGCGAAGGCTTCTGCCGCATCGGCTTCCCCGATCCTGACGCTGCGCAACATCGCCGACCGTCTGTCCGAGATGCACGAGCTTCCCAAGCGCCAGGCCAACGAGATGTTGAACCAGGTGGTCGAGATGATCGCCAAGAGCCTGAAGAAGGGCGACAAGATCCGCCTGTCCGGCCTCGGAATCCTGCAGGTGCGCAAGCGCGCCGCCCGCATGGGCCGCAATCCCCAGACCGGCGAGCCCGTGAAGATCAAGGCTTCGAAGAAGATCGCCTTCCGCGCGGCCAAGGATCTGAAGGACGCCATCTGAGCGAGCGCGATGGGTCGGAGGAGAGCTCCTTCGGCCGCAGCAGACGCCAACCGTCTACCGAAGCAAGGCAGGAAACTGCCTTGCTTTTTTCTTATCTCGTCCGGGAGCCCATGTCCTGCCTGCTCCGGGCGTTGTTCAGGGCAGCGTCACACGGAGTGTACGGGTGGACCCGGAGCGCGATAGCCCTAGAACAGGAGGGTGCATGATGATCGCCCTCAACAGCAGCGCCGCTCCAGTGTCGTGCGGATCATCCTCGTCCGTCTGGCCATTGCTCTCGTGCTCGGGCTTGCCGTCGCGTCGGGATTGGCCTGGGGTGGTTTTCTCAGCATTCCGAGCAGGCTCAATCCGTTCACGCCTTTGAAGATCGCGGACGACGTCAATTGGCTGACCCGATTGAAACTCTCCCGTCTCGAGCGCGATGGCAGGCAGTGTCTGGCTGTGCTGGACGAGTCGCCGGTTACGCACAGATCCGTGCCGGATCGTGCATCGGAGGCGGGCTGCGGGCTGTCGAACGCCGTTGAGGTGTCCCGGTCCGCCGTCGGATTGAGCGAGCGTTTCACGGCCACCTGTGCGCTTGCAGTGGCTTGGGCCCTGTTCGAACAGCATGTTCTGCTGCCGGCCGCCCGCGAGCACCTCGGACAGGAGATTGCGAGGGTCACGCATTTCGGCACCTATGCCTGCCGGAACATCAATCACCGGGCCGGCGGGCGACGCAGTGAACATGCTACTGCCAATGCCATCGATATCGCCGGCTTTGTTCTTGCGAACGGACAGCAGATCACGGTGAAGGGCGACTGGACTGGAGGCGATCCACGTCAGGAGGCATTCTTGCGCGCGCTGAGGGATGGTGCTTGCCGCTTCTTCGATGTGGTGCTCAGTCCCGATTACAACGAGGCTCACCACGATCACTTCCACTTCGATATGGGGTCTTATCGAGCCTGCCGGTGAAGAACCACTTGGCCAGGAGCCAAGCGGATCAGTTCATCGCGTAGCTGGGAGCTTCACCCATCTGAGCCGCCTTGGCAGCCAGGAGAAGGGCTTCGCCGAGTTCGCGGGCATGCTCAGGGGTCATGGCCACCGGCATCTGACGGCGGATGCCCTGCTCGTATTCCTCAGGCGTTGCGGCAAGCTCAATCACCATCATCGCGTCGCGGCCGTCGAGCGTGCCGACGGAGAAGCTGGTGAGTGCGCCGATCAGGTCCATATCCGGCTTCATTTCTAGCCCCTTGCGTAACGTGATCGAACCTTACCGAACTACCCGATCCCTGTCTGCTCTGCGTATAGAGAGTGGATTTTGTTACGTTTGGGCCGTCCTGGGCGATCTCTTTGAATCTGTGTCTTTTTCAGCCTGCCACGGTCCTTTTCGCGCCTGCGATGGCCGCAGAGCCAGTATCGTCTGCCCGCCTGTTTTATGGCCGCTCCGCGTATCAAATGCCCGGTTTGCGCGTTGACAGGCGCAGCCTTGGCAGCGGTCGACGGATCGAGAGCCGGGAGCGGAGGTGGTCATGGCGAACAGGCTCCTGAGTACTCTCGCGTTTTTCCTCCTGGCTGGTGAAGTTCTTGCGGCCGGACCCACAACTGCCGAAGCAGAGCTCGATGTTGCTCTCGTCATTGCGGTTGATGTCTCCTCGTCCATGGAGGGTGAGGAGCAGGGCCTGCAGCGCGAGGGTTTCGTGGAGGCGTTCCGGTCCTCGCTCGTGCACGAGGCCATCGCAAACGGCCTGCATGGCCGCATCGCCGTCACATATGTGGAATGGTCGGGCGTGAAGGATCAGCGCGTTCTCGTGCCGTGGACCATCATCGACAGTCCCGAGAAGGCGACTTCATTCGCCAACCATCTCTCCTACCAGCCCATTCGCCAGGCCGGAATGACATCGATCTCCGGCATCATCGATCACAGCCACACGCTCTTCGAGCAGCTGGGCGGGGCTCCGATCCGCCGTGTCGTCGACGTGTCCGGGGATGGTCCCAACAACGATGGCCGCCACGTCACCTATGCACGGGACGAGGCCGTCGCGGACGGCATCGTGATCAATGGTCTGCCGATCATGTTCAGGCGAGCGTCAGGCAGCACGGAACTGCAGGATCTCGATCTCTACTTCAAGGAATGCGTGATCGGCGGCGTCGGCTCATTCGTTCTGCCGCTGCACGACCCCGAACAATTCGCCATGGTCATCCGCACGAAGATCATGCGTGAGATTGCAGGGAAAGATGATGCCGCCCCCCGCATCATCCCGGCGCAGGCCGGCATGCCGAGCATGAACTGCGTGACTGGCGAGAGGCGCAAGAAGGAAGACCTCCTGAGTCAGGAGAGGAAGCCATACAGGAAGTGAAAAGGGCCAGGCATCGGGTGATGATGCCTGGCCCCTCGCGCATTCGCCGCAGCAAGGCGGCCTACTTCATGAGACCTGCCGCCCTGAGAGCCTTCGTGATCACCGAGCCCACATCCATATGCGGCGCGCTCGAGCCTGGCCCGTCCTGTCGCGGCCTGCGTGTGTCGCTTCGTGCTGCCCATTCATCCGCTGTGGGGCGCTCGTCGGCCACCATCGCGGGTGCGTTGCGTCGAACGGGTTCCGGTGTGGTGCGGATCCGCGAGACGTCATCAGCCTGTTCGGTCAGCCCCCAGAACTCTGCGATTCGGTAGCTCGATGAAATGCCCACATCGAGAAGGAACGGACCGGCTGCTCCATAGCTGTTCTCATCGTCGCCTGTAGCGAGCGGCGTGCCATGCGCCATGCCGGTGATGACATATTCCTCGATCACGTCGTCACCGGATGGGCTCGTCCAGACGCGGTGCGGATAGCCGTCGACGGTTTCACTGAAGCTGGGGCTCGACTTGAGGCCGTGGACATCCGTCCATTGCTTGATGATCTCGCCTGCGTTCGTCGGCTTCACGGTGGTATCGGCGCTGCCGTGCCACACGGAGACCTTGGGCCACGGTCCCCTGTGGGATGAGGCGCCGCGGACGAGGTCGCCCCATTCCTGAGCCGATCGGGTCTGGCCCTGGAACATGCATTCGAAAGCCTCGGGAACGCTGGTGGCGCAGCGATAGGGAAGACCGGCGATGATCGCGCCGGCCGCGAACACGTCCGGATAGGTGGCGAGCATGGTCGCCGTCATGGCTCCGCCGGCCGAAAGCCCGGTGACGAAGACACGGCTGCGGTCCACATCGTGCTGCTTGATCGCATGCTCCACCATCTGGCGGATCGAATGGGCTTCGCCCTTGTCGCGGTCGATGTCTTGCGCCTGAAACCAGTTGAAGCAGCGCTTCGGATTATTCGCGTCCTGCTGCTCGGCATAGAGAACGACGAAGCCGTAGCGATCCGCCAGGGCCGACCAGCCGGAGCCATGGTCATAGCCGGCTGCCGTCTGCGTGCAGCCATGCAGGACGACCACGAGGGCCGGAGTGGCAGAGACGCCCTCCGGCACATGGGTCAACATGCGCAGATTGCCCGGATTCGAGCCGAAACCGACGATCTCGGTCAGGCGGCTCGTCATGGTCGAGCTTTCGAAGGAAGCCGCCGCTGCCTTGGAGGCATTCATATTGGTTTCCCACTGGCGCCGGTGACGCGCCAGTTGCTGAATCATCTGACCTAAGCGTTGCATTATCGTTTGGCCCTTCCGGGTAAGACAGGATCTGAAGCTAACGCTGATATGGTGGTTATGTTGCAATGCACAATAGATATGGTGCAACGCAAAAACCTAATCCGTCAGCCTCCTGCCGTTGCCGTCCAGCCTAACCCGGAGACGCAGAGTTCAATCCTGGGCCAGAAGCAGTTCAGGCCGCGACATGATCATGTCCCGGCCTGTCGCTTTGATCAGGAGCGCTTCTCGGACGAGCGCTTCTTCTCCTTAGGCTTCTTGAAATCCTTCGGACCTTTGCTGGCCGGTGGTCCCTTGCGTGCGGGTTGAGCGTCTCGCTCCTTGGGGCCATGGCTCTTCGGCCCATTGCCCTTCGGTCCGCTCCAGGGCTTCGCCTCGCGCGGCTTGCCGGGTCCTGCCTTACCGAGGCTCGGCTTGCCGGGCCCGGCATCGGCCGGTTCGATGCGGATGTCCTCGTCGTTGGTCTTGCGGACGGCAGAGGCGAATTTCGAAGCCTGGGATTTCACGATCTCGAATTTCGTCTCCCGGTCGAAGATCTTGATCGAGCCGATCTCCTTCTTGGTCACGTGGCCGAGGCGGCAGATGATCGGCAGCAGCCAGCGGGGATCCGCGTTGTTGCGGCGGCCGACGCTCATGCGGAACCACACCATGTCCTCGGATGACCGCTCGAAGCCGCCCTCGGACGAATCCCTGCCTCGTTCCCTCGGGCCGCGGCTGCGCTCGTCGGTCCGCTCGCGCTTGTCCTTGCGCTGGCGCGGCTCGCGGTCGGAGCCCGCGTCGACGATCTCCTCAGGCGCCGGCAGGCGGGCGCGGTGGAACTTCACCAGGGCATTGGCGATCTCCTCGGCCGAGCGCTCGGCGAGAAGCGCCCTGGCCATGCCGAGGTCCTCGTCCGTCGCCTCCTCGGCGAAGATCGGGTCCTGCATCAGGCGCTCGCGATCCTTCAGGCGGATCTCGTCGGCCGAGGGCGCGCCGGCCCAGGTGACATCGACGCGAGCCATGTCGATCAGCCGCTCGGCCTTGCGGCGGCGGGTATAGGGCACGAGCATCACGCAAGTACCCTTGCGGCCGGCGCGGCCCGTGCGGCCGCTGCGGTGAAGAAGGGTCTCGTGGTCGTTCGGCAGGTCGAAATGGATCACGAGGCCCAGGTCCGGCAAGTCGATGCCGCGGGCCGCCACGTCGGTGGCCACGCAGACGCGGGCACGCCCGTCCCGCAGGGACTGCAGGGCATTGCTGCGCTCGTTCTGGGTCAGCTCGCCCGAAATGGCGACGGCCGCGAAGCCGCGCTCGATCAGGCTCGCATGGAGGTGCCGCACGGCCTCGCGGGTATGGCAGAACACCATGGCGCCGCGGCTCTCGTAGAAGCGCAGCACGTTGACGACCGCATGCTCGACCTCGTTGGGCGCGATCCTGAGGGCGCGATACTCGATGTCCCCATGGGGTTCGTTCTCGACCAGGGTGTCGATGCGGTGCGCCTCGCGCTGGTAGCGCCGCGCAAGGGCCACGATGTTCTTCGGCAGGGTGGCCGAGAACAGGAGCGTGCGGCGCTCCTCCGGCGTGGCGTCGAGGATGAACTCCAGATCCTCCCGGAAGCCGAGATCCAGCATCTCGTCGGCCTCGTCGAGCACGACGACGCGCATCTTGGAGGTGTCGAGGCGCCCGCGCTCCAGGTGGTCGCGCAGGCGGCCCGGGGTGCCGACCACGATATGGCAGCCGTCGGCGAGCGCCCGCTGCTCCCGGCGCACATCCATGCCGCCGACGCAGGAGACGACCCGCGCACCGGCCGGACCGTAGAGCCAGATGAGTTCCCGGTTCACCTGGAGCGCGAGCTCACGGGTGGGGGCGATGATCAGGGCGAGGGGCTCGCGCGGGGCTTCGAAGCGCTCGGCGTCGCCCAGCAGGGTGGAAGCCATCGCGAGCCCATAGGCGACCGTCTTGCCGGAGCCCGTCTGGGCGGAGACGAGGAGATCCCGATCGACAGCCTCCGGCTGCAGCACGGCGGCCTGGACGGGGGTCGGGTCGTTGTAGCCTTTGTCGGCCAGGGCACGGTCGAGGCTGGGATTGGACTTGGGGAAAGGCATGGAATGGGCTGAACCGTTTCAAGAGGAGCCCTCAAGGCTCCGGTAAGGATGATCAGCCGGAGGCAGCGGCGTCGTCTATTTCGTCGATGGACACCAGGAACACGACATCGATATCGAGGTCGTCATCATCGTCTTCGTCGCCCTCGTCCTCTTCGTCCAAGGCCTCATAGAAGGCATCGATCTCGTCTTCCGATGCGGGCCGTGTCGTCAAGGCAGCTGAGCCGTCCCAGAGGGAGCGGCCCTCGCTCTTAAACGACTTCAGGTCATCTTTAAAGCTCTCGCTGAGAAAGAGTTCGCGGGCTTGGCTCTCGTCCGCGTTCGTCACGGCAACCGCCTTGCCGGCTATTTCCAGGGTGACCATGGCTCATCCTTTGCCGCTGCAATGGGATCCACGTCACTAACGCTCAAGCCACGGATTCGATCAAACCGATCCTGCGTAAGCCTTTCCGGCTCTTCAGGAAGGGTGTGAACAGCCCTTGAGACCAGTATGGACATGGGGCAACCAATATGAGACCAGTTAGGCCGTGAACGTGACTGGCTCCACCCCCTGCTTCCGGTCCTTGGACCGGCTTTCCCTGACCGGCACCCGCTTCAACGAGGACGGGGCCGGTCTGCGCGGCCGTTTCGCCTGGATCATCGATGGAGCCACTGGTCTCTCCGCTGACCAACTGACCTCCGGGGGCAGCGATGCCGCCTGGCTCGCCACCCTGATCGACAGGCGCTTGACTGCCCTGTCCGGAGCGGAAGCCGCCGATAGGCTGCTGCGGCGGCTGGAGGACGATGTGCGATCGGCCTTCGGGGAAGAGACCGCGCATGTTTCGGAAGTCGTCGACCATCATACGCCCTCTGCGTGCCTCGGCCTGGTCGAGGTGATCCCAGAGGAGGGTGGGGTCCTCACGCTCCAGGGACGGTTCCTCGGTGATGTGATCGCTCTCGTGCCGTCAGAGCATGGGATCATCCGCTGGAGCGACGAGCGGGCAAAGCCTTTCGAGGGGAAGACCCTGGCGGCCCTCGGTGCCCAGGAGCATGAGCCGGGGCAGATTCCCGAAGCCGTGCGGCGCCAGATTGTGGAGAACCGCACCCGGCTGAACCAACAGGATGGCTATTGGGTGGTGAACCCGCGGCGGCCCTGGGCCGGCCAGGAGCTGCGGTTCGAGACGAAGGTGAGACTGGGCGCGCCTATCGTGCTCGCCACCGACGGCTTCATGCGCCTCGTGGATGTGTTCGGGATCTACTCCGACGGCGAGCTCCATGACCAGCTCGCCGCGGGGAGAGGGCGGGATCTGATGGAGGAATTGCGGGACAGGGAGCAGAGCGACCGCATGGCAGGCGCTTATCCCCGTGTTAAAACCCACGATGACGCAACCTTTCTCGTCATTGCAGCCGAGCAATCGGGCTGAACGAGTTCCGCAAGGTCTGTTCGAAGAGCGGGCCCTGCGGTGGGAGGAAAAAGGACTTCAACAATGAGGGAAACGACAATGAAACTGACCCGACGCATTCTGATGGGCGCTGCCGCCGGCAGCCTCCTGTTCTCGTCCGGCGCCGCCATGGCCCAGCAGACCGAGCTGACCTTCTGGAGCTGGCGCCAGGAAGACCGGGCCTTCTATCAGGACACCATCAAGAAGTTCCAGGCGAAGGAACCCGGCATCACGGTCAAGTTCGAGACCTATGCGCCTGAGAACTACCAGACGATCCTCTCCACGGCGCTCGCCGCCGGCCGCGGCCCGGACGTGATCCAGGTGCGCGCCTACGGCAACCTGGAGACGATCGCGACCCCGGGCTACCTGCTCGCCCTCGACCAGCAGAACGTTCCGGAGCTGGCGAACTTCCCCGAACCGGCGCTCGCGGCCGAGACCCTGCGCGCCGACGGCAAGGTCTATGCCGTGCCCTTCGCCATGCAGGCCCAGCTCGTGGTCTACAACAAGAAGATCTTCACGGATAACGGCGTGAACCCGCCGAAGACTTGGGACGAGCTGATGACCCTCGCCCAGGCCCTGAAGGCCAAGAACATCACGCCGTTCGCCAACGGCACGGCCACCGCCTGGCAGAACGAGACCATCGTCGGCGGCCTGCTGTCGTCCATGATGGGCAAGCAGTTCGAGGCCGATATCGTCGCCGGCAAGGCGAACTTCACCGATCCGCGCTTCGTCGGCGCGCTCGCCAAGCTGAAGGACGTGAGCCAGTACTTCTCGCCGAACTTCACCGGCGTCGACTATCCGTCCTCGCAGCAGCTCTTCGTGGCTGGCCGTGCGGCCATGTTCGCGGGCGGTTCCTACGAGGTGGCGAACTTCAAGAACCAGAACCCGACCCTCGATCTCGGCGTGTTCCCGGCTCCCGTCCTGAAGGCCGGCGATCAGCACCTGATCGCCACCTATTACGATGGTGGCTATGCGGTGAACGCCAAGACCGAGAAGAAGGACGCGGCGCTCAAGTTCGTGCGCTTCCTCGCCACGCCGGAATACGGCACGGCCTTCACCAATACGCTCAAGAACCTGTCGCCGATCAAGGGCATCAAGATCGAGGATGCGATCACCCAGGAGGTGGCGAAGCTCGCCGAGAACTCCATGTCGTACCTGATGCTCGTACGCTTCCGCTATCAGGAGCCGAGCGGCTCGGTGCTGCTGCAGTCGAACGTGCAGAAGATGCTCGCCGGCCAGCAGACCCCGGAGCAGGCCGCGGCCGAGATCAACAAGGGCATCGCGACCTACTACAAGCCGTTCCAGAAGTAAGCTTGTGACACAGGGGCGGCGGGCTCACCCGTTCGCCGCCCCTTGAGTTCTGACAAACGTATCCAAAAGCCCTCATCCTGAGGAGGACCGTCAGGTCCGTCTCGAAGGATCGGGGCGTCTCCAGTGCCCGCTGGAGCCTCCATCGAGACGCAGCCTGAAGGCTGCTCCTCAGGATGAAGGCGGTGTTTGTTGCGAACGTTGAAAAGGTTTTGAGTGGATGCTCGTCTCGCGCAAACAGGCCCCGTCGCTGAAGCGGCAATTATGGGTGGCGTTTCTCGTCGTTCCGCCCATCGTGTTCATGTCGCTGTTCGTGGTCTATCCGATCCTATCGGCCTTCGCCTATGCCTTCTATGACTGGCAGGGGCTGGCGCGCGGCGAGTTCGTGGGCCTGAAGAATTTCAAGGAAGTGCTGTTCGGCGCCACCATGGCGCCCGTGGTGTGGAACGCCTTCCTGCACAATGTCTATGCGCTGGTTGCGCTAATGATCATCCAGAACGGCGGCGGTTTCGTCCTCGCCTGGCTGCTCTACAAGGAGCCCTTCGGCTTCCGCTTCCACCGGATCGCCGTATTCGTTCCGGTGGTGCTCTCAACCATCATTGTGGGCTTTCTCTGGAAACTCTTCCTCAATCCGAATTTCGGCATCATCAATCAGGCTCTCTATTCGCTGGGCCTGGATTCTTTAGCCAAGCCCTGGCTCGGAGACTCATCGACGGCCCTGGGCGCGCTCATCCTCGCCAATGCCTGGCACTTCGTGGGCTTCCCGACCCTCGTCTATCTTGCCGGCATGCAGCGCATTCCCCCTGAGATCATAGAGGCGGCGCGGCTCGACGGCACCAATGAGTGGCAGTTGTTGAAGAACATCGTGTGGCCCCTGGTGGCGCCGAGCACCACCATTCTGTTCACGCTGCTCTTCATCGGCGCGTTCAACTGGTTCGAGATCCCGTACGTGATGGTGGGCCTCGACGGCTCGCCCTTCGGCACCACGGACGTGCTGGGTCTTGTCTTCTACCGCACGGCCTTCGGCAACCAGAGCGCCAGCATCCAGAACTTCGGGTTGGGCTCGGCGCTCGCCACGCTCCTGTTCCTCTTCATCGTCGTCTTCGCGTCCATGCTGACCCTGTGGCTGCGCCGTCGGGAGATCCAGTTTTGACCGCCATTGCGTCCGATACCCGCGCCTCGCGCCAGCCGATCTCCTTCGCGCTGCTGGCGCAGGTCATCCTGATCGCCAACTCCTTCATCATGCTCTATCCGGTCGTGGTGATGGTGCTCTCCGCCTTCAAGACCACGGGCGAAATCTTCGAGCATCCCTTCGCGCTGCCCGATTTCACGCAAGTGGGGAACTTCGCCAAGGTGCTCGGCGAAACCGCGATGCCGACCTACTTTATGAACTCGATCCTGGTGACGGGCACGTCGGTTCTCCTCATCCTCGTGCTCGGCACCATGGCGGGCTATGCGGTGGCGCGCTACGAGTCGCGCACCAACACCTTCATCCTGCTGTTCTTCCTCGCGGGCCTGATGCTGCCCCTGAAGCTCGCCGTCATTCCGCTCTTCATCCTGCTGCGCGATCTCGGCCTCCTCGACAGCCGCTGGAGCCTGATCGTCACCTATACGGCCATCGGCCTGCCGTCCGCCGTCTTCATCATGGCGGGGTTTCTGCGCACGCTGCCGTCGGAGCTTGAGGATGCGGCCCGCATCGACGGCGCCTCGGAGCCCCGGATCATGTGGTCCGTGATGCTGCCGCTGGCCCGCCCGCCCATGGCCATCGCGGCGATCCAGAACGCGGTGCCGATCTGGAACGACTTCTTCTTCCCGCTGGTCTTCATCCAGACCGACGCGCGCAAAACCCTGCCGCAGGGGCTCACCACCTTCATGGGCGAGTACACCACCGACTGGGGCATGCTGTTCGCCGGCCTCACCATCGCGGCGGCGCCCATCACGCTCCTCTACATCGCCCTCTCGCGCCAGTTCATTCAGGGCATGACGGCCGGCGCGGTGAAGTAGCATGCTGATCCCGAAGGGCGCGCTCGTCGTCTCCTGTCAGGCGCGAGCCGACAATCCGCTCCACGGGCCGCTCCACATGGCCGCCATGGCACAGGCGGCGGAGGCGGGGGGCGCGAGGGGCATACGCGCCAACGGCGCAGACGATATTGCAGCGATCCGCGCCGTGACGGCGCTCCCGATCATCGGCATCGCCAAGGTCTGGGACGACCGCTTCCCGGTCTACATCACGCCGGGCTTCGCGCAGGCTGCCGAGATCGCCAGGGCCGGTGCCGACATCATCGGGCTCGATGCCACTCCGCGCCACCGCGATGGTGAGCCCGTGGAGCATCTCATCGGGCGGATCCGCGGGGAACTCAACAAAGAGGTCTTTGCCGACATCGCCACGCTGGAGGAGGGAAGGGCGGCCCATGCCGCCGGCGCGACCTATGTGGCGACCACGCTCGCCGGCTACACGGAGGAGACGGCATCCCGCAAGACGGCTGGTCCCGATCTGGAACTCCTGTCCGCCCTTGTGGCCGAGCTGCCTGTGCCCGTCATAGCGGAAGGGCGCTTCGACACGCCCGACCTCGTTTCGGAAGCGTTCGAACGCGGGGCCCATGCGGTCGTGGTCGGCACCGCGATCACCAATCCGCGCGAGATCACGAGAAAGTTTGTTCGGGCAGCATCCTGAGCGCCCACAAGGCAAGTTTGTAACGGAAACGTGAGAGCATCTCTGGCGTTCTCGGGTGTACCCCTTCACAATGGGTTCCAACCGAGGTGATGCCGTGCTGATCCGCCGCCCTTCCGATATCCTGCCATCCGAGATCACGCCTCGTGAGGTCTACTTCAATCGCCGCCAGTGGATGGCCGGTGCCGCCGGGCTTTCCCTCGCGGCGGCGCTGCCGAGGGGCTCGGTGGCGGCCCCGCTGCCGGCGGTCAAGAGCCCGTTCTCGACCGACGAGAAGCTGACGAGCCGCGAGGACGTCACGAGCTACAACAACTTCTACGAGTTCGGCACCGGCAAGGACGACCCGGCCGCCAAGGCCAAGTCGTTGAAGACCTCGCCCTGGACCGTCAAGGTGGACGGCATGGTCGGCAAGCCCGCCGAGTTCGCCATCGAGGATTTGATCAAGTCCTCGGCGCTCGAGGAGCGCATCTACCGCATGCGCTGCGTCGAGGGCTGGTCCATGGTGATCCCCTGGGTGGGCTTCCCGCTGGCGGACCTCATCAAGCGTGTGGAGCCTCTTGGCAGCGCGAAGTACGTGGCCTTCGAGACGGCCTACCGGCCCGAGGAGATGCCGGGGATGGACTCCATCTTCCCTGTGCTTGAATGGCCTTATGTGGAGGGGCTGCGCCTGGACGAGGCCATGAACCCGCTGACCATCCTGGCGGTCGGGCTCTACGGGGAAACGCTGCCGAACCAGAACGGCGCGCCCATCCGCCTCGTGGTGCCGTGGAAATACGGCTTCAAGGGCATCAAGTCGATCACCCGCATCAGCTTCGTCGACAAGCAGCCGGCAACCGCCTGGAACAAGCAGGCACCCAGCGAATACGGCTTCTACGCCAACGTGAATCCGAGCGTGGACCATCCCCGCTGGAGCCAGGCGACCGAGCGGCGCATCGGCGAGGGCGGTCTGTTCGTGAAGCGCCGCCCGACCCTGATGTTCAACGGCTATGCCGAGCAGGTGGCGAGCCTCTATACGGGCATGGACCTGCGGAAGCTCTACTGATGGCCGGAAGAGCCACTGCGCCTGCCGCTAAGGGCTTCACCCTGCCTCAGGTGCCCAAGATCCTTGTCTACATCGTCGGCTTCATCCCGGCCGTGTGGCTGTTCTATGCCGGCATCATGGATCAGCTCGGCGCTGACCCCATGCGGTATCTGGAGCAGGCGCTCGGCCTCTGGGCATTGCGCTTCCTCATCGCGTCGCTGGCGGTCACCCCGCTGCGGCAGCTCTTCAACGTCAACCTGCTGCGCTACCGCCGGGCCATCGGGCTGCTGGCGTTCTATTATGCCGCCCTGCACCTCACCACCTATCTGGTGCTCGACCAGGGGCTCGACGTGGCGGCCATCGTGGCCGACATCGTCAAGCGGCCCTACATCACCATCGGCATGGCCACCTTCGTCATCCTGGTGCCGCTAGCCGCCACCTCCAACAATGCAGCGATCCGGCGCATGGGCGGGCAGGCCTGGGCCAAACTGCATAAGCTTGTCTATGTGGCGGCCGTCGGCGCGGTGCTCCACTACATCCTCGTGGTGAAGTCCTGGCCGACCGAGCCCCTGGTCTATGCGGCCATCGTGGCCGTGCTCCTCGGCTACCGGCTGTTTCGTTCCGTGGTGAAGAAGCCGTCGCCCCGGCGGCGCCCCGCTTGAAGAGCCCGCCCACTCGGCTAGGATGCGCCGGATAGCAGCAGGGCTTCTCCTTTGAGCAACAGGACCATCCAACGAACGAGCCTCATCGTCCGCGCAGCCGTGCGGACGCTCCTGGCAGGACTCGTGTGGGCAGGCCTTGCATTGCCGGCTGGAGCTTCGGCCAAGACCCGGGATGTGGTGGTCTTCGCTGCGGCCAGCCTGAAGAACGCGCTCGATGAGGCCGGCGCTGCCTGGACGCGCGACACCGGCAAGCGGGTCGTCATGTCCTACGCGGCGAGCAACGCGCTCGCCAAGCAGATCGAGTCCGGAGCGCCAGCCGACCTCTTCTTCTCCGCCGATCTCGATTGGATGGATTACGCGGCCGCCAAGGGGCTCATCAGAACCGAAAGCCGCGTCAGCCTCCTGGGCAATTCCCTCGTGCTCATTGCGCCGAAGAATGCGACGGTACAGGTGGAGCTCAAGCCCGGTCTCGATCTCGCAGGGATCCTCGGCGGCAATCGCCTGGCCATGGGCCATGTGGATGCGGTGCCGGCAGGCAAATACGGCAAGGCTGCGCTCGAACATCTCGGCGCGTGGGCGGGCGTGAAGGACAGGGTCGCCCAGACGGAGAACGTGCGGGCCGCGCTCCTGCTCGTCTCGCGCGGCGAGGCGCCCCTCGGGATCGTCTACAGGACCGATGCCGCATCCGATCCGAACGTGACGATCGTTGCCACCTTTCCGGAAGGCAGCCATCCACCGATCACCTATCCGGCGGCATTGACGAAGGACTCGAGCCATCCTGATGCTCAGCCCTTCCTCGCCTTCCTGCGCTCGGATAGAGCCAGACCGTTCTTCGAGAAGCAGGGTTTCACCCTGTTGACCAGGGCGGGCTCGGGCTCGTGATGGAGGGGCTTTCTCCGGAAGAATGGACGGCGGTTCGCCTCAGCTTGAAAGTCGCCTTCGTGGCGATGATTGCAAGCCTTGTTCCGGGGCTCGCCATCGCCTTCCTGCTGGAGCGCGGGCGCTTCTGGGGGCGGCAGGCCCTCGATGTGCTCGTGCACCTGCCGCTGGTTCTGCCGCCTGTTGTCGTCGGCTGGTTCCTGCTCATCGGCTTCGGGCGCCGCGGACCCGTCGGGGCGTTTCTCGCCGAGCAGTTCGGCATCGTGTTCTCGTTTCGCTGGACGGGCGCGGCGCTCGCCTGCGCCATCATGGGTTTTCCCCTGCTGGTGCGCGCCATCCGGTTGTCCATCGCGGCTGTGGACCGAAAGCTCGAAGATGCGGCCGGCACCCTCGGTGCGCATCCCGCCTGGGTGTTCGGCATGGTGACCCTGCCGCTCATCCTTCCCGGAATCATCGCCGGCATGGTGCTGTCCTTTGCCAAGGCCATGGGAGAGTTCGGCGCGACGATCACCTTCGTGTCCAGCATCCCCGGCGAGACGCAGACCGTCCCGTCTGCGATCTACGCCTACACCCAGGTGCCGGGAGGCGAGGGCGGCGCGATGCGGCTGACGCTTGTGTCCATCGTCATCTCCATCGGAGCGCTCTGGTTGTCCGAGTGGCTGGCGCGGCGGGTGCGTCGAAGGGTTCATGCCTGATGATCCTCGACGTCGACATCCGACATGACCAGGGCGATTTCGCCTTACAGGCGCGCTTCCAGTCCGATGGGAAGCTTACGGCTTTGTTCGGTCCGTCCGGTTCAGGCAAGACCACGGTGGTGAATGCGATCAGCGGGCTCGTGCGGCCGGAACATGGCCGCATCGCCGTGCAGGGGCGGATCCTGTTGGATACGGGGAAGAACGTCTTCGAGCCGAAGCACAGACGGCGGATCGGTTATGTCTTCCAGGAGGGGCGGCTCTTTCCGCATCTCAATGTGCGGAACAACCTGGTCTTCGGCCGCTGGTTCACGCCGAAAGGCGAGAGAAAGGCGAGCTTCGATCATGTGGTGGACCTTCTCGGCATCGGCCACCTGCTCGACCGCCGCCCGTCGACCCTGTCCGGCGGCGAGAAGCAGCGCGTGGCCATCGGCCGTGCGCTGCTCGCCGATCCCCAGCTCCTGCTGATGGACGAGCCGCTTGCCTCCCTCGACGAGGCGCGCAAGGCCGAGATCTATCCTTATCTCGAGCGCCTGCGGGACGAGGGCGGCGTGCCCATCGTTCTCGTCAGCCATTCGGTCGCCGAGATCGCGCGCCTGGCCACATCCGTCGTCGTTCTCTCCGAGGGGCGGGTCGTCGCGTCGGGACCCGCCGCTGACGTGCTGCGGCACACGAGCTTCTTCGAGCAGGGCGGCCTCACCGAAGCCGGCGCGCTGATCGAAGCTCGCGTGTGGAGGCATGACGAGCGGCATGAGCTCACGGAGCTGCAGGCCCGAGCCGGCGCATTGATCGTCCCCCGTCTTCCGCATCTGATCGGCACGAGCCTGCGGGTGCGTCTTCGCGCCCGCGACATCATCCTGTCGCTGACGGCGCCCCACGGCCTGAGCGCCTTGAACGTGCTGCCGGGCTTCATTTCCTCGATCGATGATGCCGAGGGGGCGAGCGTGGACGTGCAGCTCGATTGCGGCGGCGACCCTGTCGTGGCCCGCGTGACCCGCAAATCGGTGGAGGAGCTTGGCCTCAAGCCCGGTCTCCCGGTTCACGCCATCATCAAGAGCATCGCCTTCGACCAGGGAGCCCTTGGCGTCGCCGGGCTGGAGAATATCTGAGACCCGGGCCCGTTGAGGTTGCATGAGCGGCAAGGCCGTGTAGCCTCTCCAACCATCCTTTTCAGTCCTGAGAGACTCACATCATGAACGAACAAGTCCGGAATTTGCCCGATGCCGCCTCCCATGCCCAGCTTCTGGACCGTATGGCCGAGGTTGCCGTCCGGGTCGGCTTGGGGCTGAAGCCGGGCCAGGAACTGGTCATGACAGCACCGCTCGATGCCGTCGCCCTGGTGCGGCGCGTCACGGAGCATGCCTACCGGGCCGGTGCCTCCCTCGTCACCACAATCTTCTCGGATGAGGAGAGCACGCTGATGCGCTTCCGCCACGGCCACGACGAGGGCTTCGACACGGCTCCGGCCTGGCTCTACGAGGGCATGGCCGAGGCCTACAAGAAGGGCGCTGCCCGGCTCGCCATCGTGGGCGAGGACCCTTCGCTTCTCGCCAAGGAGGATCCGGAGAAGGTCTCCCGCGCCAACCGGGCGCGCTCGAAGGCCTATATGCCGGCCCTCAACATGATCGCGGGCTTCGACATCAACTGGACCATCGTGGCTGCCGCAACGCCCGCCTGGGCCAAGACCGTGTTCCCGGACGATCCGGAGGAGGTGGCGCTGGCCAAGCTGTGGCAGGCGATCTTCTCCGCTTCGCGGGTCGACACCCCTGATCCGATTGCCGCCTGGGAGAAGCACAACGCAGCCCTGCAGGCGCGCACGCGGATGCTGAACGAGAAGAACTACGCGGCACTGCATTTTCGCGGTCCCGGCACGGATCTGCGCGTTGGGCTGGCCGATGGGCATGAGTGGAACGGCGGCTCGGCTAAGGCCAAGAACGGCATCGTCTGCAACGCCAATATCCCCACTGAGGAGGTCTTCACAACGCCGCACAAGGACCGGGTGGACGGCACGGTGACGAGCACGAAGCCGCTTTCCTACAACGGCACCCTGATCCAGGACATCCAGGTGCGGTTCGAGGGCGGGCGGATCGTGGAAAGCCGGGCACGCACCGGCGAGGCCGTGCTGGGCAAGGTGCTCGATACCGACGAGGGGGCGCGGCGTCTCGGCGAGGTGGCTCTCGTGCCGTATTCCTCGCCGATCTCGAAGAGCGGGCTGCTGTTCTTCAACACCCTGTTCGACGAGAATGCCTCGAGCCATATCGCGCTCGGCCAAGCCTACAGCAAGTGCATCCGGGGCGGCGGCGGCATGAGCGAGGACGAGCTCGGCTCGCGCGGCTCCAACAAGAGCCTCATCCATATCGACTGGATGATCGGCTCCGAACAGGTGGATGTGGATGGTATCACACAGGACGGCAGGGCCGAGGCGCTCATGCGTGGCGGCGAGTGGGTGACATCGTAACAAAGGACTCGCGCTTTGCTTAGCGCTGGATCTATGATCCAGGTGATTGCCTGATCTGACGCAAACGGTGCTTGACGTAGCGGCATCGTGACTGTGATGGATAACAGGTATCAAAGAGGTACCGGTCTGATCGGGGATCATGCCGGTGCTGCCTCAAGAGCGTGGATGGATGTCGGACACAGCCAATCGTCAATCTGAAGCTCTCCTGTCGGTCCGCTCCCTGTCGGTGGAGTTCGGCACGGAGAATGGAGCCTTCAAGGCCGTCAAGGAAGTAAGCTTCGACGTGCAGCCGGGCAGGACCCTGGCGGTCGTCGGCGAGTCGGGATCGGGCAAGTCCGTCACCTCACTGGCGATCATGCGCCTGACGGACTATACGGGCGGGCGCATCACGAGCGGGCAGGTGCTGTTCCGCCCCGACGGGGCTGAGGCGATCGACCTCGTCCAGGCCTCCGACACCAGAATCCGGGAGATCCGCGGCAACGACATCGCCATGATCTTCCAGGAGCCCATGACGTCCCTTAATCCGGTCTTCACGGTCGGCAACCAAATCGCGGAAACCCTGATCCTGCATCAGGGCCTGAACGGGCGCGAGGCGCGGCAGCGCGCGAAGGACCTGCTGCAGAAGGTGCGCCTGCCGGATGCGGACAGGCTGCTCGACCGCTACCCGCACCAGCTCTCCGGCGGCATGCGCCAGCGCGTGATGATCGCCATGGCGCTCGCCTGCAATCCCAAGCTCCTGATCGCCGACGAGCCCACCACCGCCCTCGACGTGACGATCCAGGCGCAGATCCTCAACATCATCCGCGACCTGCAAGCCGAGATGGGCACCGCCGTCATCTTCATCACGCACGACATGGGCGTGGTGGCCGAGATGGCCGACGACGTGGTGGTCATGTGGAAGGGCGAGAAGGTGGAGCAGGCGCCGGTGCGCGACGTCTTCGCCTCGCCGCAGCACCCCTATACCCGCGCGCTGCTCTCGGCCGTGCCGCGCTTAGGCTCCCTCAAGGGTCAGCCGCTGCCGAAGCGCACGCCCGTCATGGTGATGGATGGCAACGTGGCCAAGCCCGTGGGCGGCACGCACGAGCAGGACACGGCCGATTACACCAAGCCCGTTCTCCAGGTGGAGAAGCTCACCACGCGCTTCGACGTGGGCAAGACCTTTTTCGGCCGCGTGACGCACCGCGTCCATGCGGTGGAGGAGGTGAGCTTCGACATCTATCCCGGCGAGACGCTGGCGCTGGTGGGTGAATCCGGCAGCGGCAAGTCCACCATCGGGCGCACGCTTCAGCAGTTGGTTGAGCCCACAGGCGGCACGGTGCGGTTCGACGGGCGCGACATGGGGGCCATGAGCCAGGCCGATCGGCGCCGGCTGCGGCAGGAGATCCAATACATCTTCCAGGATCCCTTCGCGTCCCTCGACCCACGTCATTCCGTGGGCTACAGCATCGCCGAGCCGATCATCGTTCACGGGCTGATCAAGGATTCCAAGGCACGCGAGCGGCGCGTGCACGAGCTTCTGGATCAGGTCGGCCTGCTGCCGCAGCATGCCAAGCGCTATCCGCACGAGTTCTCCGGCGGACAGCGCCAGCGCATCTGCATCGCGCGGGCGCTCGCCAGCAACCCCAAGCTCGTCATCGCGGATGAATCCGTATCCGCTCTCGATGTGTCCATCCAGGCGCAGATCATCAATCTGCTCATGGAATTGCAGGAGAGGCGGCGCCTGTCCTATCTCTTCATCACCCATGACATGGCCGTGGTGGAGAAGATCAGTCATCGGGTTGCGGTGATGTATCTGGGCCAGATCGTCGAGCTCGGGCCCCGGCAGGCGATCTTCGAGAACCCGCAGCATTCCTATACCCGCAAGCTGCTTGCGGCGGTTCCCATCGCCGATCCCCAGCGGGAGCGGGCGAAGGTGAGGATCGAAGGCGAAATCCCAAGCCCCGTGCGCCCGGTCGGGCAGGAGCCTGCCATCCATCGCATGCGCGAGGTCGAGCCGGGACACTGGGTGGCCATCGAGGCGGACTCGCTTCGCGGGGCAGCGTAACAAAACTTTTCCAGAGGGAGACAACACATGAAGTTCTCGACAACACTGAAGGCACTCGGCCTGACGACCGCAGTGGCCCTGGCGCCGCTGATGGCGTCCGGAGCGCAAGCCGCCGGAACCCTGACCGTCGCGGTGGCGATCGATCCCGGCAGCTGGGACCCGATCGACACCTTCCTGGTCAACTGGTCGTCCGCCGCCAACAATCTCTTCGACGGGCTGACCGCCCGCGGCGCGGACATGAAGCTGAAGCCGGGTCTCGCGACCTCCTGGGAGCTGATGGACAACAACAGCCGCATCCGCTTCAAGCTGCGCGAAAACGTGAAGTTTCACAATGGCGAGCCGTTCAACGCGGCGGCCGTGAAGTTCACGTTTGATCGCCTTCTCGGCGAAGAGGGCAAGAAGGGCCCGCAGCAGTCGAACTACACCAGCATCGACCGTGTCGAGGTGGTCGACGACAAGACGGTCGACTTCATCATGAAGCAGCCCGATCCGGTGCTGCTCACGAAGCTCGCCGGCTACGGCGCGATGATCGTGCCGCCGAAATACATCCAGGAGAAGGGCGACGCCCACTTCAACATGAACCCGGTCGGCACCGGACCGTTCAAGTTCGTGGAATACAGCCCGAAGGTCAGCCTGACCTTGGAGGCCTTCCCCGAGCATTGGGGCGGCGCTCCTAAACTCGACAAGGTGGTGACCCGCTTCATCTCCGAGGCGAACACCCAGGTGGCCGAGCTGCAGTCCGGCCGCATCGATGTGGCGACGCTCATTCCCTTCGGGCTTGCTCCGACGGTGGAGAAGAGCCCGAACCTGAGCCTGATGAGCATCACCGGTCCCACGGTGGTTTCGCTGCGCCTGAACACCAAGGAAGGCATCACGAAGGACGTGAATGTCCGCAAGGCGCTGATCATGGGCATCGATCGCGATGCCATCATCAAGGCGGTGCTGCTCGGCCACGGCAAGCCGATCGCGAGCTTCCAGTCCGAACTGTCGTTCGGCAACGACCCTGCCATGAAGCCGCTGCCGTTCGATCTCGCTAAGGCGAAGCAGATGCTGCAGGAGGCGAAGGTTCCGGCCGGCGCTCCGGTGCGGATCGACTTCCGCGGCAACGACGCGACCTTCCGCGAGGTGGCGCAGGCGGCGGCCGGCTTCCTCCAGGCGCTCGGCCTCAAGCCGGCGCTGCAGCCGCACGAGCCTCCGGTTCTCCTCAACGACATCATCCCGAACGGCAAGACCGGCGAGGCATGGCATCAGGCCTGGGGCGGCTGGACCTTCGACTACGACAACACCGCCTACCTGATGTATCACTCGGGCGAGAAGTGGAACCCTTACGACAACGATCCCACGCTGAACGCCCTGCTTGAGAAGCAGCGCACGATCTATGACGTGAAAGAACGTGAGAAGGTTCTGCAGGAGATCGCCCGCTACGTGGCCGACAAAGCGCTCGAAATCCCGCTCTACAACCAGAACACGATCTTTGGCGTGAACAAGCGGGTGAAGAATTTCGATGCGCCTGCGGACAGCCGCTTCCGCTTCATCGAAACGTCGGTGGAGTAAGCAGGCGCCCTGGCGCTTGAAAGCTTCAATGCGACGAGGCCCCGCGCGAGCGGGGCCTCGTTCCAGATACAGAAGACAGAGAGAAGGGTAAGTTCACGGCATGGCAGGCTTCATTCTCAAGCGATTGCTGCAGGCCATCTTTGTCGTCCTGGCAGTGACCCTCATCGTCGCGTTCGCCATTCGGCTGTCCGGAGATCCGGCGATCATGATGCTCGGGGGCGGCGGCAACATCACCGAGCAGGATCTGCAGAACATCCGCCAGGCCTTGGGTCTCGAGAGGCCGTTCTTCGTCCAGTACTTCAGTTTTCTTCAGGGCATCCTGACCGGCGATTTCGGCAAGAGCTTCATGGGCGGCACCCCCGTGTCCCTGCTCATATCCCGCGCCTTGCCTGCGACCCTGCTTCTGGCCTTCGCGTCTCTTCTAACGTCCATCCTGCTCGCGGTGCCGCTCGGCATCTACGCGGCCGTGCATCGCGGCCGCTGGCCGGATCAGCTCATCCGCATCCTGTCGCTGGTGGGCCTGTCGTTTCCGAACTTCTGGCTCGCCATCATGCTGGTGCTCCTGTTCTCCATCGTGCTCGGGCTGCTGCCGCCGAGCGGCATGGAGGGGCCCGAGAGCTTCATCATGCCCGCGCTCACCATGGCGATCATCCTCACCGCCACCAATGTGCGCCTCGTGCGCACGTCGATGCTGGAGACGCTCTCGCAGCAATACATCATGGTGGCGCGCTCCAAGGGTCTGCGCGACCGGGTCGTGCTCTACAAGCACGCGCTGCGCAATTCGGCGATCCCGCTCGTCACCTATATCGGCCTGCAGTTCGGCGGCCTTATCGGCGGCATCGTGATCGTGGAGCGGGTGTTCAACTGGCCCGGCATGGGCACGCTCGCTTTTGACGCCATCTCCAACCGCGATTACCCGGTGCTCCAGGGCACCATCACGGTGCTGGCGCTCTTCATCGTTCTCATCAACCTCCTGGTCGACATCGCCTACGGGCTGATCGACCCCCGCATCCGGACGGAGTGACGCTCATGGCTGCCGCTCAGGCTGTGTCGTCGGCACGCCGGCACTTCAGGTCCCTCGAACTCGTCCTCGGCCTCCTGCTCGCCGGCGGAATGTCCCTGGCCGTGCTATTCTCAGGCTTTCTCTTCCCCGATGGCGGCGAGAGCATGGACCTGATGGCGCGGCTTACACCGCCCTTCCAGAACCTCGCCCATCCCCTCGGTACGGATCCGCTCGGGCGCGACGTGCTGGCCCGCGTCATCGTCGGCGGCAGGATCTCGCTCACGGTCGGGGTGTTCTCGGTGCTGGGGGCCGTCGTCCTGGGAACGCTCATCGGCTTGGTCGCCGGCTACTACCGCGGCATCACCGAAATCCTGCTGATGCGCTTTGCCGACATTCAGCTGGCGCTGCCCTTCATCCTGCTGGCGATCATGTTCCTCGCCATCCTGGGAACCGGTGTGGACAAGATCATCTTCTTCATGATCGTGGCGCAATGGGTGCAGTATGCGCGCCTCGTACGCGGTTCGGTTCTTGCTCTGCGGGATCGGGAGTTCATCCTCTCCGCCCGCGCCATCGGGGTCGGGAACGGACGCATCATCTTCACCCACATCCTGCCCAACGTGCTCGGCCCCATCATCATCCTGATGACCCTGCAGGTGGCCAACAACATCCTGCTGGAGAGCAGCCTGACCTTCCTCGGCCTCGGCGTCGATCCGCTGATCCCAAGCTGGGGCGGCATGCTGGCCGACGGGCGCACCTATCTGCAGACCGCCTGGTGGGTCAGCGTGTTTCCCGGGCTTGCCATCATGTTCACCGTGCTCGGCCTCAACCTTCTGGGCGATTGGCTGCGCGATCTCCTCGACCCGACAGGACAAACCTCGAAATGACGATTTTGCTCGACGAGCGGATTCCGCGCACTCTCGATGTCCTGGTGCGCGAATGGGCGAGTGACCATCATAAGGGCACGGTCCTCGAAGCCTGGCTGTTCGAGGACGAGGCGGCGCGTCGCGCGGCGGAACGCATTCTTGCCGATGCGGGCATCCATGCCCGCCTGCGCAGCGCCTACAAGCCGCTCGTCCATGCTTTTCTCGAAGAACTCGACCTGGCGAGCGTGACGCGGGCAACCGTGCGCTATCCCGTGCATGAGAAGGCCGACCGCCTGCGCTTCCTCTCCGAAGCCTATCCCCTGGCGGCCCTGCTCGAGGGCGTCGAGACCCGCTTCGAGCCCGGCGAGACCGATCTGACCTATGAGGTCACGCTGGAATACGCGGATGAAAGCATCGGGAAGCATGAGGTCTTCGCTCCCAACCGCCTGCGCACCAACCATCTCGATCAGGTGGATCTCACCCCAACCGGCTGGCTGAAGATCACGGCGCGCGCCGATGGCGGCCCCGATCTGGATGAACCGATCGAGGCCGAGATCGAGCAGGTGTTCCACAAGGTCATGGCCGCCGTCACGGCTCATGACTGGCCTGAAACGGAGCCCTATGCCGAGACGCTGGCCATCGATGTGGCTATTCCCGGCATCGAGCGGCCGCTTGCTTACGGCGACGAGGTCATGAGCACCCGCGAGGCGCTTCACGAGGACTTCTATTTCTCGATTCTCGAATTCTTCAAGCACCGCTCGGGCCGTCCGCCGGAGGATCGCGGCCTGCAGCCTGGGCAGATCGTGCCGGACATCCGGGCCGGGGAGGGCGATGCAGGGGTTCGCGTGACCCTGCGCGCCTTCGGGGTGCCGGCCGATCCGGCCCGCCCGGAGCAGGATATCGAAACGGCGGAAGCCGCCCCCTCTCTTGCTCAAATCCACCGGGAGCTCGCGGAGCTTCCGGGCGAAACCTTCGAGGGCGCTTCCCGCGAGGGACGCCCGGTGCGCGGCATCTACCGGGCCGGATCGCGCCCGGCCGTCCTCGTGACGAGCGGGCAGCACGCCAATGAAACCTCGGCCCCCGTCGGTACCTTAAGGGCGGTGCGTCGGCTCCTCGCCAATCCCGAGGCTAACATCGCCTATATCCCGGTCGAGAACCCGGACGGCTACGCTCTGCATGGCCGCCTGTGCGAGGGCAGCCCACGCCACATGCACCACGCCGCACGCTACACGTCCCTCGGCAACGATCTGGAATATGGCCGCGGCGAGCCGCTCTACGAGATCGGCGCGCGCAACCAGGCCCTGGCCCTGTCCGGCGCGCAGCTGCACCTCAACCTTCACGGCTATCCGGCCCATGAATGGACCAGGCCCTTCACCGGCTACCTGCCGCGCGGTTTCGAGCTCTGGACGATCCCGAAAGGCTTCTTCCTGATCGTCCGCCATCACCCCGCCTGGGCCGGGACGGCCAGA
This sequence comes from Microvirga sp. jy35, assembly GCF_056148915.1. Taxonomy (NCBI): domain Bacteria; kingdom Pseudomonadati; phylum Pseudomonadota; class Alphaproteobacteria; order Hyphomicrobiales; family Methylobacteriaceae; genus Microvirga; species Microvirga sp. jy35. The sequence goes on along the minus strand of NZ_JBWBEW010000001.1, from coordinate 152,836 downwards.
ACCCTGATCGAGGCCGTCACGAAAGGGCTGTCGGCCGTGCCGGGCTTGGCCGAGTTCAACCGCCGCCAGATCGAGATCTGCTCCATCCATTCCGGCGGAACGCCCTACGAGATCATCAACGGCGTACCCTGCTTGCTGACGACCGACGAGCGCCATCCGACGCCGCTGACCCTCATCACGGAATTCCCGGACGAGACGATCTACGGCGAACCCTACCGCTTCGCCCATACGGTGCAGATGGCCACCGTCATTGCCGCAGAGGAAGCTTTCGCCACGATCATGGCCGGAGTCGCCTGAACCCGCTGCAGGCCTTCCGATCTGCCGCAGAATGACGCTGACGTTGCGTCATCTCGGCTGCCCAGTGAGCGCCTCCATCGGAGAAATGCACTGCCCTTTCGACCGGAGCCCAGCAAGGGAGCCTTAACGCTGACCCTTCATCGCGCTTGCGAGAACATACTTTGAACGTTATATCGGAAGAATAATACTATAAGCGCATCATCGCAGATGATCATTCCCGCAGGGGCCTTGTCACCATGCCTAAGCTGTTCGATTTCCAGGCCGAGAGCCTTCCTTCCTGGTATGACGGCAATTTCCGGATGCCGTGGACCCAGACCAATCTCGACCTGATCCAGGGCGATGGCGCCTCCCAGGTCGTGATCGTTCCGACGGTCTACATGGACAGCCTGACATCGACCCGTGTTTATCGCGACAACAGTGACCTTGGCGGATACAACACGGACGGTGCTCCCCGCACCGAGAGCGACGGCTCCATTCGAGAGGTCATCTCCCAAGCTAAGGCCCGTGGTCTTGAGGTAATCTTCAAGCTGCACGTGAACATCCAGAGCCCTGACTGGAATGCCCTGATCGGTCCTCCCAAGCATGCGGACGGCACGCTGCCCACTGAGGCGGAGTGGATGGAATTCGGCAATGCGTGGTTTGCTTCATACAAGGAGCAAGTTCTGCACTATGCCCGTCTTGCGAAGGAGCAAGGCGTCACGGCTTTCGCTATCGGCAACGAATGTGAGAGCATGACACATCCGCGCTTCACGGAGCATTGGAAGGACATCGTCAAGGCCATTCGTGAGGAGGTGGGCTACGCCGGCAAGCTCACTTACGCCGCCACCTGGACGGAGGCGCTCCATGTCGACTTCTGGGATGTTCTCGACTATATCGGCGCTAATCCCTACATTTCGTTTACAGACAACCCTAATCCAACGGTGCAGCAGCTTATCGACGGCTGGACGAAGCCATCGAAGTTTGAACATGTCACTCAACCGATCGTCGCCAGGTTCGGCGAGAACATTTCAGCCATCGATGCGCTGCAGCGCATCGCGGAGCAGTTCGGCAAGAAGCTGATCTTCACCGAGACCGGCTTCCGCAGCCTCGACGGCAGCAACTACGATCCCTGGACCTGGCGCAGCGGAACGGTCGACGTTGTCGAGCGGGCCAACATGTTCAGGGCCTTCTACAAGATCATGACCGATGAGGCCAATGAAGGCTGGGTGGGCGGCTACTGGCTGTGGAACTACGACGCGGGTCAGTTGCCGGCCGATCCCAGCCCGGACGACGGCTACTACACTCACGGCAAGCCAGCCGACGAGCTCGTCGAGCAGTATTTCAAGGATCCGCAATCCGTGAAGGGCCGGCTGATTTCAGGCACGGCTGCCGGTGATGTGCTGCGGGGAGGACTCAACCACGACACCTTCGTCGGGGGAGCCGGAAACGATACTCTGCAGGGCAACGGCGGCGCGGATGTCTATCTGTATACCGGTGGAGACGGCAAGGACACGATCCTCGACTTCAATGCCGCACAGAATGACCGGATCGTCCTGAACAATGTCGGCGCGATCCGTTTCGCCGATCTGCAGATCAGCCAGATCAGCGGCGGCTATGTGATCGCCTTCGCGGATGGCGGCAGCCTCACCATCATGACCGCCCAGGCGCCTGCCGCCGAGTGGTTCCTGTTCAACGGGAATGGCCAGACCGGCGCCTCCACCAAGCCGTCGTCCGGCAACGATGAGATCACCGGCACGGACAAGGCCAACGTGATCAAGGCGCAGGACGGCGACGACCTCATCAACGGTCTCGGCGGCAACGACAACCTGAGCGGCGACAAGGGTGACGATACCGTCTATGGCGGTGCCGGAAACGATGCGCTCTACGGCAATGACGGCGACGGTTACATCGAGGCCGATCTGGGCAACGACCGTCTGTATGGCGGCAACGGTCTCGATATCCTCTATGGCGGAGCGGGCAACGACCAGCTGCGCGGCGAGGAAGGCGACGACATGCTGTATGGCGACGAGGGCGTCGACATGCTGCGCGGCGGCAACGGCGTTGATCTTCTCGATGGGGGCAACGGCAACGACAAGCTCTACGGCGACGGCGGCAACGATCAGCTTCAAGGTGGCGGCGGCAGCGACCTCATCCAGGGCGGCGCCGGTGACGACAGCATCGAGGGCGACACCATGTCGGATCCCGCTGGCGACGACAAGCTTTACGGCGGCGCCGGGAAGGATGTGATTTCGGGCTGGTTCGGCAAGGATCAGATCTGGGGCGGATCGGGCGACGACGTTCTCGACTCCGGGGCAGGCAACGACAAGCTCTGGGGCGGCTCGGGCTCAGACCGCTATGTCTTCAACTCGGACATGGGCCAGGACGTCGTCTACGACTTCAAGGTGAAGCAGAACGAGATGCTGCTCATCCGCCACGACATCAACCATTCCGGCATCGTCGACTTCGACACCCTCAAGCCGCACATGAAGCAGGTGGGCAAGAACGTCGTCATGGATCTCGGCACGGGCGAGTGGCTGAGGGGCGATGATCAGCTGACCCTGGTCAATGTTCGGATGACGGATCTGAAGGCCGAGCATTTCTATTTCTACTGGTAGGCGATCCCTCCATCAGAAGACATGAAACAGCCGGGGTTCTTGCCCCGGCTGTTTCACTTTGTCTGTCCTCGGCTTGATCGGGAACAAGGCGAGTCCTGCTGCCGTTTTCGGCGAGAGCCGGGCATCGCCGCCCGGACGGCGGGAGGCGGCATCATGGCCCGGTTGTCCTGGAAGCAGAACGAGAACGACGCATCCATCAAGGAGGCGGTCGATCTCGTGCGTGAGCATGGCGAGCCTCTGCCGCCGATTGCGGATGAGGAGGCCTTCGGCACCATGTTCGACCGCTTTGCCGACGCCAAGGTTGTCCTTCTCGGCGAGGCAAGCCATGGGACCTCGGAGTTCTATCGCGCTCGTGCCGCCATCACGAAGCGTCTGATTGAGCAGCACGGCTTCACCATCGTGGCAGTGGAGGCCGACTGGCCCGATGCGGCGCGCATCGATGCCTATGTGCGCCATCGCCCGGTTCCCGACGGCGACGATGCAGCCTTCGAGCGCTTTCCCACCTGGATGTGGCGCAACGAGGAGGTGGCCGATTTCGTCAACTGGATGCGCGCGCACAACAGGGATCGTGCGGAGGATGAACGCGCCGAGTTCCGCGGGCTTGATGTCTACAGTCTGAACGGATCCATCCGCTCCGTTCTCGACTATCTCGACAAGGTCGATCCGGAAGCCGCCAAGGAGGCGAGGGGGCGCTACGGCTGCCTCAGCCCCTGGCAGTCGGATCCGGCCCGCTACGGCCGCGCCGTTCTCACCGGGCAGAAGAAGCCCTGCGACGAGGCCCTGCTGCGCCAGCTCCAGACGATCCTCGACAAGCGCCTGGAGTATCTGCAGGCCGATGGCGGCGAGGCATTCTTCGACGCGGTCCAGAACGCCAAGATCGTCCATGCGGCCGAGCACTATTACCGGATCATGTACGAGGGCGCGACCGAGTCCTGGAACCTGCGCGACAGGCACATGTTCGAGACGCTCCAGAGCCTGCTCGCCCGGCGCGACAATGCCAAGGCCGTAGTCTGGGCGCACAACTCCCACATCGGCAATGCCGCCGCAACCGCCATGGGCTGGCAGGGTGAGTTCAACATCGGCGAGCTCTGCCGCAAGACCTATCGCGACGAGGCCATTCTGATCGGGCTCGGTACGGATCGCGGCACCGTGGCGGCGGCGGACGATTGGGATGAGCCCATGCAGGTGAAGAGCGTCCGCCCCGCGCGGCCCGACAGCCATGAGCGGATCTTCCGCGACGCAGGCCTCGGCTGCTTCCTCACCGACTGGCGCGAGAACGGCCAGGCCGACCTCACCCAGGTTCTCTCCAGGCCCCGCCTGGAGCGGGCCATCGGCGTGGTCTACCGGCCGGAGACGGAGCTCTACAGCCATTACTTCGAGGCCGTCCTGGCCGAGCAGTTCGATGCCTTCGTCTGGTTCGAGGAGACCAAGGCCGTGACGCCGCTGACCCACGCCCGCGGGAAGGGCATGCCGGAGACCTACCCGTTCGGGCTTTGATGCGGATAGCCTTCTCCCGCAGAGGGGAGAGGGTACTGGCGCCAGTCTCGTCCTTCGATGACAATCCCCTTCTCGTCATAGCCGGGCTTGTCCCGGCCATCCCGCTGCGGTGATGCTCGACGGGTCGGGATCACCGGCACGAGGCCGGTAATGACGAGCGGGTGTCATCCCCGGCGGCCGCAGGCTGGGAAGGGATCCACTCATAGACGCGCCGCTATGGATCCCCTTTCCTTTCGCTGCGCTCCGGCCGGGAATGATACGCTCACTGTCATTCCGGGGCGCCAAAGGCGAGCCCGGAATCCATAAACGCTAACGGTGCAGAAAGAGGCGCAACGCTGACTTCTCTTTCCTGAGATGTCGCGGTTATGGATTCCGGGGCCGCACAGCGGAGCCCGGAATGACAGTAGCCGGCAGGATTTATGTTCTTGCTTTGTTCTTGACAGCTCTCTTAAGCTCGGCTATATCGTTGTGCAGACCTGTTCCTGTCGAGGGGCGCACTCGCGAGGCGTCGCAGTGTGGGAGCAGGCACGGTCCTGTGGTGCAGCCTCGCAAGCGGCACCGACAGGAGGCCCAGGCTTTCGTGCCGGTGGTCGGAATCGGCTCCAGGCCCCCGTCGAGCAGACGGACCCCGCCTGGAGCGGTCACCGGGCTGGCATCGCCTGAACGCCTAAACAAGCCGTGCGCGAAGAGGCATCTCGGCTCTTCCCTTCACCACACATCATCGAGCCGGGCTGCCCATCGCGCCACCCTCGATCTCACCACAGGCCCGCAGCCCACAGGCTGCGGGCCACAAGGTGCTGGCTTTTTGGAACTCTGCTGGCGACACTCCCCCGCCTTGCCCCCGCCGCCCGCCCCTGCTAACTGACGGCCAACTCCATTCACATCTCGACCAAGCAGGGCTTTTCCCGTGTCCCGTCAATTCATCTACCATATGCGTGGCCTCACCAAGACCTATTCGGGCGGCAAGAAGGTCCTGGACAACATCCATCTGTCCTTCTATCCGGACGCCAAGATCGGTGTGCTCGGCGTCAACGGCGCCGGCAAGTCGACCCTGCTGCGGATCATGGCCGGGACCGATACGGACTGGAACGGCGAGGGCTGGGTGGCCGAGGGCGCCCGCGTGGGCTACCTGCCGCAGGAGCCCCAGCTCGATCCGTCGAAGAACGTCCGCGAGAACGTCATGGAGGGCGTGGCCGCCAAGAAGGCGATCCTCGACCGCTACAACGAGCTCGCCATGAACTACTCGGAGGAGACGGCGGACGAGATGACCCGCCTCCAGGACGAGATCGAGGCCAAGGGCCTGTGGGATCTCGACTCCCAGGTCGACCAGGCCATGGACGCCCTGCGCTGCCCGCCGGACGACTGGTCCGTGGACAAGCTCTCGGGCGGCGAGCGCCGCCGCGTGGCCCTGTGCAAGCTGCTCCTGGAGCAGCCCGAGCTGCTGCTGCTCGACGAGCCCACCAACCACCTGGACGCCGAGACCACCGGTTGGCTGGAAGGCCACCTGCGCAGCTATCCGGGCGCGATCCTGATCGTCACCCACGACCGCTACTTCCTCGACAACGTCACCGGCTGGATCCTCGAGCTCGACCGCGGCCGGGGCATTCCTTACGAGGGCAATTACTCGTCCTGGCTCACGCAGAAGCAGAAGCGCCTCGAGCAGGAGGGCCGCGAGGACGAGGCGCACAAGCGCACCATCGAGCGCGAGCGCGAGTGGGTGTCGGCCTCGCAGAAGGCCCGCCAGGCCAAGTCGAAGGCGCGTATCCAGCGCTACGAGGAACTCGTGGCCAAGGCCAACGAGAAGGGCCCGACGACCGCTCAGATCGTCATCCCGATCGCGGAGCGCCTCGGCAACAACGTCATCGAGTTCGACAATCTCAAGAAAGCCTTCGGCGACAAGCTCCTCATCGACGGCCTGTCGTTCAAGCTGCCGCCGGGCGGCATCGTCGGCATCATCGGCCCGAACGGCGCCGGCAAGACCACGCTCTTCCGCATGATCACCGGCCAGGAGCAGCCGGACGAGGGCACCATCAAGATCGGCGAGAGCGTCAAGCTCGGCTACGTCGACCAGAGCCGCGACTCGCTCGATGCCAACAAGACCCTCTACGAGGAAATCTCCGGCGGCAACGAGATCCTCTATCTCGGCAAGCGCGAGATCAACGCCCGCGCCTATTGCGGCGCGTTCAACTTCAAGGGCTCCGACCAGCAGAAGAAGGTGGGCGTGCTCTCGGGCGGCGAGCGCAACCGCGTGCATCTGGCCAAGATCCTGAAATCGGGCTCGAACGTGCTGCTCCTCGACGAGCCCACCAACGACCTCGACGTGGACACCCTGCGCGCGCTGGAAGAAGCGCTGGAGGATTACGCGGGCTGCGCCGTGATCATCTCGCACGATCGCTGGTTCCTCGACCGCATCGCCACCCACATCCTGGCCTTCGAGGGCGAGAGCCACGTGGAATGGTTCGAAGGCAACTTCGCCGATTACGAGGAGGACAAGAAGCGCCGCCTCGGCACGGATTCCACGATCCCGCACCGGATCAAGTACAAGAAGTTCTCGCGATAAGCAGTCAAACGCCCCTCTTGGAGGGGCGTTTTGTTTAGGGGCATGCATGAAGACTTATGTGATCACCGGCGTCGGTCGGGGCATCGGCTGCGAACTTGCCAGGCAGCTTCTTCTTCGTGGCGACAGGGTCATCGGAACTGTGCGCGACAGCGCGTCCATTCCAGAGGAGTTTCACGATGCGCAGACCCAAGGTCTATTTAAAACATTGGTTTTCGACGTTCGGGATCAGGCCTCGATTGAAGCAGCTGTCCGACAGCTTGACGAACCCGTGGACGTTCTCGTCAGCAACGCGGGCGTGATTGGCCCGAAGCAGCAATCCACCCTTGCCATGGATTTCAAGGGCTTTCTCGATACTCTCGACATCAACACCCTCGGACCGTTGCGGGTAGTACAGGCATTTCTCCCGCTCCTGCAGAGGGCAGAAAGCGCGAAGATCGTAACGATCTCCAGCCGAATGGGCTCACTCTCCTACGCGAAGTCCGACCGCATTGCCTATCGCGCTTCGAAGGCTGCCGTGAACAAGGTGATGCAGGGCCTTGCCATGGATCTGCGGGAGGAAAGAATTGTTGTGGTGTCCGTGCATCCGGGCTGGGTCCGAACGGATATGGGGGGCTCGGGGGCCGACATCGCGGTCCAGGAAAGCGCTGCCGGCCTGTTGAGGCTGATGGACGGGCTCACGCTCGAGGATACCGGAGGCTTTTTCGACTGGACAGGAGCCCAGGTTCCATTCTGATCGATCAAGCAGGTTGGGTTCTTCGACGAAACAGTGTATGACCCTTGAGGCACGAGACAGAAGAAGAGAAGACATTCCGTGCCAGTCGACAACATTTCCAGCTTCGAATCCGTAGCCACGCCTCAGGAAGCCGTCGAGCGGCTCATCGACCTTCACGACAGCGCCATCGAGGCGCAGCGTCATGCGCTGGAGCATTTCTTCGCCACCGGCACGGCCCCCACGCCCCTGGAGCGCTCCCGCTTCCGTTATCCCGAACTGCGCCTGGACTACAGGGCGGCCTCGGTGCCGCCGATCAAGCAGCGCGCCTACGCCAAGTTCCAGGGACCGGGCGTCTATGCCACGACGATCACGCAGCCGACGTTCTACCGGAACTACCTGCTGGAGCAGCTGAACTTCCTCGTGCGCGACTATGGCGCCACCATCGAGGTCGGGGTCAGCGACCAGGAAATCCCCTATCCCTACGTGTTCGAGCGCGGAGACGAACTGGGCCGGGGCGCGCATTCCGCCTCCGAGCTCGCCCAGCACTTCCCGACGCCGCTCCTGGCCAAGGTCGGCGACGAGATTGCCGACGGCACCTGGAACTTCCATGATAACGAGGCGCGGCCGCTGGCGCTGTTCGACGCGGCGCGGGTAGACTATTCGCTGCGCCGACTCGTCCACTACACGGGCAGCGACTGGCGCTGCGTGCAGCCCTGGATCCTGCTCACCAACTATCACCGCTACGTGGACCAGTTCATCCGCTGGGCCGTGAAGGAACTCGCCGACGAAAACGGGCCCTACACGAGACTCGACCTGCCCGGCGGCGTCAGCATCGAGCGGGGGCTGGACGAGGCTGCGGTCGAGGATCTCATCGGTTCGTCCCCGTGGCACCGGTTCCAGATGCCGGCCTATCACCTCATGCGCAAGGACGGGCAGGGAGTGAGCCTGGTCAATATCGGCGTCGGCCCGTCGAACGCGAAGAACATCACGGATCACCTGGCGGTGCTGCGGCCGCATTGCTGGCTCATGGTCGGCCATTGCGGGGGCCTGCGCCAGTCGCAGTCCATCGGCGACTACGTGCTGGCCCACGGCTATCTGCGGCGCGACCACATCCTCGACGGCGCCGTGCCGCCGGAGATCCCGATCCCGGCCCTGGCCGAGATCCAGGTCGCTCTGCAGGAAGCCGCCGTTCAGGTCACCGGAGAGCGCGGCGAGGAGCTGAAGCGGCGCCTGCGCACCGGTACCGTCGTGACCTACGATGACCGGAATTGGGAGCTGCGCTGGAGCCAGGAGCGGCGCCAGATCAACCTGTCCCGCGCCATTGCTGTCGACATGGAGAGCGGCACCATCGCGGCTCAGGGCTATCGTCTGCGCGTGCCCTACGGAACCCTGCTGTGCGTGTCGGACAAGCCGCTCCACGGGGAGATCAAGCTGCCGGGCGCGGCCAATGCCTTCTACGAGCGGGCGGTGAGCGAGCACCTCATGATCGGTCTGGCAGCCCTGGACATCCTGAGGGGACAGCGGACCTCCCTCCACTCGCGCAAGCTCCGCAGCTTCGACGAACCGCCCTTCCGGTAAGCTGGCGCTCGGTGTCCCGCCAAACGCTCGGCCTGCTCCTGGGCTTCATCGGCGTGTGCATTTTCGCCGGCACGCTGCCCTTCACGCATATTGCCGTCGAGCATCTGAGCCCGCTCTTCATCACGGCGGGCCGGGCGGGGCTCGCCGGGCTCCTTGCACTGGCAACGCTTCTTCTGCTTCGAAAGCCCTGGCCGTCTCTGCGGCAGGCCGGGACCCTCCTGCTCGTTGCCCTGTGCCTGGTCGCAGGCTTCCCCGGCTTCACGGCGCTTGCCATGCAGACCGTGCCGGCCTCCCACGGGGGTGTTGTGCTCGGGATCCTGCCGCTCGCCACCTCGGCCATCAGCACCCTGATTGCGGGCGAGCGCCCGAGCCCGGCCTTCTGGCTGGCGTCCCTCGCGGGGGCTGCCCTGGTCATCGGATTCACCCTGCACGAAGGCGGCGGGTCGCTGGGGCAGGGGGATGTCTTCCTCCTTGGGGCGGCCCTGTCGTCTGCCCTGGGCTATGTGCTGTCCGGCAAGCTCGCCCGCGCAGGCTTGGCCGGCTGGGAGGTGATCTCCTGGGTTCTGGTCGTGGCCCTGCCGGTCACAATTCCGCTCGCACTCTGGAGCATGCCGCCGGAGCCGGGCGCGGTTCCCGCCTGGAGCTGGATCAGCTTCGCCTATGTCGCCCTGATGAGCCAGTATCTGGGCTTCTTCGCCTGGAATGCGGGGCTTGCCATCGGCGGCATCGCCCATGTGAGCCAAGTCCAGCTCCTGCAGACCTTCGTGACCCTGCTGATCGCCTCAATGCTGAACCGGGAGGATATTGCGCTGTCTGCATGGTTTGTCGCCGGGGCCGTGTTCGTGCTGGTCGTCCTGTCAGGGCGTGCGAAGGTGCGCCGAGAAAAGTCCTAAAGCCTTGCTTGCTCCTGCTGCAGAAAAGATATAAACATATCTTTATATGTAAGAGCGAGATTTGGCCGTGCCCGACACTCCGTCTCCATCGTTGGACCTGACCCTGGACGTCCTGCGGGCTGCCGCGGAGGAGACGCGCCTGCGGATCCTGGCACTTCTGACGGAAGGCGAACTCTCCGTTTCCGACCTCACCGACATTCTGGGACAATCCCAGCCGCGCATCTCCCGCCACCTGAAGCTTCTGGTCGAAGCCGGTCTTGTGGAGCGTCACCGGGAGGGAGCCTGGGCCTTCTTCCGGCTCACCGACCGGGGCGTGGCTCTGGGCATCATCCGTCCGACCCTCGAGAGCCTCGACAGGTCCGATCCAAGACTGCTGGAGGATCGGACCCGGCTTCAGGCGGTCCGCGCCCAGCGTTCGCAGGCGGCGCAGGCTTTCTTCTCGCGTCTGGCGCCTGAATGGGACCGGATCCGCTCCCTGCACGCGCCGGAAACGGTGGTCGAGGCCGCCGTGCTCGATGCCCTGGGCACGCGCTCGATCCGAAACCTCGTCGATCTCGGCACCGGCACCGGGCGCATGCTGCAGCTTCTGGCGCCCCGCGCCATGCGCACCGTAGGCCTGGATGCCAGCCATGCCATGCTGTCGGTGGCTCGTGCCAATCTGGAAAAGGCGGGCCTGAGGGGCATCGAGCTGCGGCAGGGGGACATCTATGCCCCTCCGTTTCCGCGCGACACCTTCGACCTCGTCGTCATCCATCAGGTCCTGCACTACCTCGACGATCCGGCTCGGGCGATCCGCGAGGCGGCGCGCCTCGTGGCTCCGGGCGGGCGCATCCTCGTGGTGGATTTTGCGCCCCACAGCCTCGAGTTCCTGCGTGAGGCTCAGGCCCATCGCCGCCTCGGCTTCGCCCCGGCTCAGGTTGCCGGCTGGCTCGACGAGGCGGGGCTCGACTGCACCCTCACCCGGGAGATTGCTCCGCCCAAGAAGGGCGACGAGCATCTGACCGTATCCCTTTGGCTTGGCCAGGATCGCCGCGTGGTGACGGATTGGCCTTTGAGTGAACCCGACAGAGAGGTCGCCTGATGTCACCGCTCACCCTTCGTCCCAGTCGCCAGGCCTCCCGCCCGATCAAGGTCTCGTTCGAGTTCTTTCCGCCGAAGACGCCGGAGATGGAGGCGACCCTGTGGTCGTCGATCCAGCGTCTTGCTCCTCTTGACCCGCAGTTCGTCTCCGTCACCTATGGCGCGGGCGGCTCCACCCGCGAGCGCACCCACGCCACGGTTTCGCGCCTCGTGCAGGAAACGCAACTGAAGCCTGCGGCGCATCTCACCTGCGTGGCAGCCACGAAGGACGAGGTGGACGATGTCGTGCGTTCCTACTGGGATGCAGGCGTGCGCCACATCGTGGCCCTGCGGGGCGATCCGGTGGGCGGCATCGGCACGGCCTACGAGCCCCATCCGGGCGGCTACCGGCAGACCTGCGATCTGGTGGCCGGGATCAAGGCCATCGGCGACTTCGAGGTCTCCGTTTCGGCCTACCCGGAGAGGCATCCCGAAGCGTCATCGCTGGAAGCAGATATCGACGTGCTGCAGGCCAAGGTGGATTGCGGCGCCGACCGCGCCATCACGCAGTTCTTCTTCGATAACGATCACTACTTCCGCTTTCTCGACCGCGTGCGCGCCCGCGGCATCAGCATCCCGATCGTTCCCGGCATCGTGCCGGTGCAGAACTTCAAGCAGACGGCGAGTTTCGCCTCCAAAACCGGCGCGAGCGTTCCCGCCTGGCTGGCAGCCCGCTTCGATGGCCTCGACAACGATGTGGAGACCCGCAAGCTCGTGGCCGCCGCCGTGGCCGCCGAGCAGGTGATCGACCTCGTCGACCGCGGTGTCAGCGAATTCCACTTCTACACCATGAACCGCGCCGATCTGGTCTATGCCATCTGCCATCTTCTCGGACTGCGCGACCAGAGCGTGAAGGCCGCCGCCTGACATGATTGCGGTGCCCGGCAGACCGCCGGGCATTGGCCTGTGCCCATCACAATCACCGTTGGCGGCTGGAGCGAACCGGCCGCGATGCAAAGAGAACAGATCGAATGATTGCGTTCACTCCTCGCCCTGCGAATGGTCCCGACGTGCTCAAGGCGCTCCGGGAAGCCGCTTCGATGCGGATACTCGTGCTCGATGGTGCCATGGGCACGGAGCTGCAGCGTTCGCGCTTCTCGGAAGAGGACTTCCGGGGCGAGCGCTTCAAGAACTGGAAGCAGGACGTCAAGGGCAACAACGACCTGCTCATCCTCACGCAGCCCGATGCAGTGCGCAGCGTGCACCTCGACTACTTCCGCGCCGGCGCGGACATCGTCGAGACCAATACCTTCTCCGGCACCTCCATCGCCCAGGCCGATTACGGCATGGAGGAGATCGTCTACGAGCTGAACTTCGACGGCGCGCGCCTCGCCCGTGAAGCCGCGCTGATCGCCGAGAAGGAGGATGGTCGCCGCCGTTTCGTGGCCGGCGCCGTCGGTCCGACGAACCGCACCCTCTCCATTTCGCCCGACGTGAACAACCCCGGCTACCGCGCCGTCACCTTCGATCAGGTGCGCGAGGCTTACGCCGAGCAGGTGAGGGGGCTCGTCGACGGCGGATCCGAGATCATTCTGATCGAGACCATCTTCGATACGCTGAACGCCAAGGCCGCCATCGTGGCCACGCAGCAGGTCTTCGCTGAGAAAGGCGTGAAGCTGCCCGTGATGATCTCGGGCACGATCACCGATCTCTCCGGCCGCACGCTCTCGGGCCAGACGCCGGAGGCCTTCTGGTATTCCGTGCGCCACGCGGAGCCCTTCTCCATCGGCCTCAACTGCGCGCTTGGCGCGCGCGAGATGCGGGCGCATGTCCAGGAGATCGGCCGGGTCGCCGACACCCTCGTCTGCGCCTATCCGAACGCTGGTCTGCCGAACGAGTTCGGTCTCTATGACGAGCGCCCCGAAGCCACGGCCTCGATGCTGGCGGAGTTCGCCGATGCCGGTCTCGTGAACGTGGTCGGTGGCTGTTGCGGCACGACCCCGGAGCATATCCGCGCGATTGCGGAGGCTGTGGCCGGAAAGGCGCCGCGCAGGGTTCCGACGATGCAGCCGCTCATGCGCCTGTCGGGGCTCGAGCCGTTCACGCTGACCTCAGACATTCCCTTCGTGAACGTGGGCGAGCGCACGAACGTCACCGGCTCCGCCAAGTTCCGCAAGCTCATCACCAACAACGACTATGCTGCCGCCCTCGATGTGGCGCGCGATCAGGTGGCGAACGGCGCGCAGATCATCGACGTCAACATGGACGAGGGCCTGCTCGATTCCGAGAAGGCCATGGTGGAGTTTCTCAACCTCGTGGCCGCCGAGCCCGACATCGCCCGCGTGCCGGTGATGGTGGATTCGTCCAAGTTCCACGTGATCGAGGCGGGTCTCAAGTGCATCCAGGGCAAGGCCATCGTGAACTCGATCTCCATGAAGGAGGGCGAGGCGGCCTTCATCGCGCAGGCGAGAATCTGCCGCGCCTATGGGGCCGCCGTCGTGGTGATGGCTTTCGATGAAGTCGGTCAGGCTGATACTCTGGAGCGCAAGGTCGAGATCTGCACCCGCGCCTACAAGATCCTAACCGAGCAGGTGGGCTTTCCACCCGAAGACATCATCTTCGATCCGAACGTGTTCGCAGTGGCAACCGGCATCGAGGAGCACAACGGCTACGGCGTCGACTTCCTTGAGGCGACACGGATTATCCGCGAGACGCTGCCGCATGCCCATATCTCCGGCGGCGTGTCGAACCTGTCCTTCTCGTTCCGCGGAAACGAGCCCGTTCGCGAGGCCATGCACTCGGTGTTCCTCTTCCACGCCATCAGGCTCGGCATGGATATGGGCATCGTCAATGCCGGCCAGCTCGCGGTCTATGACGAGATCGATCCGGAACTTCGTGAGCTGTGCGAGGACGTGGTGCTCAACCGCCGTCCCGATGCCACGGAGCGCCTGCTGGAAGCGGCTCCGCGCTTCAAGGGCGATGGCTCAGGTGCCGTGAAGGCTGCCGATCTCGAATGGCGTTCGTGGCCGGTCGGGAAGCGCATCGAGCATGCCCTCGTCAACGGCATCACCGAGTTCATCGAGCAGGATACGGAGGAGGCACGCCAAGAGGTCGAGCGTCCGCTGCACGTGATCGAAGGCCCGCTCATGGCCGGCATGAACGTGGTGGGCGATCTCTTCGGCGCCGGAAAGATGTTCCTGCCGCAGGTGGTGAAGTCCGCCCGCGTGATGAAGCAGGCGGTCGCCTATCTCATGCCGTTCATGGAAGCCGAGAAGAAAGCCAGCGGCTCAACTGAGCGCTCGGCCGCCGGCAAGGTGCTGATGGCGACCGTGAAGGGCGATGTGCACGACATCGGAAAGAACATCGTCGGCGTGGTTCTCGCCTGCAACAACTACGAGGTCATCGACCTCGGCGTCATGGTGTCGGCCCAGAGGATCCTGGAGACGGCACGCCGGGAGAACGTAGACGTGATCGGCCTCTCGGGCCTCATCACGCCGTCCCTCGACGAGATGGTGAACGTGGCGAGCGAGATGGAGCGCGAAGGCTTCGAGATTCCGCTGCTCATCGGTGGCGCGACCACGAGCCGCGTGCATACGGCGGTGAAGATCCACCCGAACTACCACAAGGGCCAGGCGGTCTACGTGACGGATGCGAGCCGCGCCGTCGGCGTCGTGTCATCGCTGCTCTCCCCCGACATGAAGGACGGTTATGTGGAGACGCTCCGGGCCGAGTACCGGAAGGTGGCGGATGCGCATGCGCGCTCGGAGGCCGACAAGCAGCGCCTCCCCATCGAGAAGGCGCGCGCCAACCGGCTGGCCTTCGACTGGGCATCGTATCAGCCGCCGAGGCCCACCTTCACCGGCGCCCGCGTGTTCCGCAGCTACGATGTGGGCGAGCTGGTTCCCTATATCGATTGGACGCCGTTCTTCCAGACCTGGGAGCTGAAGGGACGCTTCCCGGCAATCCTCGAGGACGAGAAGCAGGGCGAGGCCGCGCGCCAGCTCTGGGAAGACGCGCAAGGGATGCTCAAGCAGCTCGTCGAGGAGCGCTGGTTCAACCCGAAGGCGATCATCGGCTTCTGGCCGGCCAATGCGGTCGGCGACGACATCCGGCTCTTCACCGGCGAGAGCCGCAAGGACGATCTAGCGACGTTCCACGGCCTGCGCCAGCAGCTCTCCAAGCGCGACGGCAAGCCGAATGTGTGCCTATCCGACTTCGTGGCGCCCGTCGAGAGCGGCAAGCCCGACTGGATCGGCGCCTTCGTGGTGACGTCCGGCATCGAGGAGGTGCGGATCGCGGAGAGGTTCGAGCGTGCCAACGACGATTACCGCTCGATCATGGTGAAAGCGCTGGCCGACCGCATCGCGGAAGCCTTCGCCGAGCGCATGCACGAGCGCGTGCGCAAGGAATTCTGGGCCTACGCGCCGGACGAGAATCTCACGGGTGATGGTCTGATCGGCGAGGAATACCAGGGCATCCGCCCGGCTCCCGGCTATCCGGCGCAGCCCGACCACACGGAGAAGGCGACGCTGTTCAGCCTGCTCGAAGCCGAGCGCCGCATTGGCGTGAAGCTCACGGAATCCTATGCCATGTGGCCGGGTTCGTCCGTGTCGGGCCTCTACCTGTCGCATCCGCAGTCCTACTACTTCGGCGTGGCCAAGGTCGAGCGCGATCAGGTGGAGGATTATGCCGAGCGCAAGGGCATGAGCGTGACGGAGGTCGAGCGCTGGCTCAGCCCCATCCTCAACTACGATCCGGCAAGCTATCGGGTGATGGCGGCGGAGTAATTCTTGGCCGCCATCCCGGGGCTGCGGAGCAGAACCCGGGATCGCTGGATCAGTGTGGTGCTGGAACCTCGACATTGTCATTCCCGCGAAGGCGGGAATCCATAACCGCTGACGGCGCAGGACAGGACAAAGCGGCTTCCCTAGGCAACTCAACAGAGTTCGTGTTTATGGATTCCAGGCTCCGCTGCGTGGCCCCGGAATGACACTGCTGGATTGGTCTTGCGATCCCGGATCTTCATTGCGCTTCGTCCGGGATGACGTATTATGACAACTACTCCCGCCGCAACGCCTCGATCGGATCGAGCTTTGCCCCGCGCTGAGCCGGATAGAACCCGAAGAAGATGCCCACCAGCGCCGAGAAGCCCACGGCCATGAGGATGGCATTCGTCGATACGAGTGAGGGCCAGCCGGCGAGCTGCGCCACGAGATAGGCGGCGCCTACGCCAAGGGCGATGCCGAGCGCTCCGCCGATGGTGGAGAGCGTCGTCGCCTCGATGAGGAACTGGCTGAGGATGTCGCGCGGGCGGGCACCGACGGCGAGCCGCAGGCCGATCTCGCGGGTGCGTTCGGTGACGGAGACCAGCATGATGTTCATGATGCCGATGCCGCCCACGAGCAGTGACACGGCTGCGACGGCCGCGAGCAGCATCGATAACGTATTGGCGGAGGCCGAAGCCGTGTTGGCGATCTCGGTCAGGTTGCGGATCGAGAAATCGTCCTCCTGTTCAGCGGTGATGCGGTGGCGCTGGCGCAGCAGCTCCGACATGCCCTCGATGCCCGGCTCGATGTCGCTCTCATTGGCGAACTTCACGAAGATCGACCCGACGGAGCCGTCCTTGGCATAATTGCGGCCGATCACGCGGCGGCGGCCTGCATCGAGCGGCACGAAGACCACGTCGTCCTGATCCTGGCCGAAGGCCGATTGGCCCTTCGAGGCCATCACGCCGATGACCCGGAAGGGCACGTTGCGCACGCGCACGATCTGATCGACGGGATCGTCTTCGCCGAAGAGGTTGCGCGCCACGGTCTGGCCGAGAAGGATGACGATGTCGCCGCGGCGGACCTCCTCCGGATCGAAGGTGCGGCCGGTGGCGACATCCCATTCGCGGGCTGAGAACCAGTCGCTATCGATGCCGTAGATCCGCGTGCCCCAGTTGCTGCCGCCAGCCACCACCTGCGCGCCGCCCTGCACGAAGGGCGCGGCCGCCACCACGCCGTCGATCTCACGCCGGATCGCCTGCGCGTCCTCGTCGGTCAGCGATGAGGCGGCGCCTGCACCAAGGCGTGCCCCGCCCTGCGTTACGTTGCCGGGCGTGACGATGGCCAGGTTGGCGCCGAGCGAGCGGATCTGCTGGTCGACGAGATTGCGCGCGCCGGAGCCGATGGCCACCATGGCGATCACGGCCGCCACGCCGATCACGATGCCGAGCATGGTGAGCAGGCTGCGCAGCGCATTGGCCATGATGGCAGAGAGCGCGGAGCGGATCGCCTCGATCAGCCTCATTCGGCGGCCTCCGGTGCGAGGTCGCGGGCATCGACGGGCGTTTGGACACGATCTTCGATTACGCGGCCGTCACGAAAGCGGACAAGCCGGCGTGCGTGGCGACCCACCTCCGCATCGTGCGTCACGAGAACGATGGTGGCGCCCTCGCGGTTGAGTTCCTGGAACAGAGCCATGATCTCGTTCGCCGTGCGGCTGTCGAGAGCGCCGGTCGGCTCGTCGGCAAGAAGCAGACTCGGGCTGTTGACGAGAGACCGCGCAATCGCCACGCGCTGCTGCTGCCCGCCGGATAACTGCATCGGGCGGTGATGGGCACGATCCTGAAGCCCGACCCGGCCGAGCGCCTTCAGGGCATGCTCGCGGCGGGTTCTGCGGTCGAAGCCCGCGTAGATCATGGGCAGTTCCACATTGCCCAGGGCATCCACGCGCGGCAGCAGGTTGAACTGCTGGAACACGAAGCCGATCTCGCGATTGCGCAGGCGCGCCAGGCCGTCCGCATCGAGGCTCTCGACGGCGGTGCCCGCCAGCCGGTACTGGCCCCCCGTCGGGCGGTCGAGGCAGCCGATCAGGTTCATGAAGGTGGACTTGCCCGAGCCGGACGGTCCCATCACGGCGACGAAGTCGCCCTGGTCGATGTGGAGGGACACGCCGTCGAGCGCCACGACGCGTCCGGCATCGAGATCGTAGACCCGGCTGAGATCGCGCGTTTCGATGAGAGCCACGGCACGCGTTCCTAGAACATCCGCGGCGGGCGCGGGCGGCGATTGACGCCGCCGTTCGTAGCATCGCCTGCCGCATCAGCGCGTGGCGCACCGATGATGACGGCAGCGCCTTCCTGCAGGTCGCCGCGAAGGATCTCCGTATAGGCTCCATCGGTCACGCCAAGCCGCACGGGGAGGGGCTGCGGATTGCCGTCGGATCCGACACGGTAGATGCGTGCTCTGGTACCCTCGTCCTGAAGGGACTGAGCCTGTTCGCCACGGGGCCGCCGACGCGGTCCTTGGCCATCCGGCGCCGCGCTCCTTCCCTCGCCGTTGCCGGCCTGCTCATCCGGCAGACGAGGCCGCCTTCTTGGCGTCTGCTCATCCGTCGTAGCGTCTCTTGCCTCGGTCGTTGCCATCGTGGTGGCGGGCCGGAAGCGCAGGGCCGCATTCGGGATGCGCAGCACGTCCTCGCGCTCGTCGGTGATGATCTGGAGATTTGCCGTCATGCCGGGCAGCAGCGCCTGGTCCCGGTTGCGCACGCTGATGACCGCCGTATAGGTCACCACGTTCTGCACCGTCTGCGCGGCAAGACGCACCATGCGCACCCTGCCGTCGAAGGTGCGGTTCGGATAGGCGTTGACCGTGAAGGACACTTTCTGCCCTTCCCTGAGGCGACCTACATCCGCCTCGTCGATATTGGCGTAGATGTCGATCTCGCTCAGGTCCTGCGCGATGGTGAACAGGGTGGGCGAGGAGAGCGAGGCGGCCACCGTCTGACCGAGCTCCACTTCGCGCTTCACGACCACGCCGTCGACCGGCGACTTGATCTCGGTGCGGGCAAGATCGATCTCGATGTCCTTGAGCTTGGCCTGCCGCTGCAGAATGATCGCCTCGGCGGATTTCACGCCGGCCTCTGCAAGGGCGAGATCGGCTCCGAGGCCCGCTGCCTCCGCCCGATTGGACGCGATCTGCGCATCGGCCGAGGCGAGATTCGCCGTCTGGATCTCCACCTGGGTGCGGGCCTGCTCGAGCGCCGTCTGGGTTCCGACCGCACGCGCGTTGAGTTCAGTCTGCCGTTCGAGACCGCGCCGGGCTTCCTCCAGCTGGGCCTGCGTGCGTTCACGCTGCGCCCGAAGGTCCGCGGCCTGCGCGTCGGCGCGCTGGAGCGCGGAGCGGGCCTTGTCGATCTGGGCGCGCTTGGTGTCGAGATCGGCTTTCGCCTGGGCGAGGTCCGCCAGCGCGGCCTCCCGGCGCGACTTGATCTGCTCCGCATAGAGGCGGGCCACCACCTGGCCCTCCTTTACGGGCGTGTTGTAGTCGGCCATGATCTCGACCACCTGGCCTGAAAGCTGCGAGCCGACGAGAACCGTCGTGACGGGGTTGAGGGTACCGGTCGCCCGCACGCTCGCGGTGATCGGGCCGCGATCCACCGTCCCGAGGCGATAGGACTGGTCTGAGGCGTTGCTGCCCGTGGGCTTCCACAGCACGAAGCCTGCGCCTCCCGTCACCAGAAGAATGCCGATCAACCACAACCAGACGCGTCGCAACGAAAAACCCTCTGCAGGACATGGGGTGTCATCAGGGGCGATTGTGGCCGATTTCCTATAGCGTTGCGAGTTAACTCTTTGTCATGTGGCCGCTTGCGGCCGGGCTGCGATCAGATTGCGCAGGGTCATGATGGTGGAGGCGTCCGCCACGCCGTCGACGCGCTCGGGCCTGAAATGGCGCTGGAAGGCGGTCACCACCTTCTCCGTATCCTCGTCGAAGGTGCCGTTGATCTTCAAACCGTAGCCGTACATCACGAGCATGGCCTGCAGGGCCTCGATGGGCATGCCCTGGTCGCCGCGCGAGAAGAAGCGGCCGTCGCTGGTCGCGGCCGGCGCGACCCAGTGGCCGACGCCCGCCTCGTGCAGAATCTTCCACGGAAAGAGCTCGCCGGGATCGACCTTGCGGCCGGGGGCCACATCCGAGTGGCCGAGCACGCGGGTTGCCGGAATGCGCCAGCGGGTGACGATGTCCTTCGCCAGCGCAGCCACGCTCTCGATCTGTCCCTCGGGGAAGGGCGGCAGGCCGCCCGGATGACCGGAATTGGCGATCTCGATGCCGATGGAGCACGAATTGATGTCGATCTCCCCGTCCCAGGAGGAGAGGCCCGCATGCCAGGCGCGGCGCGATTCCGGCACCAGCTGCAGCACGCGACCGTCGCCGAACACGAAGTAATGGGCCGAGACCTGCGAGACCGGATTGCACAACCACTGCAGGGCTTCGCCCTCGTCCGGCATGCCCGTGTAGTGAAGGATGAGCATGGTCGGGCGCTGACCGTTCTTGCGCTCTCCGTGATTGGGAGACGGAAACACCTTGGCGGCGAGGGGGCTTTCCGGTGTCAGCGCGCTCATGCGGTCACCTGAGATTGCGCTCGGCGGCGACGCGTTCCCAGGCCGCGTTGATGGTGGCAAGGCGCTCGGTGGCGATCTTCACGGCCTCCGGCGGCAGGCCGCGGGCGATCTCCCGGTCGGGGTGGTTGTCGGCGACGAGCCTGCGGTAGTGCCGCTTCAGCTCCTCGTCGCTCATGCTCCGCTCGGCCTTGAGAATGAAATAGGGATCGTCCTCGCGCTTCACGTGGCGGGCGGCGATGCGCTCGAAATCGGTGTCCGAGAAGGCGAAGATCGTCGCCACGTCCTTCAGATAGGCGTATTCCGCCTCGTGAACGGCCTCGTCGGCCTTGGCGATGTGGAACAGGCCGTCGAGCACGTCCTCCAGAAGCGCGGGCTCCTCGTTGAACTCTTCGTAGATCTGTCGGGCGTAGGCCTCGAACCCGTCCGAGGTCTGCATGGCAAGGTTGAACAGGCGCTCGACGCGTTCGTGCTCGCTGTCGGGCACTTCGACGATCTGCTCGAAGGCGCGGACCTCCACGTCGACCACGACACCATCGGCCTTCGCCATCTTGGCGGCGAGCGCCACAAGCCCCATGGTGAAAACGACGTCGCGCGGCGGCTTTCCGAACAAAGCGCCTTCGCGGTCGACGAGAACATGGCCGGCTACGCCGCCCAGGAGAGCGCCGATCGGCCCGCCCAACGCGAGCCCGATGCCGGCACCACTGAGCTTACCCCAAATGGACTGAATCATCTTAGGTAAGTGGTACGCTCAAGTGCAGGAAAAAGAAAAGGGGCCGAGAATGTCTCGGCCCCTTAAATTCGCTTTCAGGCGAGATTAGCGGCAGTACACGTTGCCGTAGACGTCCTGGTAGGTGCCGTAGGGGCATGCCGGGCCGCGCGGAGTCGTGGCTGCGCCGACGACAGCACCGCCGGCTGCACCGATGGCCGCACCGGCCAGCGCGCCACTCGCACGGCCGGTCGCCGCTCCGCCGATGGCTGCGCCAGCAAGGCCGCCGACCGCAGCGCCGCCGACTGCTCGCTCGCCAGGAGTATTGCAGGCTGCCATGGAGAGGGTGAGGGCACCGGCGGCAATGGCTGTCATGATCTTCTTCATGGAGGCTTCCCTGTTGTTGAGCGGGCTAGAGGCAGCCCTGTTTAGCTTGACCTTACGCAGTCGCCAACTCCTGTGCGGAGAAAGAGTTCCTCCCATCCCCCGGAGGGGACGAAAAATTCGAGCCCGCCGGATGAAAAACCGTCCTCTCCCAAGGCTAGAATCATGGCCGAAAAGCCAAGCGCCGCAGAGGGAACACGGTCAAGCTTGAACGAATTCTGAACAAAAATGCGGCCGAATGCGTCACATCTTCGCCTCATTTCGCCGTCACCCACCGCGCCCTTACGGGTATATCCGGATGGAGTTTCGGTTTGACTTGGCAACACTTCCTCAGAACGCTGGCGATTGCAGGCCTTGGCGCAGCGGCGCTGTCCTTGGCATCACAGGCCCGGGCCGAGGGAGGGGAGGCCCCCATCTCGCCTGACAGGGCCGAGGAGTTCCTCGGCGCGGCGGCAGCGGAAGCGGCAGCCTTCGCCGAGGAAGTGGCTGCCGAGGCCTCTGCGGTGGAAGCGTCGGAGCAGGACGCAAAGGGAGCGGACAAGAAAAAGCCGAAGGAGGCATCCAAGGGCGCCAAGATCCAGGCAGCCAAGGTGGAAACGGGCCTGCCCGAGAAGACCGCAAGGGCAGCAGTGGTGCCGAAGGAAGCCGACCAGGAGACCGCGTCCCTCCCTGCGGCGTCTGTCGGGTCCAGGGTCCACAGGTCCGACACGGCTCGTGCCGGAGCGCTCAAGCCTCTGATCGCCCGCTATGCTTCCGAGAATGGGGTGCCTTACGATCTGGCCGATGCCGTGGTACGGCTCGAGAGCCGCTATAATGTCGGCGCGCGCAACGGCCCGAACGTCGGCCTCACCCAGATCAACGTCCGCACGGCCCAGTCACTGGGCTACCAAGGTCCCGCCGCGGGTCTCTTCGATGCGGAAACGAATCTCCGCTATGGCCTCAAATATCTGGCCACCGCCTACAGGCTTGCCGGAGGGGACACCTGCGGCACGATCCTGCGTTACCAGTTCGGCCACCGTACCCAGACCATGACCGCAGCGTCCCGGGCCTATTGCGCCAAGGTGAAGGTGATCACGGCCGCAGCCGATTGATCGGCTGGCCTTGACGGCAGGACCCTTTTGGCACCACATCCCCTCCGTCAGCCGGCCGGGCGGCCGCTTCGAGTTCAGCTCGGGGAGGAAAGTCCGGGCTCCATGGAAGCAAGGTGCCGGATAACGTCCGGCGGGGGAAACCCTAGGGAAAGTGCCACAGAAAGCAGACCGCCCCGCAAGGTCTTCGGACCCCGGGGTCAGGGTGAAAGGGTGCGGTAAGAGCGCACCGCGGACGCAGCAATGCGGACGGCATGGTAAACCCCACCAGGAGCAAAACCGAATAGGGACGACAGGCGTTCGCGCCAGGCCTGCTTCCAGGCTGGTCGTCCGGGTTGGTTGCTAGAGGCGGTCAGCAATGATCGTCCCAGAGGAATGGTCGCCACGTCCAGGGTCTTAGACCTTGGGCCCTACAGAACCCGGCTTACAGGCCGGCTGACCCCATCTTTCCACAGGCCGGATTTTGCATGAATCGTGAGCAAAGCTTTGCTCTGCTTACGATTCATTAACCGTAAATGCGTCTCATGGGGAACGCATGCCAAGAGGCCTGCGCTCCCTCTCCGTTCCGTTGACGACCATTATATCCCATGTTATCCCAAACCATCCCGTCGACGGTGTCTTCCGAAGAGGGCGTCAAGCACCCGAGAAGTGCTGCCGTTCTGCTTCGGAAAGTAGCGTCCCCACCGAGAGCGGGTGGCGGATCGTCAAGATCCGCCGGGGGGCTGACAATCAGGAGCGTGCGAGCTGCGGCCAATGAACCGCTTCGTGTCCAATTTCAACAACAAGTTGGATTCGAAGGGTCGCGTCTCGATCCCCGCATCCTTCAGGGCCGTGTTGGCCCGGGATGGATTCGAGGGGCTCTACGTGCATCCGGCGCTGGACGCGCCGGCGCTGGACGCAGGCGGCAACGTGCTTCTGAACGAGATCGATGCGTTCTTGTCGACGCTGTCGCCCTATTCGGACGAGCGGGATCAGCTGTCGACGGCATTGTTCGGGACCAGCGAGATTTTGAAGGTCGATCCGGAGGGGCGTGTCATCCTGACGGATACGGTAAAAGTCCATGCCGGGATCGGCGATACGGTGACGTTCGTCGGACTTGGTCACAAGTTCCAGATTTGGGAGCCCGAGCGCTTCCGTGCGCACTTGGAGGAGGCGCGCACGAAGGTCCGAGACCTGAAGAAAGCGTTGGGCAATCGAGTTGTGGAACCGAGGCTAGTGCAGAACACCTCACCAGGAGTACGGGAGCGATGATGGGACGCGGCGACGGCCCAGGAGCCGGAGCCGCTGGCGGACCGTCCCGTCACGTTCCTGTTCTCCTGGCGGAGGTTGGCACGGCACTCGATGTAAGTCGCGGTGGCGTTTTCATCGACGGCACGTTCGGCGCGGGCGGCTACACGCGCGCCATTCTCGACGCCCATCCGCACAACAAGGTCATTGCCATCGACCGCGATCCCGATGCGATCGCAGGCGGAGCAGCACTCGCGGCCAAATTCAAGAAACGCCTGATCCTCGTGCCCGGGCGCTTCGGCGACCTCGACGAAATCGCACGCGAGCAGGGGTTCGAGAACGTCGACGGCATCGTGCTCGACATCGGCGTGTCGTCCATGCAGCTCGATCAGGCTGAACGCGGCTTCTCGTTCCGCAACGAAGGTCCGCTCGACATGCGCATGGAGCAGTCGGGCCCCAGTGCGGCGGACCTGGTCAACGAGGCGTCCGAGGCCGAACTTGCGGATATCTTCTATCATTATGGCGAGGAGCGGCGCGCCCGAGCCGTCGCGCGCGCCGTGATCGAGGCACGGCGGCGCCAGCCCTTCGAGAACACGCGGCAGCTCGCCGATCTCGTGGCCTCGCTGATCCGCCAGGAACCCAGCGGGATTCATCCCGCCACTCGGGTGTTCCAGGGGCTGCGGATTGCCGTCAACGACGAACTCGGCGAGCTGGCCCGCGCCCTCCACGCGGCCGAACGCGTACTCAAGCCCGGCGGACGTCTCGTGGTCGTCACGTTCCATTCGCTGGAAGACCGCATCGTGAAGCAGTTCTTCGCCGCCCGCACCGGACGCGCGCCCACCGGCTCGCGTCATCTGCCGACAGCAGCGGCACCGGAAGCCACCTTCGATGCGATCACCCGCGGTCCCGTCACCCCGACCGAGCAGGAGATGGCGCGCAATCCGCGGGCACGCTCGGCGAAGCTGCGGGCCGGGGTACGCACGGATACGCCGCCGCAGGAACCTTTGAGCGCCATCACCATGTTGGCCGAACTGCCGCAAACGTCCGAGAAGAAGGGAGGGCGCCGGTGATCCGACTGCTCCATATCATCGCGATATCCGCCCTCATCGCATCGGCGGGCTACGCCTATTCGATCAAGTACGAGACCCTCTACTATGTGGAGCAGGTGGCGAAGCTGAAGGCGCAGGTGGGCCGCGAGCGCGAGGCCATCGCCGTGCTCCAGGCCGAGTGGCAATACCTCGATCGCCCCGACCGCCTTCAGGAGGCTGCCGACAAGCACCTCGATCTGCAGGCTCTGAAGATCCAGCAGCTCGCGCGTCTGTCCGACTTGCCGAACCGTCCCTCCCGCGAGGATGAGATCGGCCGCAAGCTCGAGGCTCTCGGATTGCTCGAGCCGACCTCGACTCCGAAGGACAGGAATTCGGACGCCCGCACCCCGACGACTCAAACTCCGAAACGGTGAGCCTCGTGTCGCAAGAGCCCCAAACCGAATGGCAGGGTGAAACCACCCATGGAGCATCGGACCCAAAAGTGGATTCCACTTTTGGGACGAATCCGATGCTCACTCCTTTGAACAGCACGTCGTATGAAGCGGAAGACCGGGGCCACTTGTCCGCGCGACGTGCCAAGCGCGGCGTTCTCGGCCACGCCCGCGAGCTGTTTCGCCTGCGCCATGACAAGAGCACGTCGCGCGTCGGTCTCGCGGCCGTGTGCTTCGTCGGCCTGTTCGGGCTGATCGGCGGACGCCTTGTCCACCTCGCGGTGACCAGCGAGAACACGAGCGAAGTGCGTCGTGCGGCATCATCCGAAATCTCCGCCGCGCGTCCCGACATCGTCGATCGGAACGGTGAGATCCTCGCCACCGACGTGAAGATGGTGTCGGTCTTCGCCGAGCCGCGCAACATCGTCGACAAGGACGAGGCGGTCGAGCTCCTCACCGCTGTGCTTCCCGACCTCGATGCCACGGATCTGCGCAACAAGCTCGGCACGAAGAAGGGCTTCGTCTGGGTCAAGCGCGAGATCACGCCGCGCCAGCAGGCGGAGGTGCACCGTCTCGGCATTCCCGGCATCGGCTTCCTGCCTGAGAACAAGCGCGTCTATCCCAACGCAGAGGCGGCCGCCCACGTGCTCGGCTTCGCCAACGTCGACAACGTCGGCATCGCGGGAATCGAGAAATACATCGACAGCATGGGCCTGCAGGACCTCAACGGCGCGGGCTTCAACATCTCCGCGGCCGACCTGAAGCCCATCCAGCTTTCCCTTGACCTGCGCGTGCAGCACGCCCTTCGCGACGAGCTGGCGAAAGGCATGGCGAAGTTCAAGGCCAAGGCCACGGCGGGTGCGATCCTAGACGTGAACACGGGCGAGATCATCGCCCTCGTGTCGCTGCCCGACTACGATCCCAACAACCCGGTCGATGCCCTCGACAAGGACCGGATCAACCGCATCAATGTCGGCGTGTTCGAGATGGGATCGACCTTCAAGGCGCTCACCGTCGCGATGGCGCTCGATTCCGGCAAGTACAACATCAACTCAACCTTCGATGCGCGCTCAGGCCTGCGCTACGGCCGCTTCACCATCGGCGACTACCATCCGACCCGGCGCGTTCTCAGCACGCCGGAAGTGTTCGTGCATTCCTCGAACATCGGCACGGCCCGCATGGCGCTCGGCATCGGCGTCGAGGGTCACAAGGCGTTCCTGCGCAAGATGGGCCAGCTCTCCCGGCTCGAGACCGAGATGCCGGAGAACGCATTGCCGATCATCCCGCCGCGCTGGGGCGAGCTCAACACCATGACGATCGCCTTCGGCCATGGTCTTGCGGTCGCGCCGCTCCAGGCTCTCATGGCCGTGGGTGCGCTGGTCAATGGCGGCGCGCTGATCAAGCCGACCGTCCTCAAGCGCTCGGAGGAAGAAGCGCGCCAGAACGCCCTGCAGGTCATCAAGCCGGAGACCAGCGAGGCCATGCGCTATGTGATGCGCCTCAACGCGTCGACACCGGAAGGTTCGGCGGGCAATGCCTCGATCGCCGGCTTCTTCGTCGGCGGCAAGACCGGCACCGCCGAGAAGGTGATCGGCGGCCGCTACGCCAAGAACAAGAACCTCACCACCTTCACGGCGGTGGTGCCGTCCGACAAGCCGAAATACGTGTTCCTGACCATCCTGGACGAGCCGCAGGCAGTGGAAGGCACCTATGGTTTCTCGACGGCAGGCTGGAACGCAGCTCCCGTGACGGGCAATATCATCGAGCGCATCGCGCCCCTGCTCGGCGTGCCGCCGCGCTTCGAGCCGCCGGCTCAGCCCTTCCCGCTCATGTCGCGCCTCGGCGCCTGGGGCAGCAACCGATGAGCGCGCAGACCATGTCTCTCGGCGAACTTCTCGACATCCCGGCAGGCGACGCTCAGGCGTCCCTTTCCGTATCGAAGATCGCCTCCGACAGCCGCAAGGTGGAGCCCGGCACCCTGTTCTTCGCCGTGCCCGGCACCAAAGTGGACGGGATGAGCTTCGTGCCTCAGGCAGCGTCCGCAGGCGCGGTCGCCATCGTGGGCGAGGCCGAGCGACCGATCGATCTGCCGGAGCACGTCGCCTATGTGCCGGTGAAGGATGTGCGCCGGACGCTGGCTCTCGCGGCGGCGCGGTTCCATCCGAGGCAGCCCGAGAAGGTCGTCGCCGTCACGGGCACGAGCGGCAAGAGCTCGGTGGCCGACTTCACACGTCAGCTCTTCGCTCATCTGGGCCACAAATCCGCGAGCGTCGGCACCCTCGGCATCATCACGTCGGACGGTGCGGCCTACGGTTCGCTCACCACCCCCGATCCGATTTCCCTGCACCAGACCTTCGACCGCCTGACAGGTGACGGCGTCACGCGCCTTGCCATGGAGGCTTCGTCGCACGGCATCGACCAGCGCCGCCTCGACGGGGTGCGCCTGAGTGCTGCAGGCTTCACCAATCTCGGCCGCGACCACCTCGATTATCACGCCACCACGGAAGCCTATGCGGCGGCGAAGCTTCGCCTCTTCGATACGCTTCTGCCGCAGGACGCACCGGCCATCATCAACGCGGACGGTCCCTATGCGGACGTGTTCCTGCATGGTGTGCAAAACCGCGGCCTGAAGGTCATCACCACCGGCAGCATGGGCGAGACCATCCGTCTCGTCGAGGCGCGCGGGGAAGGCTTCACGCAGGCGCTCACCATTGAAGCTTATGGGACGACGATCCAGACAACCTTGCCGCTCCTCGGCGCCTTCCAGGTCGAGAACGCCCTCGTCGCGGCTGCTCTCGTGCTGGCGGTCGAAGGCGAGGGCAGGGCGGCCGAGGTGTTCGAGGGCTTCAAGACCCTGAGGGGTGTCTCCGGCCGGCTGGAGCAGGTGGGCGAGGTGGATGGCGCCATCTGCATCGTCGATTATGCTCACAAGCCCGATGCCCTCGCCCATGTGCTCGATGCCCTGCGCCCCTTCGTGAAGGGAAAGCTGTTCTGCATCGTGGGTTGCGGCGGCGACCGGGACCGGGGCAAGCGCCCGCTCATGGGCCGCATCGCCAACGACAAGGCGGATGTGGTCATCGTCACGGACGATAATCCCCGCTCCGAGGATCCTGCCGCCATCCGGGCCGAGGTCATGAAAGCTGCGCCGCGCGCTCGAGAGATCGGCGACCGCGCTCAAGCCATCCGCACCGCCGTGAGCGAGCTTCGCCAGGGCGATATTCTGGTCGTGGCCGGCAAAGGCCATGAAACGGGCCAAATCATCGGCGACCGGACCCTGCCGTTCTCGGACCACGACGAGGTCCGGGCGGCCATTGCAGCGAGGCAGGGATGAATTCGCCCCTTTGGACATCGGACGAGATCGCAGCCGCCACAGGCGCCCGCATCGGCAGCGGCTTCGCGCAGGCGACCGGGGCCTCCATCGACACGCGGACGCTCGAGCCCGGCGATCTCTACTTCGCCATCAAGGGCGACGTGCATGACGGCCACGATTTTGTGCCGGCGGCCCTGGAGAAGGGGGCATCCGCGGCAATCGTGTCAGAGGAAAAGGCTCCTGAATTCGCGGGCTCCGACAGGCTGATCGTGGTGCCCGATGTGCTCGAGGCCATGCGCCAGATGGGCCGTGCCGCGCGCAAGCGCACGAATGCCAGGATCGTCGCCGTCACCGGCTCGGTCGGCAAGACCGGCACGAAGGAGGCTATGCGCCTTGCGCTCTCCCGCCAGGGCGCGACGCATGCTTCGGTTGCCTCCTACAACAACCATTGGGGCGTGCCGCTCACGCTCGCCCGCATGCCGCGGGAAGCCGAGTTCGGGGTGTTCGAGATCGGCATGAACCATGCCTGCGAGATCCTGCCGCTCACCGGCATGGTCCGCCCGCATGTGGCGGTGATCACCACGGTCGAGCCGGTCCATATCGAGTTCTTTCCCTCGCTCTGGGGCATTGCTGACGCCAAGGGCGAGATCTTTTCAGGCCTGGAGCCCGGCGGCACGGCGGTCATCAACCGCGACAATGCCTATTTCGAGCGCATGCGCGCCCATGCCCATACCTCCGCTGCGGGTCGCATCATCAGCTTCGGCGAGCACGAGGCGGCGGATATCCGCGCGAACCGCATCATCGTGAAGCCCGACCACTCGGTGGTCGACGCCACGATCTTCGGCCAGCCCCTGACCTACAGGATCGGCACGGCGGGCCGCCATCACGCGCTCAATTCCCTGAGCGTTCTCGCAGCCTCCCATGCGCTCGGCGCCGACCTGGCGCTGGTGGCGCTCTCCTTCGCGGAGCTCAAGCCGCCGGTCGGGCGCGGCGAGCGCACCATGCTGGCGATCGGTGAGGGCGAGGCCCTGCTGATCGACGAGAGCTACAACGCCAACCCGGCCTCCATGCGCGCCGCGCTGGCCAATCTCGGGGCTGTGGAACTCGGCCGCGGGGCGCGGCGGATTGCCGTGCTGGGCGACATGAAGGAATTGGGCGAGACAGGGCCGCGACTTCACGCGGAATTGGCAGAGGCGGTGCACACCAACAGGATCGATCTGGTCTTCGCTGCGGGTGCCCTGATGCAGAACCTCGTGGACGAATTGCCGAAAGCACTTGTGGCCGCTCATGCGGATACCTCCGCCGATCTGGTCGACGCGGTCAGCGCGGCGGTTCGGCCCGGCGATGCAATCACCGTCAAGGGCTCGCTCAGCATGAAGATGGCCCTGGTTGTCAAAGCTCTGAAAGAACGTTACGGCGCGAGCCCAGCGGCCCACGCGCTGAAAGGATAATCGATGTTAACCTGGTTGGCTGAGCTCAGCCCCTATTTCAGCCCCCTCAACATCTTCCGCTACATCACGTTCCGCACCGGGGGCGCGACGGCCACGGGCATGCTGTTCGTGTTCCTGTTCGGCCCGGCGATCATCTCGCTCCTGCGCGTGCGCCAGGGCAAGGGGCAGCCTATCCGCGAGGACGGACCGCAATCGCATCTTCTGACGAAGCGCGGCACGCCCACCATGGGCGGCCTGATGATCCTCGCGGGCGTGCTCGTCTCGACGCTGCTGTGGGCGAACCTCGAGAACCACTATGTCTGGATCGTGCTGTTCGTCACCGTGGGCTTCGGCGCCATCGGCTTCTATGACGACTACCTGAAGGTGACGAAGCAGTCGCATAAGGGCTTTTCCGGCCGCTCCCGTCTCACCATCGAGGCGATCATCGCCGTCGTTGCCTGCCTGGCGATCTCCTACATGGCCACGCCAGGATTGGCGAACAAGCTGGCTCTGCCCTTCTCGAAGGATCTGATCCTGAACCTCGGATGGTTCTACGTGATCTTCGCCGGCTTCGTGATCGTCGGCGCCGGCAACGCGGTGAACATCACCGACGGTCTCGACGGTTTGGCCATCGTGCCCGTGATGATCGCGGCCGGTACCTTCGGCTTCATCGCCTATCTCGCCGGCAACGCAGTGTTCTCCAACTACCTGCAGATCCACTTCGTGCCCGGCACCGGCGAACTTGCCGTGCTCTGCGGCGCGCTGATCGGGGCTGGCCTCGGCTTCCTCTGGTTCAACGCGCCGCCGGCGCAGATCTTCATGGGCGACACGGGCTCGCTGGCGCTCGGCGGCATGCTCGGCGCCATTGCGGTTGCGGCCAAGCACGAGATCGTGCTGGCCATCGTGGGTGGCCTGTTCGTGCTGGAGATCCTGTCCGTCATCATCCAGGTCACGTCGTTCAAGCTCACGGGCAAGCGCGTCTTCAAGATGGCGCCGATCCACCACCACTTCGAGCAGATGGGCTGGACCGAGCCGCAGGTGGTGATCCGCTTCTGGATCATCGCCGTCATTCTGGCCCTCACCGGCCTCGCCACCCTCAAGCTCCGGTAAAAAGCATGATTCCCGTCACCACCTTCGCAGGCAGGACAGTCGCCCTCTTCGGCCTCGGCGGCTCGGGGCTGGTGACGGCGCTTGCCTTGAAGGAGGGTGGGGCGCGGGTGATCGCCTGCGACGACAATCCGGCGAAGATGGCCGAAGCGGAAGGGAAGGGCATCGAGACTGCCGACCTGCGCCAGGTCGACTGGCAGCAGTTCTCGTGCTTCATCCTGTCGCCCGGCGTGCCGCTCACCCATCCGGAGCCTCACTGGTCGGCGAAGCTGGCGCGTAACGCCGGCATCGAGATCATCGGCGACATCGAACTGTTCTGCCGCGAGCGGGCCAGGATCGCCCCGAATGCGCCCTTCGTGGCGATCACCGGCACCAACGGCAAATCCACCACCACGGCCCTCATCGCGCATATCTTGCGGGAGGCGGGCCGCGACGTGCAGATGGGCGGCAACATCGGCACGGCGATCCTCTCGCTCGCGCCGCCGGCGGACAATCGCATCCATGTAATCGAGTGCTCCTCGTTCCAGATCGATCTCGCGCCTTCGCTCAACCCCACCATCGGCGTCCATCTCAACCTCTCGCCCGACCACATCGACCGCCATGGGACGATGGAGCTTTACGCGGCGATCAAGGAGCGGCTGGTGGCGAAAGCGGGCCTTGCGGTCATCGGCGTCGACGATCCGATGAGCCGCGCGATCGCCGATGCCTGCGAGGCCAAGGGCGTGAACGTTGCCCGGATTTCGGTCGAGCCGCTTGGGGTAAAGGGGGTCTTTGCGGATGGCGAAACGCTTGTGGGCGTGACGGGAGCCGATGCTGCTCCGATCGCCGATCTGTCGGGCATCGGTACGCTTCGCGGCGCTCACAATGCTCAGAACGCCGCTGCGGCTGTCGCCATCGCGCTCGCTTTGAACGTTTCGCCGGAAGCGATCCGCTCCGGCCTTCATACGTTCCCGGGACTGCCGCATCGCATGGAAGAGGTCGGTCGCATTCGGTCAACCCTCTACATCAACGATTCCAAAGCCACCAACGCGGACTCCACCGAGAAGGCACTGAAGTCCTTCGACGACATCTTCTGGATTCTCGGCGGCAAGGCGAAGGAAGGCGGCATCGAGCCGCTGACCTCCTATTTTCCTAAGGTCCGCAAGGCCTATCTCATCGGCGCCGCTGCGGATGAATTTGCCGGAACGCTCGGCGCCGACGTTCCGCACGTCCATTGCGGCACCCTCGACAAGGCCGTGGAGCAGGCGGCCTCCGATGCGCAGGCGCTGGGCAGACACGCCGTCGTGCTGCTGTCGCCGGCCTGTGCGTCCTACGACCAATTTGCCAATTACGAAGTGCGCGGAAACCATTTCCGCGATCTGGTCCGGGCATTACCCGGCATCGAAGCCAGGGGGGCTTGAAGATGGTGTCACGCGCGGAACGCTCGGCTTTCGGCGATTGGTGGTGGACGGTCGACCGTTCGCTCCTCGCAGGCCTCGCCATTCTCATGCTGGCAGGCCTTGTCTTCCTCATGGCGGGCGGCCCGCCCGTCGCGGAGCGGCTCGGGCTCTCCACCTTTCATTTCGTGAACCGGCAGGTGATGTTCCTCGTCCCGGCTCTTTTGATCATCGTCAGCGTCTCGTTCCTGTCTCTGCGCCATCTGCGGCGGTTGGCTCTCATCGTCTATGCGGCGGGAATGGTCCTGATCCTGCTCGCGTTCCAGTACGGTCCCGAGATCAAGGGTGCTCATCGCTGGATCATGATCGGCCCGCTTGGTCTCCAACCCTCGGAGTTCGTGAAGCCTGCCTTCGTGGTGCTCTCGGCTTGGGCCTTCTCGGAAGGCGCGCGGCGCAAGGACGTGCCGGGCACGCTGCTGGCCTTCCTGCTTCTGCCCGCCACCATCATCCCGCTCATCCTGCAGCCTGATTTCGGTCAGACCATGCTCGTCACCATCGTGTGGTGCGGCCTGTTCTTCGTCGCCGGCCTGCACTGGTTCTGGGTGATGGGTCTCGGCGCAGGCGGACTCGTGGGCATCGGCGCGGCCTATCAGTTCCTGCCGCACGTGCGCGCCCGCATCGAGCGCTTCCTCGACAAGGATTCCGGCGACACGTTCCAGGTCGACACGGCCATGGAATCCTTCTCCCGCGGCGGCTGGCTCGGGCGCGGCCCAGGCGAAGGCTCGGTCAAGCGCATCCTGCCCGACGCGCATACCGACTTCATCTTCGCCGTCACGGCGGAGGAGTTCGGCATCATCGTGTGCATCGCGCTGCTCATGGTCTTCGCCTTCATCGTGCTGCGCGGCCTCACGCTCGCCCGCCGCAACGAGGATACCTTCTGCCGCCTTGCGGCCACGGGCCTCATCTTCATGTTCGGCCTGCAGGCCTGCATCAACATGATGGTGAACGTGCACCTCATGCCGGCCAAGGGCATGACGCTGCCCTTCATCTCCTATGGCGGCTCCTCG
Source organism: Microvirga sp. jy35 (assembly GCF_056148915.1). Classification (NCBI taxonomy): domain Bacteria; kingdom Pseudomonadati; phylum Pseudomonadota; class Alphaproteobacteria; order Hyphomicrobiales; family Methylobacteriaceae; genus Microvirga; species Microvirga sp. jy35. The sequence goes on along the minus strand of NZ_JBWBEW010000001.1, from coordinate 119,083 downwards.
CTGCTGTCGCTGGCCATCGGCATGGGCTTCCTCATCGCACTCACGCGGCGTCGCCCGCGCGCCGAGATGATGGATCATTTCGGCCAGGATCGGGTTTGAGGATGAACGCGCCTCTCATCCTCCTGACCGCCGGAGGCACCGGCGGTCATCTGTTTCCGGCCGAGGCGCTTGCCAATGCGCTCAAGGCGTCTGGTGCTCGCGTGGCACTCGCCACCGATAAGCGCGCCAATGCCTATGCGGGCTCGTTCCCGGCCGACGAGATCGTCGAGATTCCCTCCGCCACTCCCTCGGGCCGCTCCATCCCGAAGATGGCGCAGGCCGCGTTCATGCTGGGACAGGGGACCCTGAAGTCCATGTCGGCGATCCGCCGGATGAAGCCCGCCGTGGTGGTGGGGTTCGGCGGCTATCCCACCGTGCCGCCGGTCATCGCCGCCTCACTCCTCAAGGTCCCGACCGTGATCCACGAGGCGAACGGCGTGATGGGGCGGGCCAACCGCCTGCTCGCCCGCCGCGCCACCGTGATCGCCATGGGCTTCGCCGACACCAAGGGCATTCCAGCCCAGGTGCCGGGCAAGACCATCCATACCGGCAACCCGATCCGTCCGGCGGTCCTGGAGGCGGCGAAGCAGGCTTATGCCCCGCTGGGTCCGGGGGACAAGCTGCGCCTTCTCGTGGTCGGCGGCAGCCAGGGCGCCCGCGTGATGAGCGACGTGGTGCCGCCTGCCATCGGGCTTCTGCCGCCCGAGCTTCGATCCCGCATCGCCGTCACCCAGCAGGCGCGGGGCGAGGATCTGGAGCGGGTTCGCGACCATTACCGGCGCATGAATGTGGAATTCGAGGCCGAGCCCTTCTTCAAGGACCTGCCGCACCGGCTGGCCCAGGCTCATCTGGTGGTCTCCCGCTCCGGCGCCTCGACCGTGGCGGAACTGGCCGTAATCGGCCGCCCCTCGATCCTCGTGCCCCTGCCGGGCTCCCTCGATCAGGACCAGGCGGCCAATGCCAAAACCTTAGGCGATCTGGGAGCCGCCATCGTTTGCCCGCAATCGGACTTCACCCCTGAGCGGCTGGCCGGCGAGCTTCAAGCCTTCTTTCAAGAGCCTGACCGCTTGACGGGAGCCGCCGCCGCCGCACATAGCGCCAGCATCACGGATGCGGCGGAGCGCCTGGCTCAGGCCGTCCTCACCCTCATTTCTGCGAATCATAACGGAAAAAGCCCATGAAACTGCCGCCGAAGCTAGGCCCCATTCATTTCATCGGCATCGGCGGCATCGGCATGTCGGGCATCGCCGAGGTCATGCACAATCTGGGCTACACGGTTCAGGGCTCGGACGCCGCCGACAACTACAACGTCAAGCGGCTGGCCGACAAAGGCATGAAGACCTTCATCGGCCACAAGGCCGAGAACGTGGACGATGCCGAGATCGTCGTGGTTTCCACGGCCATCAAGCGCGACAACCCGGAACTGGTCGTCGCCCGCGAGAAGCGCCTGCCCGTGGTGCGCCGCGCCGAGATGCTGGCCGAGCTCATGCGCTTCAAGTCCTGCGTGGCGGTGGCCGGCACCCATGGCAAGACCACCACGACCTCGCTGGTCGCAACGCTGCTCGATGCCGGCGGCCTGGATCCCACAGTGATCAACGGCGGAATCATCAATGCCTATGGCACCAACGCCCGCATGGGCGACGGTCAGTGGATGGTGGTGGAGGCGGATGAATCCGACGGCACCTTCCTGAAGCTGCCGGCGGATGTTGCCATCGTGACCAACATCGACGCTGAGCATCTCGACCATTTCGGCACCTTCGACGCGATCAAGGACTCGTTCCACTCCTTCATCAACTCGATCCCGTTCTACGGCTTTGCCGTCATGTGCATCGACCATCCGACCGTGCAGGACCTCGTGGGCCGCATCGAGGACCGTCGCATCATCACCTATGGCGAGAACCCGCAGGCCGACGTGCGGATCATGGATGTGGATCCGCGCGGCGGGCAGACCAAGTTCCGCGTGATGATCCGCGATCGCCGCCCGGGCTTCCGCCTCGAGCTCGAAGACCTCGTCCTGCCCATGCCGGGCGCGCACAACGCGCTCAACGCCACGGCGGCCATCGCGGTGGCGCATGAGCTCGGCGTCTCGCCCGATGCGATCCGCAAGGCGCTTGCCGGCTTCGGCGGCGTGAAGCGCCGCTTCACCCGCACGGGCGAGTGGAACGGCGTCACGGTCTTCGACGATTACGGCCACCACCCCATCGAGATCGCCGCGGTGCTCAAAGCCGCCCGCGCTTCCACGGACGGTCAGGTCATTGCCGTAGTGCAGCCGCACCGCTATTCGCGCCTGTCGTCCCTGTTCGATCAGTTCTGCACCTGCTTCAACGATGCGGACGCGGTCATCGTCGCGCCGGTCTATGCGGCGGGCGAGCAGCCGATCCCCGGCGCCGACCGCGACGGCCTCGTGTCGGGCCTGAAAGCCCGCGGCCATCGCAACGTGATGGCGCTGGAGAGGTCGGAAGAGCTCGCCGGTCTCGTCAAGGGCGTGGCGAAGCCGGGCGACTATGTGATCTGCCTCGGTGCCGGCAACATCACGCAATGGGCCTATGCGCTTCCGACCGAGCTCGAGGCTCTGGGCGAGAAGGCGGCCTGATGTTTGCCGATATCACCGCCGACCTGAAGGCCCGCATGCCCGAGTTGCGGGGCAAGCTGGATGCGAATGCGCCGACGGCGCCCCTGTCCTGGTTCCGCACGGGCGGCCCGGCGCAGGTGCTGTTCACGCCGGTGGACGCGGACGATCTCGCGTATTTCCTGCAGCGCCTCGACCGCAGCGTGCCGGTTCTCGTGGTGGGCCTCGGCTCCAACCTCCTCATCCGCGACGGCGGATGGGAAGGTGTGGTGATTCGCCTGGGGAAAGGCTTCGCCGAGATGTCGGTGGAGCCCGGCCTTCGCGTGCGCGCCGGTGCCGGCGCTCCCGACGTGAAGGTGGCGCGCGCGGCGGCGGAGGCCGGCATCGCTGGCCTGTCCTTCCTGCGCGGCATTCCCGGTACCATCGGCGGGGCCCTGCGCATGAACGGCGGCGCCTATGGCGGCGAAACCAAGGATGTGCTCGTCGAGGCCAAGGGCGTGACCCGCACGGGCGAGACCGTGTCCTTCACCAACGCCCGGATGGGCTTCACCTATCGCCATTCCTCCGTGCCCGACGACGTGATCTTCACCGAGGCCCTGTTCGAGGGCCGTCCGGGCAACCCGGAGGAGATCCTCGCCGAGATGAACGCCATCACCGAGGCGCGCTCCTCGACCCAGCCGGTCAACACCCGCACGGGCGGCTCCACCTTCAAGAATCCGCCGGGCCGCAAGGCCTGGGAGCTGGTCGACGCCGCAGGCTGCCGGGGGCTGCGTGTGGGCGATGCCCAGGTCTCCGAGATGCACTGCAACTTCCTGATCAACCACGGCTCCGCCTCCGCGGCCGACATCGAGGGTCTCGGCGAGGAGGTCCGCCGCCGCGTCCGCGAGATGTCGGGCGTGGAGCTCGAATGGGAGATCAAGCGGGTCGGGATTGCCATCGCATAGTGCGGCCCCAGCGGGCCGCGCTAGCGAAAAGTGGATCCGGTTTTCCCGTTCCGAACGATGCGCCAGCCAAGAGAAGGAGCATCGGACCCTCTGGGGCTGATGCTCCGGCCCTGATTCGAATCACTTTTGACCCGGCATCGCCGGGGCACATCACAGGAGAGACCTATGGCGAAGCACGTTGCCATCCTTTATGGCGGCTGGTCGGCGGAGCGCGAGGTCAGCCTGGCTTCCGGCCGGGCCTGCTGCAAGGCCCTCGAAGACCAGGGCTACAAGGTCACTCCCATCGACGTGCAGTCCGATATTGCCACCGTTCTCCAGGCGGTGGCGCCGGACGTGGCGTTCAATGCGCTTCACGGGCGCGTGGGCGAGGACGGGACCATTCAGGGCCTGCTGGAACTCTTAAGAATTCCCTACACCCATTCCGGCGTCCTCGCCTCGGCGCTCGCCATGCAGAAGGACAGGGCGAAGATCGTTATGGAGGCAGCCGGCGTGCCGGTTCCGAAGGGCATGGTCGTTAACCGTCTGGAGGCGGCGAAAAGCCACGTCATGCCGGCGCCCTATGTGGTCAAGCCGATCAGCGAGGGCTCGTCCTATGGGGTCATCATCGTCCGTGAGGACCGCTCCCACCCGCCCCAGGAACTGCTGCGCGAGGACTGGGCCTTCGGCGACCAAGTCCTTGTGGAATCATATGTTGCGGGCCGTGAGCTGACCTGCGCTATCATGGGCGACAGGGCGCTGGGAGTCATCGACATTCGTCCCGCCACCGGTGTCTTCTACGATTACGATGCGAAATATGTGAAGGGGGGCTCCATTCACGTCCTCCCGGCAGAAATTAAACCGAATATTTACCAAAAGGTCCAAGAGTTGGCGTTAACGGCGCATCAAGCGCTCGGCTGTCGGGGAATCAGCCGCGCCGACTTGCGGTACGACGACACGCCCGGAGGAACCGGGGAGCTCGTCGTTCTTGAGGTCAACACGCAACCCGGCATGACCGAGACGAGCTTGGTGCCAGAACTGGCAGCCCATGCGGGCTATACGTTTGGCGAGCTTGTGCAATGGATGGTGGAGGACGCTACCTGCAACCGATGACGGCCTATCCGGCCGGATTCGCCGTTGCGCGCGCTGCCTCCGGGAACCGGGGGCCCGCCTCCTCGTTCAAGCAGCCCTCCCGAATCAAGAAGCTGTTCGGCGCCTCGCGCGGCGTACGCCGCCGCTCCTCGGCTGCTCCGATCGAGCAGCGCCTTCCGCGCTTCCTCGGAACCGGTCTGACGCTGGCCTTCTTCTCGGCGGTCGTCGGCTACGGCCTCTGGCAAGGCGGTCACATCGACGATTTCATCCGCCAGCACGGCGAACCGCACCATGCGCTGGCGCGGGCCGTAGGCCTCGGCCTCGAACAGGTGACGATCTCCGGCATTTCGCAGATGGGCGAGAACGAGGTCCTTGCCGCGGCCGGCATCAATGCGAAGCAGTCGCTCGCCTTCCTCGACGTGAACGACCTGCGCGAGCGCCTCGAGCGCGTCCCGATGGTCAAGTCGGCCGCGGTGCGCAAGCTCTATCCAAACGGACTCGTCATCACGCTCACCGAGCGTGAGGCTCATGCCATTTGGCAGAACAACGGCGAGCTCTTCGTCATCGCGGCCGACGGCACGGTGATCGATCTGATGCAGGACGAACGCTATCTCGATCTGCCCTTCGTGGTGGGCGAGGGCGCCAACGCCCGCAGCAAGGATTACCTCGCGCTGCTCGACGCGGCCGGTCCGCTCAAGAGCCGCATCCGCGCCGGAACGCTCGTCGCCGGGCGGCGCTGGACGCTGAAGATGGACAACGGCATGGACGTGCGCCTGCCGGAGCTCAAGGCCGCCGATGCGCTGGGCCGGCTCGTGAAGCTCGAGAACGAGCAGAAGATTCTGGAAAAGGACGTGCTGGCGATCGATCTGCGGATAGTGGATCGCGTCGTCGTCCGCTTGACGGAAGAGGCCGCCTTGGCCCGCGCCGAGGCACTCAAGAAAAAATTAATGCGCGGCAAGGGGGTCGATACATGAGTCTCTCGGGTCACGGTTTGACGCCTCGCCTGAAGCCACTCTCCGCACGCAAGAGCGCCATTCTCTCGGTGCTCGACGTGGGAACGAGCAAGGTCGTCTGCGTGGTGGCCGAACTGAAGCCGGCCGACGAAGTCGAGTCGCTGCGCAGCCGCACCCATGTGGCGCGCATCCTCGGCATCGGCCATCAGCGGTCCATGGGCCTCAAGGGCGGCGTGGTCGTCGATCTGGAGGCCGCCGAGGCTGCGATCCGCCAGGCGGTGCATGCCGCCGAGCGGATGGCGAAGGTCGAGATCCAGTCGGTGATCGTGAACCTCACCGGCGGGCGGCTCGCGTCCGAGCATTTCGAAGCGCACGTTCCCGTGCGCGGTGCGGTGAGCGAGGGCGACGTGCATCGCGTGCTCGACGCCGCGTCGAGCTACGATCTGCGCCGCGGCCGCACGGTACTGCACGCGCTTCCCACCGGCTTCTCGCTCGATGCGCAGAACCACATCGTCGATCCTGCCGGCATGATCGGCGAGCGCCTCGGCGCGGATCTGCATGTGGTCACCTCCGAGGCGGCTGCTGCGCGCAATCTCATGCTCGCGGTCGAGCGCTGCCATCTCGGCGTCGAGGCGGTGATTTCCACCCCTTATGCGGCGGGCCTCTCGGCGCTCGTGGATGACGAGGCCGACATGGGCTGCGCGGTCGTCGACATGGGCGGAGGCACCACGAGCGTCGGCATCTTCTCCAACGGGCATCTGGTCCACACTGATGCCATCGCGGTCGGCGGTCATCACGTGACCATGGACATCGCGCGCGGTCTCACGACCCGCGTGTCCGCTGCCGAACGGCTCAAGACCTTCTACGGCTCCGCCATCGCTTCGAGCGCGGATGACCGGGACATGATCGCGGTGCCGCAGGTCGATGAGGACGAACGGGACGTTCCGAATCATCTGCCGAAGTCGCACCTCGTTCGCATCATCAAGCCGCGGGTCGAGGAAGTTCTCGAACTCGTGCGCGACCGGTTGAAAGGTGCGGGCTTCGCGGCCCAGGCCGGACGGCGGGTCGTGCTGACGGGCGGCGCAAGCCAGCTCGTCGGGCTGCCGGAAACGGCGCGCCGCATCCTGCAGGGCCAGGTTCGTGTCGGGCGTCCGCTCGGCATCAAGGGCCTGCCAGAAGCGGCGAAGGGCCCTGCCTTTTCGGCGGTGGTCGGCCTCCTGGTTTATCCGCAGGTGGCACACATCGAGTATTTCGAGCCGCGTTCCAGCGGCTTGTTCCAGAGTACGGGAACCGACGGCTACTTCTCACGGATGGGCCGTTGGATTCGCGACAGTTTCTAAGACGAGTAACGCGTTGGCGCGGCGGGCCATCGTGAGAGTTGAAGTCAACAAGGGTTAGCGTCCGCCAAACGCTTATCGGTATAAAGGCCAGAAGAGGCACAGGTCATGGCAATGAATCCTCAATCTCCGGACATCCGGGAACTCAAGCCCCATATCACGGTCTTCGGCGTCGGCGGCGCCGGCGGCAACGCCGTGAACAACATGATTGAATCCGGTCTGGAGGGTGTCGAGTTCGTCGTGTCGAACACCGACGCGCAGGCGCTGGCCTCCTCCAAGGCCCAGCGGGTGATCCAGATGGGCATCCAGGTCACCGAAGGCCTCGGCGCCGGCTCGCAGCCGGAAGTCGGCCGGGCCGCAGCCGAGGAGGTGATCGACGAGATCCGCGATCAGCTCGCAGGCTCGCACATGGTGTTCATCACCGCCGGCATGGGCGGCGGCACCGGCACGGGCGCTGCCCCGGTCGTGGCCCGCGCGGCCCGCGAGCTCGGTATACTGACGGTCGGCGTCGTGACGAAGCCGTTCCAGTTCGAGGGCGTGCGCCGCATGAAGCTGGCGGAAGCCGGCATCAACGAGCTGCAGCAGGCGGTCGACACGCTCATCGTGATCCCGAACCAGAACCTGTTCCGGGTCGCCACCGAGAAGACGACCTTCGCGGACGCCTTCGCCATGGCCGACCAGGTGCTCTATTCGGGCGTTGCCTGCATCACCGACCTCATGGTGAAGGAAGGCCTCATCAACCTCGACTTCGCCGACGTGCGCTCCGTCATGCGCGGCATGGGCAAGGCGATGATGGGCACCGGCGAAGCCTCCGGCGAGAAGCGCGCCATCCGCGCGGCCGAGGCGGCCATTGCCAACCCGCTCCTCGACGATGTGTCGATGAAGGGTGCGCGCGGCCTGCTGATCTCCATCACCGGCGGCAACGACCTCACCCTCTACGAGCTCGACGAGGCTGCCACCCGCATCCGCGAGGAAGTGGACCAGGACGCCAACATCATCCTCGGCGCCACCTTCGACGAGAGCCTGGAAGGCATCATCCGCGTGTCCGTCGTGGCGACCGGCATCGACCATGCGATCATGGAGAACGGCGGCGATCTCACGGCCACCGAGCAGCGCATCTCCGAGGTCGCCGAGCGCCTGCGGGCCGAAGCCCGCGCCCGCGCCACCCAGGCCACGCCGACCTTTCGCTCCGCCGCCCAAGCCGAACCGGTGAAGGCGGCTCCGATCCTGACCCAGGGCTCGCCCGTTCTGGCCCCGGCTCCCGTGGCGGCGCTTCAGCCTGTGGAGCCCGCTCCCCAGCCGATCGTGCGCGACGACGTGGTCCTCACCCCGGCCCAGCCGCGGCAGGCGGTTGCCTATGAGGCTCCGGCCCCTCAAGCGTCGGTCTACGAGGAGCAGGTGGAGCCCGGCGCCTTCATTCCGCCTCAGGCGGAGCGGGCCATGCGTCCGGCCCGGATGCCGCGCATCGACGAGCTGCCCATGCCGGGACAGGTCGCCCTGCGCGCCAGCCGCGGCGAGGAGACGGCCCAGGAGCACAAGCCCTCGCTGATCCAGCGTCTCGCGACCATCGGCTTCGGCCGCCGCGAGGAGCCGCAGCAGGCTCCCGTCGAGTCCCGCCAGGAAGCCCCGCGCCAGCCCATGTCCTCGGTGCACGCCGAATACGCCCGCCGGCCCATGCCGGCCCAGGCGCAGCGGCCGCCGCAGGGCCAGCCGGCTCCGGCTCCCCGGGCTGCTTCCGAGGATGATCAGCTGGAGATTCCCGCCTTCCTCCGTCGCCAGGCCAACTGATTAGGCCCGACAGCGCCGCCACGACCGTTACGGAAGGCCCCCAGCCGGTTGCAGGCTGGGGGCCTTCGTCGTTAAAAAGCATTAATATCAGAGGCTTGATACATATCCTCTTTGTAACACACGGTAAGAAAGCGTGATTTGGCCTGGCCTGACAGCGGGACTATGGTGCCAGCACATCAAAAGGGGCAGCGCTCACAAGAAGCCTGCCGCGGGAAGCAAAACGCAGCCAATGCACCTTCCTTCGGCGAAACAGGCTCTGTCAGGCGACAAGGGTAGTTGAGGTCCAGGACACATGAAGCAAAGCCAGCAAACCACGCTTCGCGCCGCCGTGACCCTTATCGGAACTGGTGTCCATTCCGGGGATGAAGTGAAGATGATCCTTCATCCGGCTGAAGCGAACCATGGCATTGCTTTCCTCCGCACCGGCCTGCCGGGCGGCCTGGACCGGCTGATCGATGCTCGGCATCTGGCGGTGACCGCCACCGAGCTCTGCACGGTGATCGGCGACCGCGACTCGGGCGCGGTCGCCACCATCGAACACCTCATGGCGGCTCTTGCCGGCCTCGGCATCGACAACGTTCTCGTCGAGATCGACGGGCCGGAGGTGCCGATCCTCGACGGCAGCTCGGCGCCGTACATCGATGCCATCGACCAAGTCGGCATCACGGCTCAGGGCGTCACCCGCCGCTACATCAAGGTTCTCAAGCCCGTCCGCGTCACGCAGGGCCGGGCCTTCGCCGAGCTTCTCCCGAACGAGCGGGCTTTCCGTCTCGACGTGGAGATCGATTTCCCGACTCCGGTGATCGGCCGCCAGCGCAAGGCCATCGATCTGTCGCCGTCCGTGTTCCGCCGCGAGATCTCCCGCGCCCGCACCTTCGGCTTCATGCGCGATGTGGAGAAGCTGTGGAGCGCCGGTTTCGCGCTCGGCGCCTCCCTCGAGAACACCGTGGCCATCGGCGACGACGGCATCATGAACCCCGAGGGTCTGCGCTATGCCGACGAGTTCGTCCGGCACAAGCTCCTCGACGCCATCGGCGATCTGTCGCTCGCCGGCCTGCCGCTGCTCGGCACCTACCGCTCCTATTGCGGCGGTCACCGCATGAACTTCTCCGTGCTCGAAGCCCTGTTCTCGAGCCGCTCCAACTACGCCATCGTCGACGCCACGCCGCGCCGCGAGACGGGCTATGCGGAGATCGGCAATGCGGTCGCTTCGGTTTTCGCTCCGGAAGTGCACTGAATCCTTCCCTTGAGACGCCGCTTCGATCTTCCTGGCCTCAAGCGCCCATTGGCCGCATGATTTCATGCAGGCTTTCTTAATTCCTATTGGGTAAACCCTGTGCTATGGGCTTGGCTCTTCCCATATACTTGGGCCAGCGCATCGTGCGGAAAAGCGGATCCGGTTTTCCCCACAAAACGGTGCGCCAGCACAAAGGGTTGAGCGTCGGATGGGTTCCAAAAGTGCCTTCCACTTTTGGGTCCGATGCTCTAAAGAACGCTTGATGCACCGTTAAAACATCGGGCACGGTTTTTGGAGGACCGCGAAGCATGTCGTTCGCGAAGGCTTATTCGGGTATGAAAGGCGCGGTCGCCCGCGCCCTGATCCTTGGCGTCTGCGGCTTGGGGCTCGCGGGGTGCGAAACTCTTTCGTCGCTGAACCCATTCGAGAAGGATACGACCTACAAGCCCGAGATCGTGTCGAATGCGCCAGCTGAGGAGATCTACAACGATGGTCTCGCCCGGGTGCAGAAGGGCGACTTCGACGGCGCGGCGAGCAAGTTCAGCAGCCTCGACAAGCAGTACCCCTATACGGACTGGGCCCGCAAAGGCCTGATCATGGAGGCCTACGCCAATTATGAAGGCGGTCTCTATGACGAGGCCATCACGGCTTCCCGGCGCTATCTCCAGAGCTATCCCAACACCACGGATGCGGCCTATGCCCAGTATCTGATGGCCTCATCCTATTACGATCAGATCCCGGACATCACCCGCGACCAGGAGAAGTCCGAGCGCGCCATCCTGGCGCTGCAGGAGCTGATCCAGCGCTATCCGAATTCCGAGTACGTGTCCGACGCCAGGAAGAAGATCCAGGTGGCCAGCGACCAGCTTGCCGGCAAGGAGCTGGAGGTCGGCCGCTTCTATCTGCAGAAGCGCAACTACGCGGGCGCCATCAACCGCTTCCGCAACGTCGTGTCCCGCTACCAGACGACCCGTCACGTGGAGGAGGCGCTCGAGCGCCTCACCGAGGCCTACATGGCCATGGGCATCGTCAACGAGGCGCAGACCGCCGCCGCCGTTCTCGGCCACAACTTCCCCGACTCTCCTTGGTACAAGGATGCCCACGCCCTGCTGACCCGGGGCGGCGTAGAGCCGCGCGAGGACTCCCAGTCCTGGATCAGCAAGGCCTTCCGCGGCGTTCCCCAGGTTGGTCAGCGCACGGGCTAAGCCTCACCATCCATGCTCATCCAGCTGGCGATTCGCGATATCGTCCTCATCGACAGGCTAGAGCTTCACTTCCATGAGGGCTTAAGTGTCCTCACGGGTGAGACCGGGGCTGGCAAATCCATCCTGCTCGATGCCTTCGCCCTGGCCCTCGGCGGCCGCGGCGACGGCAGCCTCGTGCGCCATGGCGAGAACCAGGGCCAGGTCACGGCCGTGTTCGATTGTCCCGTGGATCATCCGGCCCGTCGCATCGCGTCAGATGCGGATATCGACATCGACGGCGACCTGATTCTGCGCCGCGTGCAGGTGGCCGACGGGCGTACCCGCGCCTTCGTCAACGACCAGCCGGTGAGCGTCCAGGTTCTCAAGGCCATCGGCGCGACCCTGGTCGAGATCCACGGCCAGCATGACGACCGCGCCCTCGTCGATCCCGTCTCCCACCGGGCCATCCTCGACGCCTTCGGGGGCCTCTCGGCGGAGAACCTGGCCGTGGCCGAGGCCGCACGCCGGGTGCGCGAGGCGCGCTCCGCCCTGCAGGACCACCGCAACCGCATCGAGAAGGCCCGCAAGGAGGCCGATTTCCTGCGCCACGCGGTTGAAGAGCTGACCACTCTGAACCCGCTGGCAGGCGAGGAGGAGAGCCTCGCCGAGCGGCGCGTGATCATGATGCAGTCGGAGAAGGTGGCCCAGGATCTGAACGAGGCCTATGAGGTCGTCGCCGGCAACGCATCCCCGGTCAACGAGCTCTCGGCCGCCGTGCGCAAGCTGGAGCGCCGCGGCGCCCAGGCACCGGCGCTGGTGGAGCCCAGCGTCAAGGCCCTCGATGCGGCCCTCGTCGCCATCGACGAGGCGCGTGCGTCCCTGGAAGATGCGATCCGCGCCACGGAATACGACCCCCGCGAGCTGGAGCAGACGGAGGAGCGCCTGTTCGCCCTGCGCGCCGCCGCCCGCAAATACAACGTGCCCGCCGACGAACTGGCAGCCCTGCGCCAGCGCTTCGAGGAGGATGTGGCCGCCATCGATGCCGGCGAGGAGAAGCTCGCCGGCCTGGAGAAGGCCCTGAAACAGGCAGACGATGCCTATGTGAAGGCCGCCAAAGCATTGTCTGCCGGCCGCAAGAAGGCCGGTCAGGCCCTCGACGCCGCCGTGCAGGCCGAGCTGCCGCCGCTCAAGCTGGAGCGGGCGCGGTTCATCACGGAGATCACCACCGACGAGACGAGCCGCGACGCGGGCGGCTTCGAGCGCGTCGAGTTCTGGGCCCAGACCAATCCCGGCACCCGCGCCGGTCCACTCATGAAGGTGGCCTCGGGCGGCGAGCTCTCCCGCTTCATGCTGGCCCTCAAGGTGGTGCTGGCGGACAAGGGCTCCGCCCCGACCCTCGTCTTCGACGAGATCGACACCGGAGTCGGCGGCGCCGTGGCGGATGCCATCGGCCAGCGCCTCGCGCGCCTCGCCCGCAAGGTCCAGGTGATGGCCGTCACCCACGCGCCGCAGGTGGCCGCCAAGGCGGAGAGCCATTTCCTCATCGCCAAGGAGGGGGTGCGCGGCACCGAGGACCGGGTCGCCACCCGGGTCATCCCTCTGGAGGCCACGCCGCGCCGGGAGGAGATCGCCCGCATGCTCGCCGGCGCGACCATCACTGAGGAAGCCCGCGCGGCCGCCGCGCGGCTGCTGGAAGCGTCAGCGCATTAGGGCGGCCCGCGCCCGAGGTCTCACGTCTGTGTGAGGGCACAGGCTGCCGCACTTGTTGCGGGGAGCGCAAACCCGATTTCCTTTGGACGCACCACCAGGTGCGGTCATGGAAATGAGCCCCGCGTGCCCCGATTGCAGACGAACATCCGTCGAACCGCCCTTGCCGCCTGTGTCGCCCTGACGGGTGCAGGATCGTCCCACGCCGATGTGGGCCTGCCGGCCTCTGCAACGCAAACCGACCCTTTCCGCCATGTCCAGGCTCTGCAGGATATCGCCACGGCGAGTGGCGGCAACAGGGCGGCCGGCATGCCCGGCTACGACCGCTCCGCGGACTACGTCGCCGATGAGCTGCGCGCCGCCGGCTACACCGTGCGGTTCGAGGAATTCACCTTTCCGTTCTTCGACGAGCGGTCCCCGCCGGTTCTCGTCACCAGGCCCGGAGAGCCCGACTCGGTCACGCCGCCCCGCGAGGCGCTGCGCACCCTGGCGAGTTCCGGCTCCGGCGACGTGACGGCGCCAGTCCAGGCGGTGGATCTGGCCTTGAGCGAGGAGCCTCTGCAGACATCCACGAGCGGCTGCGAGCGAGAGGACTTTGCAGGCTTCACCCCAGGCCACATCGCCCTCGTGCGGCGGGGCACCTGTCCGTTCCAGACCAAGGCGGAACTGGCCCAGGCGGCGGGAGCCGCAGGCCTCGTCATCATGAACCAGGGCACCGGCGACCAGACCGGCACCTTCGGCGGACGCCTCGCCACCCAGGCGGCGATCCCCGTGCTGGGCGTGGCCACCGAGGTGGGGCGCCGGCTTGCCGAGGCGGCACGGGATCCGTCGCGCAGCCGCGTGCGCCTGAAGGTCGATGTGGAGACGGGCACCCGCTCGACCCGGAACGTCCTGGCGGATCGCGGCGAGGCGATCGGCCGCCTCATCGTGGTGGGAGCCCATCTCGACAGCGTTTCCGAGGGACCCGGCATGAACGACAATGCCAGCGGTTCGGCGGCCGTTCTGGAGACGGCCCTGCGCCTTGCAAAGGAGCCCGCGACCGCCACGCCGATCCGCTTCGCCTTCTGGGGCGCGGAGGAACGCGGCCTCATCGGCTCGCGCCATCACGTCGATGCCCTGTCGGACGAGGAGCGGCGCCGGATCCGGTTCTACATCAATCTCGACATGGTCGGCTCGGTGAATTTCGGGCGCTTCATCCAGCTCTCGCAGACGGAGCGCACCGCCGAGACCGCTGGCATCATCCAGGCCTTCACCGACAGCTTCGAGTCGAAAAACCTGCCGGTGGAAGAGCGGTCCCGCAACCAGCGCGGCTTCGGCTCTGACGATGCGGCTTTTGCTGCCAAGAACATTCCGACGCTCGGCCTCTTCACCGGCGCCGGCAATGCGAAGAGCGACGAGCATGCCGGGCGCTTCGGCGGTCAGGCCGGGCAGCCCTACGATCCCTGCTATCACAAGGCCTGCGACAATGCGGAAAACGTGGATCGGGTGGTGCTCGGGCAGATGACCGATGCGCTGACCCAGGTGCTGCGGAATGCGCGGCCGATCATGCCGGATCGGTAACCAAGCAGGATCGCTTTTCCTGCCGGTTAAACGGCCGCATCGGCCTCAACCGAGTCCAACAGCGTAGCCTCCTTCTCCGGAGGCATTCCGGCCTTCAGGGGCGTTGCACGGCGGGTCCTGTCCCAGGCGAGAATGTTCTTGAGCGTTTCATCCCACGGCCGGGTGTGAAGCCCTTGTGCGAATGCCTTTTGCGTATCGATCTCCAGAAAATGGCGGAACGGCTCGTCTGATCGTGGCAGCCAGAGGGGAACCTCGCTCCAGGGCTCGAGGCCCGCGGCCAGCACTGCGTCATCCGGGCACCAGACGAACCGCGCATCCGATCCTGCCACGCGGCGGCATGAATCGAGGAGGGCGCTCATGGGAAGGGGACGGCCGGTGAGGTTGAAGACTCCGCCCAACCCTCTCTCGGCACCCTCGACGGTGAAGCGCGCGGCATCGCGCACATCGATGAGCTGAACGAGCCGCTGCGGATCCCCGGGAGCCGGGACAAGCCCGCCCAGATCCACGCGGCGCACCCAATAGGTCAGCCGGTCCGTGTAATCCCCCGCGCCCACCAGGAGCCCGGAACGAAGAATGAGCGCCCGGTAGCCTAGACGCTCGATGGCCACCAGCTCGCACTCGCGCTTCAGCGGCCCATAGGCCGTGCCGTAGGATGCCGCGCTGGAGCGCCGCTCCACCGGGAGCGACCGGGCGAGGTCCAGCTGCTCGGGCGTTGCGCGGCTCGTAGGCGCCTGTTCCGTCAGGCCGGGCCTGGCGAAATCCGCATAGACCGAAGCGCTCGACACGAGCGCGTAACGGCCGATGGTGGGGGAGAGGGCCTCGAGCAGGCTTTCCACGGCATCGGGCGCGAAGGCGCAGGTATCGACGACAAGGTCGAAGGTTCGGCCCCTGAGGGCCGAAAGGTCGTGGTGCCGGTCGCCGACAATCGTCTCGAAGCCGGCGCCAACCGCCGGATTGACGGTCTGGCCGCGGGTGAAGACCGCGACCCGGTGGCCGGCTTTAAGCGCGGCCTCCGCAACCGCCCCACCCAGAAACCCCGTTCCGCCGACCACGAGCACATTCATTGCAGGCATCCCGACTCACGTTGAGCTCCTGCCTATGAGGGTGGAGGTTCCTCGGGAGGTCAACTTCCCGCAACGGCAGCTCTGAAAAGCCGATCCCGCCATCGCTAGCCTTGGTCCGGTGATCCCAGCATTCATCCGTGCGAAGACGTCATGGCCGCAACAGGTGCGGCCATGACGGCCAGGGTGTCATCTCCTGCGAGCGGAGCGAGGGAAGGCGATCCACTGGTACGCTCAGCATTATGGGTTTCCTTCCCCTTCGCTGCGCTCCGGCCGAGAATGACACCCTTCCCATCCTGCCACCCTGTTCGTCATCCCCGGACCCGGTCCGGGGATCCACGTCTTTGCAACGCAGTAGTTCTCAAAGACGTGGATGCCCGGGACGAGCCCGGCCACGACAGCGAGGGCGAGTTGACGTTCACTCTTTGTTCTTGACAATTCTCCTAACCTTGGCTATAGGTCTGGGTGTCCTGCCTCACGAGGGGCGCGCCCGAGGCGTCGGTTGTGGAGGCGGGATCCGGTTCTGACAGGCCAGGGGCGTCGCACCCCCGGGCGGTCAGGGTCCTTTCGTGGAGGAGGCAGAAAGACCGACCTGTTCGGGCAGGCTCCTGTCTCCGCTCCTCCCAGGCCTTGCCGGCACCGGTGCACCCGGGGCTGCGCACGATGCGCCGTGAAGCTCTCTGAGGGTTCGTCCCTGATGGGCTGGAGCGCGAGGCTCAGGGTCGAAAAGCCGTGCGCGGGAGGCGGGTGCTTCCCGTCCGGGCGGAACTCCCGTCCCGATCCGATCTTCGCCCGCTCCACCGGAGTGAAGCGAAGCAGCCTTGCTCCCGCGCTTCCCTCAAGCCCGAGACAAGCCAAGACAAAGCCCACAGCCACCAGCCCCACAAAGGGGAGGGAACGCTCTCACGCGGCCTTAAGGAATGGGTCATCACGAGAGAGGAGAATGCCGGAAACAGGTGAAACCTCTGTGGTGCGCCCTGGAGACTCCAGCGCCGAGCGCTATGGTTCAAGCACCCTCAAACCCGATTCGATCATGCCCCCACACAACACCTCCTCAAAGCCCGTCGATCACCTGACGCCCGATGAAGCCCGTGCCGAGCACGAGGCCCTGGGCACTGAGATCGCAGAGCATGACCGGCGCTATTACGAGGAGGACGCGCCCAGCGTCTCGGATGCGGAATACGATGCCTTGCGCAAGCGCTACGAGGCCCTGGAGGATCAGTTTCCCGAGCTGAAAAGCCCTGAGAGCCTGACCCAGAAGGTGGGCTCCAGGGTGTCGGAGAAATTCGGCAAGATCCGTCATCGCGTACCGATGCTGTCGCTCGCCAACGGCTTCGCGGACGAGGAAGTCGAGGAGTTCGTCGAGCGCATCCGCCGCTTCCTCAACCTGAAAGACGATGCGGCGCTGGCGTTTACGGCGGAGCCCAAGATCGACGGTTTGTCGCTCAGCCTGCGCTACGAGAGCGGAAAGCTCGTCTCCGCCGCCACCCGCGGCGACGGCGCGGTGGGCGAGGACGTGACCAACAATGCCCGCACCGTGGGCGACATCCCGCACAAGCTCAAGGGCTCGGGCGTTCCGGAGGTCTTCGAGGTGCGGGGCGAGGTCTATCTCTCGCACGAGGATTTCGCCGCCATCAACGCGCGTCAGGAAGCGGCCGGCAAGGCGCTCTTCGCCAATCCGCGCAATGCGGCGGCGGGCAGCCTGCGCCAGCTCGATGCGTCGATCACGGCTTCGCGCCCGCTTCGCTTCTTCGCCTATGCATGGGGCGAGGTGAGCGCCATGCCGGCTGACACGCAACACGGCATGATGGAGTGTTTCAGGAGCTTCGGCCTCACGGTCAATCCGCTGACGCGCCGCTGCGAGAGCATTGCGGAATTGCTGGAGCATTACCACGCCATCGAGACCGACCGCGCCAATCTCGGCTACGACATCGACGGCGTCGTCTACAAGGTGGATTCCTTGAGCCTGCAGCAACGCCTCGGCTTCGTGTCGCGCTCGCCGCGCTGGGCGCTGGCGCACAAGTTTCCCGCGCAGAAGGCAATGACGGTGCTGGAAGGCATCGAGATCAATGTGGGCCGCACGGGCTCGCTCAACCCCATTGCGCGCTTGAAGCCCGTCACGGTCGGCGGTGTCGTGGTGTCGAACGCGACGCTGCACAACGAGGACTACATCAAGGGGATCGGCGGAAACGGCGAGAAGATCCGGAGCGGCGTCGACATCCGCATCGGCGATACGGTGGTGATCAACCGTGCCGGCGACGTGATCCCGAAGGTTCTTGACGTGGTGCTGGAGAAACGTCCCGCGGATGCCAAGCCTTACGAGTTTCCCACCACATGCCCGGCCTGCGGCAGCCACGCGGTGCGCGAGGTCAATCCGCGTACGGCTAAGGAGGATGCGGTGCGCCGCTGCACCGGCGGCCTCATCTGCCCGGCGCAGGCGCGCGAGCGCCTGAAGCATTTCGTGTCGCGCAACGCCTTCGACATCGAGGGACTGGGCCTGCAGCGCATCGACGAGTTCTACGAAGAGGGATTGATCCAGCGCCCGCAGGACATCTTCACGCTTCAAGCACGCAATGCGCGCAGCCTCAAGCGATTGGAGAACCGGGAAGGGTGGGGCGAGACGAGCGCGAAGAACCTGTTCGCGGCCATCGAGGCGCGCCGTTCGATGTCGCTCAACCGCTTCATCTTCGCGCTCGGCATCCCGCATGTGGGCGAGACCTCGGCGCGACTGCTGGCGCGCCATTTCGGCACCTTCGAGCACCTGCGCGAGATCGCCAAGGCTGCGGCCGACGAGACCTCGGAGGCGCATGCGGAACTCACCTCCATCGGCGGCATCGGGCCTGTGGTAGCGGAGGCCATCGTCGAGTTCTTCAAGGAGAGCCACAACGAGGAGATGCTCGATGCGCTGCTCGCTGAGGTCACCACGGAGCCGATGGAGGCGCCGGCCTCCGCGAGTTCCCCGGTCGCCGGCAAGACCGTGGTGTTCACCGGCTCGCTCGAGCAGATGACCCGCGAGGAGGCCAAGGCCATGGCCGAGCGCCTCGGCGCCAAGGTGGCGGGTTCCGTGTCCAAGAAGACCGATATCGTGGTGGCCGGCCCCGGCGCGGGCTCGAAGCTCGCCAAGGCGGCCGAGCTCGGTCTCCAGGTCATGGACGAGGACGGCTGGTTCGCCCTCGTCGGGCGGGGGTGAGACTCCTGTCCAAGACTTGGCAAGCCCGATGTGGCATGGTGCGCCCATGACGGTGATCACCCCGGAGGTCTCGCTCGATCCTGCCCAGGTTGGAGCGGGCGACGTGACGCATTTCTGGCGGGTGCCGCGCTATCGCGGCCTCGACTGCCTGCGCGCGACCTTTCGCCGTCACGCTTATGCCCGCCACAGCCACGACACCTACGCCATCGCGGCGGTGCTGGCCGGCTGCGAGACCTTCTTCCATCGCGGTGAGCAGCGTTATGTTCCGGCAGGCTGCGTGGCGGTCGTCTGCCCGGACGAGATCCATGACGGCGAGCCCTATGGCGGCGGCTTCGAGTATCGCACCTTCTATCCCTCGCCGGAGCTGATGCAGGAGATCGCCGAGGACGTGGCGGGCCGTCCGCTCTCCCGTCCGCCCTGGTTCCGGCATTCCGTCATCGACGATCCCGAGCTGTTTCAGGCTCAGGTCAGGCTCCATGCCTGCCTCTGCCAGGAGGACAGCTGGGCCTCCGAGATGGAGCAGGACACTCGGCTTATCGATTTCCTGAGCCGTCTGATCGCCCGCTGGGCCGATCTCGGTGCCCTGCCGAGCGTCCGCTACGGATCAACGAGCATCCTGCGGGTGCGCGATTACCTCGATGCGCATATCGGCGAGGAGGCGGATCTCGCGGGCCTCGCCACCCTGGCGGGGCTGTCGCGCAGCCATTTCATCCGCGCCTTCGCCAAGGAGACCGGGCTGACGCCCCATGCCTATCTCCTCGACCGGCGCTTCCGGGCCGCGACCCGGCTGCTGGGGCAGGGCGAAGCTCCGGGCGAAGTGGCGGCCGCCTGCGGCTTCTTCGATCAGAGCCATCTCAACCGCGTGTTCAAGGCTCGCATGGGCGTGACGCCGGGGGCTTATCGAACTGCTTGACACAGCACTTTCATCCAAGACGTCCGGGCATTCCTCCCGCATAAGGCCAGGGCAATGAGGAATGTCATGGATCAGGCAAGCCCCTTCGTCTCAACCCCGCGCCGGGATATCCAGGCGGGCCTGCGCGACATCGCGCCGGTGGCCGTTGCGGCCCTTCCCATCGGACTCCTGTTCGGCGCGGTCGCTGCCGCCAAAGGGATGTCGACCCTCGAGGTCGGCCTCATGTCCGCCCTGGTCTTCGCGGGCGGTGCGCAGTTCGCCGCCATCGAGACCTGGATCAGTCCTGCGCCCATCCTGACCCTCGCCTTCGCTACGCTGCTGATCAATGCGCGGCACGTGCTGATGGGGGCGTCGCTGACGCCGAAGGTTCGCATGTCGCGGGTCCAGACCCTGCTGGCCTACTTCTTCCTCACCGACGAGGCCTGGGCGTTGTCCGAGCGCCGCGCGCTGGAACGGCCTGTGACGGGAGCCTACTGGTTTGCCATGGCCGTGGTGCTCTGGGCGAACTGGACGCTGTCGTCGACCATCGGGGCGATCCTGGGCTCCTTCCTCGGCGACCCGGAGCGCATAGGCGCGGACTTCGCCTTTACGGCGCTCTTCATCGGCCTTGTGGCCGGCTTCGGGAAGAGCCGCGTGACCCTCGTCACCGTGGCTGTCAGCGCGGCCGTCGCAGCCCTCGTGCACTATTTCATTGGCGCTCCCTGGCACGTGGCATCGGGCGCACTCGCGGGCATTGCCGCAGCCTATCTCGCAGCACCTGAGGAGGCGCGCTCATGAACCTCGACACGACGACTCTGACCGCCATCCTGGCCATGGCGGTGGTCACCTATCTCACGCGCATCGCAGGCCTCTTCGTGGCCGACCGCCTCGTGCTCACGGGGCGCGCCAAGGCCGCCTTCGACGCCATTCCGCCGGCGGTGCTGGTTGCCGTGATCGCACCGACCGCGCTCACCACCGGATGGGCGGAAGCCATCGCGGCCGCCATCACGGCAGTCGCAGCGTTCCGGCTTCCGCTGCTCGGCACGGTGGCAGTCGGCGTAGTCGCCGTCGTGGTGCTGCGGAACCTGCTCTAGCCGATGGGCTGCGTTGCGTTCTCCAACCAAGCGCGCGTCTCGGCATCGAGATGCGGCCCAATCTTCTCGCGCACCGCTGCATGATACGCGTTGAGCCACGCGATCTCGTCCGCGGTCATGATCGCGGGCTCCACGAGGCGCAGGTCGATGGGCGTGAAGGTGAGCGTCTCGAATCCCATCATCTCGCGGTCGCCGCCGGGGATCGTGCGCGGCTCGACGAGGATGAGGTTCTCGATGCGGATGCCGTAGGCGCCGGGCTTGTAGAAGCCGGGCTCGTTGGACAGCATCATGCCGATCTCCAGCGGCGTGTGGCCGGTCTTGGCGATGCGCTGCGGGCCCTCGTGCACGGAGAGATAGCTGCCGATGCCGTGGCCCGTGCCGTGATCGAAATCGAGGCCCGCTTCCCACAGGGGCTTGCGCGCGAAGGCGTCGATCTGCGCACCGGTCGTGCCTTTCGGGAACACCGCCTGGGCGATGGCGATATGGCCTTTCAGCACGCGGGTGAAGCGGTCCTTCATTTCCGCTGTCGTCTCGCCCACGATGACCGTGCGGGTGATGTCCGTGGTGCCGTCCTCGTATTGAGCACCGGAATCGATCAGGAATATCTGATTGCGCTCGATGGAGCGGTTGCTCGAACTGGTGACGCGATAGTGCGGCAAGGCGGCATTGGGGCCGGCGCCTGAAATGCTCGGGAAGGAGATGTTCTTCAGCGCGCCCGTCTCGACGCGGAAGACCTCCAGCGCTTCCACCGCGTCGATCTCGGTCAGCTTGCCCGACGGAGCCTCACGGTCGAGCCAGGCGAGGAAGCGGGCCACTGCCACCCCGTCGCGCAGATGCGCCGCATGGGAGCCTGCGATTTCGGCCTCGTTCTTCACGGCTTTCATGAGGGCAATCGGGTCAGCCCCCACATCGACCGTGCCGCCCGCCGCCTCGATGCGCCGGATCAGGGCGACTGCGCCGGTTGCCGAGTCGACGCGGATCCTGCCGCCGGTTCCACCCAGCTCGTCGAGAGCGCCCTGGAAGCCGCTGATTGGCGCGAACGCGGCGAGGTCGCCGACCGCGTCGCCGGCCTCGTTCGTCACCTTCACTGGGTCGAAGAACAGGCTGGCGCGACCCTCTCTGGGGAGAATGGCGTAGCCGAGCGGCAGGGGGGTGTGCCCCACATCGCCGCCGCGCAGGTTGAAGGCCCAGGCGAGGTTGTGCGGGTCGGAAATGACGAGAGCGTCGATCTTGGCCTCCGCCATCTTGCGGCGGATACGCTCCAGCTTGGCGGGCGCTGCTTCTCCGGCATAATCGTGGGGATGCGGCCGCACCGGCGCCTGCGGTGGAGCGGGGCGGTCGATCCAGATCACGTCGACGAGGTTCATGTCCACGGGGGCGAGCCGCCCGCCGGCCCGGCTGACCGCCTGTTCCAGCCGCTTGAGCCCGTCGCTGGTGTGAAGCCATGGGTCATAGGCGAGGGTGCCGCCCTGGGGCAGGTTTTCGGCAATCCAGTCCTCGGGGGTGAAGTCGGCGAGTTGAACCGGCGTGATGACGGAGGTGTCCACCTGCTCTGCCGCCTGGACCGTATAGCGACCGTCGACCACGAGAGCGGCCTTGTTCTGCAGGACGACAACCGTCCCGGCCGAGCCTGTGAACCCGGTAAGCCACGCCAGACGCTCCGCGCTCTTCGGCACGTACTCGCCCTGATGCTCGTCGGCGCGGGGCACGATGAACCCGTCGAAGCCCCGGCGAGCCATTTCGGCACGGAGCTTGGCAATGTGCTTGGGTCCTTGGGCGGGAGAGGTCGTGTCATCGAAGAACTGGAACTGAGCCATGGAAAGCAGCACCGGGCATCGCAAATGAAGAGGTCTGCACGCTAGGCCGGAGCGAGCGCGGCCGCAACTGCAATGGCCCGGGAAGAATGGCTGCGCGTTCAGGCAGAGTGCCCGAGAATTATGCGTCGGGTGACTAGGTGTTAATCAAAATTAGCGTTGTCCTGCAGATATCGCATGGCTTGCATGTGATCCTGTGACTTCTACCAAAGTCGAACCGAGCTTATCTTCTGGATAACAAGAACGGAGGAGCGCTGAAGGGTCTCAGCAACAATCCGTTTGGAGACAAGCCCATGACCGCAGCCGTCTTTTCGTCCCGCCTCGCCAGCTCTGACACCGCACCATCCAAGGTTTCGCAGGTCGCTTCCCGGATCATGAATGCCCTCGTCGAGAGCCGCACCCGGAGCGCTGCACGGGAACTGCGCCGCCACGAGGCTTTCATGTCCGATCTGGACCGCCGGCAGGATCACACCCCCCTGTTCCTCGACCAGTCCGACGATTTGCCCATCAAGCTTTGATCACTTCATTTGCGAAGAAAGATAAGACAATGATCATCATCACCGCCCTCAAGGCCATTCGCGAAGTCTGGACCGAAACCCTCAAGCTCCGCCGCGAACTCGCCAAGCGCTACCCAGGCGTTCTGGCCGAGTAAGAGAAATTACAGCCGCGGCAGCGCACGTGCGCTGCCGCGCTTCATTACGAGCGCGGCCCAGCCGTCGAGATCGTACCGGCGCTGCAGATACCAGCCCTGGTGCGCATAGGCTGACAGAACACCGGGGACGTCGCGGTAGAGAAGCCCGGACAGAATGATCGTCCCGTCATCGCTCGCCACGCGCGCCAGCGCCGGTGACAGCATCCGCAGAGGCTTGGCCAGGATATTGGCGAAGACCAGGTCGAAGTGGCCGGGGCGGTCCGCCTCCGCATGGCGGATGCCGGGGCCTACATAGAGCCTCATCCAGGCCGCGATCCCGTTGAGCCGCGCGTTCTCCCGCGCCACTCGCACGGCCTCCGGATCGATGTCCCCCGCCACGACAGGGCGCTTCAGAACCTTCGCCGCAGCAAAAGCGAGAATGCCCGTGCCGGTGCCGACATCGAGCACATGGCGGGGCGTCCGCATCTTCAACTCATCCACGAAAGCAAGCAGGCATCCCTTGGTGGTGCCATGGTGGCCGGTGCCGAAGGCGAGGCCCGCCTCGATTTCGATGGCGATGTCGCTTGGCAGGCGCTGCTCGCGGTCGTGGGAGCCGTGGACGAAGATCCGTCCGGCGCGGACCGGCTTGAGACCCTCCAGGGACGACTTCACCCAATCCTTCTGCTCGAGGGGCAGGAAGACGCCTTTGTCGGCCTCCGCGCCCACGATGGGGCGCAGCAGGTTGCGGATCGCCGCCTCATCCGGCTGGTGGGCGAAATAGGCCTCCAGCATCCAGGGGCCGTCGTCTTCCGTCTCAAACGAAGCGACAGCCGTCTCGGCCGGGTCGAAGATCTCGCCGATCATGTCGGTCATGGCGCGTGCGGAGCGCTCGTCCGTGGTGATGCGGAAGACGTGGGTTGGGCGGTTGGGGTGCAGACCTTCTAGCATGCGGTCGCCTTACCACCCCTCGTGGCGCAGGTCACCTGTCCGTGATGTCCAAACATGGGAGGAACCGTCAGGGGAGCGGCCCGTTTTGTCCTCGCCTGACCGCAGCCAGGGCCGAGGCTTCATGGCTGCGCTTGCCTCACCTTCAGGAGATACCCATGACCGGACGCCTCTTCGACAAGGTTGCCATCGTGACGGGTGCCGGCACCGGCATCGGCGAGGCGATTGCTCTCAAACTTGCTCGGGAGGGCGCCCGCCT
Organism: Microvirga sp. jy35; assembly: GCF_056148915.1. Lineage (NCBI taxonomy): Bacteria > Pseudomonadati > Pseudomonadota > Alphaproteobacteria > Hyphomicrobiales > Methylobacteriaceae > Microvirga > Microvirga sp. jy35. The sequence goes on along the minus strand of NZ_JBWBEW010000001.1, from coordinate 94,811 downwards.
TCTGCTCGTCGGCCTGCCGGACGATCCGGTGGAGGATGTGGCACGGATGATCAACAGGGCCGGTGGTTTCGCGGAGATCTACCTTGGCGACATCGCCGAGGAGCATCACGCCCAGGCAGCGGTGGAAGCGTGCGTGAACGCTTACGGGCGCATCGATGTTCTCGTCAACAACGCAGGAGTGTTCCTGGTCGCTGCGGAAACGCAGGACTATCCTGTCGACAAGTTCGACGAGACCCTGCGCGCGAACATCCGGTCCGTCTTTCTGATGACCAAGGCTGCCTTGCCCCATCTTCAGAAGACATACGGCAACATCATCTCCACAGGTTCGGAGGCCGGCATGATCGGCATTGCCAAGAATACGATGTATGGCGGCACCAAAGCCTTCATCCATTCCTTCATGCGCGGCGTGGCCGTGGAGCAGGCGGCCTATGGCGTACGCGCCAATTGCGTTTGCCCCGGTCCCATCGACACGGCTTGGACCCACAAGTCCAGCGGCCCGATGGACCGGGAGATGGAATCGATGATGATCGACGCGACACCGATGGGGCGTCGCGGCACGCCGGAGGAAGTCGCGAACGTGTTCTGCTTCCTCGCCTCCGATGAGGCAAGCTACGTTACCGGCGCGCTCTATGCGGTTGATGGCGGCGTGACGGTCGCAAAGGGCTCCGTCGGCTCCATGGCCGCCCCGCATTTCAAGAAGCAGCCGGAAGGCACGCTGCCGACGCGTCACTCTCACGATGGCCTGAAGAACAAGGATTACGAAACGCTCACCTAAGAAGAGCTTGGCCGCGCCTCGCGGTTTTATGGCAAAACCGTGGAACATATGGGCTGCCCTCTGGTTAAGGGCGTGAAAATAGTCCGCCTCAGGGCGAACTGCTCTTTGCCATGAAAGCCATAGGAGGACACCATGGTGGACCACCCCGCGACGCCTCGCAACCTGGGCGATAAAGACGCGCCGCACATGTCTCCAGTCACTCCCGCCGAAGATGCGCGCACCATCATGTTGAACCGCATCTCCTGGGGCGCAGTCCTTGCCGGTGTGGTCACGGCCCTGGTGACCCAGCTTATCCTCAACATGCTTGGCATCGGCATCGGCGTGGCGACTCTCGATCCAGCAACGGGAGACAACCCGCAGGCGTCAACCTTCTCCATTGCGGCCGGTATCTGGTGGACGCTTTCAGGGATCATAGCCTCCTTCGCCGGGGGCTATTTGGCTGGGCGGCTCTCGGGACGTCCCAAGGAGTCCACTGCCGGTTATCATGGTTTGATAGCCTGGGCCGCAACGACGCTTGTCATCTTCTATCTTCTGACCTCGACCTTGGGCAGTCTGCTCGGCGGCGCCTACAACACGCTGTCCAGTGCTGTGGGCGGCTTAGGCCGGACAGCTGTACAGACTGCAGCGCCGGCTCTGGCACAGAACCCAGATCCATTCGCCGCGATCGAGCAGCAGGTGCGAAGTGCAGCAGGCGGAACGGACCCCGCGCAACTGAGGGACACGGCTATCACGAGCTTGCGCGCCATGCTGACCGGCGATCAAGCGCAGGCGCAACAGGCGCGTGACCGGGCAGTCGACGCTCTCGCCCGTGCGCAGAACATTCCGCCTGAAGAAGCTCGCAATCGGATCGCGCAGTACGAGCAGCAGTATCGCCAGACCGTGGATCAGGCAAAGCAGGCGGCCGACACTGCTGCCACGGGTGTCTCGACCGCCGCGCTTCTCGGCGCGCTCGGACTGATCCTCGGCGCGCTTGCAGGCTGGTTCGGCGGTCGCTCAGGCGCCGTTGACCCGACAATCACATCGCGGCATCTCGCCGGCGAACGACGCTGATCGAGAACTGCAATCAAGCTGATGCCGGATCTTAAACCGGCGTCAGCTCCCTGGCCGGCTCCAGCACCTTGAGACGTTCCGCCTCCTTGGCCTTGTACTCGCGCTGCACGTCCGTGACGTAGTCGCGTACGAGCGGGGCGGCATCGCGCTTGCGGGCGAGCTGCATGTGGAACACGAGTTGGCTGCCGGTGGTGAACATGGTCTCGGCGCTGATGAGATAGAACTCGAACATGCGGCAGAATCGCTCGTCGTACATGGCGGCGATTGTCTCGCGGTTCGCCTCGAAGCGCCGGTGCCAGTGATTGAGCGTCTTCGCGTAATGCAGGCGCAGGAATTCCAGATCCGTCACCCACAACTGGTTCTGCTCGACGACGGGAAATACTTCAGACAGGGCCGGGGAGTAGGCGCCGGGGAAGATGTACTTGCGCAGCCATGGGCTTGCCGTGCCGGGCGGGCTCATCTTGCCGATGGAATGCAGCACCATCAGCCCGTCATCGTCGAGCAACGCGTTGATCTTGGCGAAGAACTCGCCGTAATGGTGCACGCCCACATGCTCGAACATCCCAACCGAAACAATGCGGTCGAATTTCCGGTCCATCTTGCGGTAGTCGAGGAGTTCGAAGCGCACCCGATCCGACAGGCCCGCGCGCCGCGCCTTCTCGTTGGAGAGTTCATGCTGCTCTTTCGAGAGCGTGACGCCGGTGACGTCCACGTCCTCCATGGCGGCGAGATAAAGTGCGAGATCGCCCCAGCCGCTACCGATATCGAGGATCTTCAAGCCCGGCTTCAGCCGGAGCTTCGAGGCGATGAGACGAAGCTTGTTCTGCTGTGCCTCCTCGAGCGTGTCGTCATCGTTGACGAAATAGGCGCAGGAATACTGCATGCCCTTGTCGAGGAAGAGCTTGTAGAAATCGTTGCCCAGATCGTAGTGGTGCGCCACGTTCTGTTGCGCCTTGCCGACGGGGTTCGCCTGCTGGAAGCGCTTCACCCCGCGCGAGATGCGCTTGAGCACGCTCTGCAGCGGGTAGTTGGCTAATGTCGAGCGGTTCATCGAGAAGAGGTTGAGGAAATCCCTCAATGTCGAGCCGTCCTCGAAGCTCATGCGGCCATCCATATAGGCCTCGCCGGCGTGCAGCTCCGGATTGAGGAAGAGCTTGTGATAGAGCGAGCGGTCCGTCAGCCGCATGGTGACGCTTGGGCCTGGTTTCTCCCCGCCGAACGAGTGGATGCCGCCTTCCGCATCGATCACCTTCAGGGTTCCGGCACGCACGAAGGATTTCAGCATGTTGGACAGGGGAAACATCGGCGCCTCTCAGGATCGTTCGTTCGGGCCGGATGGTTCCACAGTTGCGAGCGAGTGGCTAGAGGGGAGGAGAAGCCAGATGAGAATTCGTCTAAAGTACAGGAAGAACGGCCTAAATTGGGAACAACGGCGAGATGGTCCGGTTGGAAGGCTGACTCTTGTGGGGCTGAGAGTCGCCACTCATTCCACCAGACAGGAGCAGCCGATGTTCTTCCGCCAGAAGCAGATGGCGTATCACGCCAAGCCTGACAAACCCGATCCGCTTTTCGCCAAGATGCTTCAGGAGCCCTTGGGCGGCCAATGGGGCGAGATCAGCGTGATGATGACCTATCTGTTCCAAGGCTGGAACTGCCGTGGTCCCCAGAAATACAAGGACATGATCATGGACATCGGCACCGAGGAGATCGGCCATGTCGAGATGCTCGCCACCATGATTGCGCGCCTGCTCGAAACCTCGCCGATCGAGCAGCAGGAGGAGATGGCCAAGAACTCGGTGGTGGGAGCCGTTATGGGCGGCGCCCGCGTGGAAGATGCCATCGTGGCCGGCATGAACGCCCAGCATTACATCGTGGCCGGTCTTGGAGCGCGGCCCTCGGACAGCGTGGGCAATCCCTGGACATCGGCCTATACGATCGCGAGCGGCAACCTGCTCGCCGACTTCCGCTTCAACGTGACGGCCGAAAGCCAGGGACGTCTCCAGGTCGCCCGTCTCTACAACATGACGAACGATACCGGCGTGCGCGACATGCTCTCGTTTCTTATCGCGCGCGACACCATGCACCAGAACCAGTGGCTCGCCGCGATCAAGGAACTGGAGGAGGATGGCCTCGAGATGACCCCGGTGCCGTCGAACTTCCCGCAGGAGCTTGAGAAGAGCGAAGTGGCCTACCAATTCCTCAATCATTCGGAAGGCACGGAGAGCGAGCAGGGCCGTTGGGCTCAGGGGCCCGCGCCGGACGGAAAGGGGACCTTCACCTACATCGATCGCCCGCCGGCCTATACGGAGGACGAGGGCAACCTCAACCCGGTCGATCCTCGCACCTACGGCACCCCGCCGGCACCCGTGCCGCCGGCTGCCGCGGAGTAATTGCTGTAAACTCTTCATCACGTCATGGCCGGGCTGGTCCCGGCCATCTCGATTAGAGGGGCAGCCTTCTCCGAACGAGATCACCGGCACAAGGCCGGTGATGACGAACCCTGGAGCGCTTACCCAAGCGCCTCAACAAAGCTGTCGAGCACCATCTTCCGCCCGGCTTTGTCGAACTCGACCGTGAGCTTGTTGCCGTCCACAGCCTCAATGGTGCCAGGACCGAATTTAGTGTGCAGCACGCGTCCGCCTACCTTGAAGCCCGAGCCGCCGGTGGATTTCGCCACCAGTTCGCCCTCGATCAGCATGGACCCGCGGCGTTCGCCGGAACGCCGGGCGGAATAGCCGCCGTCTTCGGTGGTTGCGCGATGCGCCTGAGCCCGCTGCCAGCCGGGAGTCTGATAAGACGAGCCGCTGAAGGGCTGCATGCGATCGAAGCGTGAACCGCCATAGGAGAAGTTGGCAGGAGCCTCGGCGATCTCCACATTCGATTCAGGCAAGTCGTCGACGAAGCGGCTCGGCACCGTCGAGTTCCATAGCCCATGGATGCGCCGGTTGGAGGCAAAGAAGATCTTGGCGCGGCGCCGGGCGCGGGTGAGGCCCACATGGGCGAGACGCCGTTCTTCCTCCAGTCCAGCGCGGCCGCTCTCATCGAGGGCGCGCTGGTTCGGGAAGAGGCCTTCCTCCCAGCCCGGCAGGAAGACCGTGTCGAATTCCAGGCCCTTCGCCGCATGGAGCGTCATCAGGCTCACGCGCTCGGCGGTGTCGGATTCGTTCGCTTCCATGACCAGCGAGACATGCTCCAGGAAGCTCTGCAGGTCCGGGAATTCCTCCATGGAGCGCACGAGCTCCTTGAGGTTTTCCAGGCGCCCTGCCGCATCCGCCGATTTGTCCTTCTGCCACATGTCCGTGTAGCCGGATTCCTCCAGCACCGTTTGCGCAACCTCGGACTGCGAGAGGGTCTCTGAAAGCTTTGCCCAGCGGCCGAAGGAGATGAGCAGATCGCGTAAGGTCGCGCGTGGCTTCGGCTTCAGCTCGTCGGTCTCGACGATGAAGCGCGCGGCCTCCACCAGCGGCACGCGGGCTGCGCGGGCATGGTTGTGCAGCACCTGGATCGTGGCGTCACCCAGACCGCGCTTGGGCACGTTGACGATGCGTTCGAAGGCGAGGTCGTCGGCAGGCTGGTTCACGACGCGCAGATAAGCGAGGGCATCGCGGATTTCCGCGCGCTCGTAGAAGCGCGGGCCACCGATGACCCGATAGGGCACGCCGAGCGTCACGAGCCGGTCTTCGATCTCGCGCATCTGAGCGGAGATGCGCACCAGGATGGCGATCTCCGACAGGGAATGCTTTTTGGCGTGCAGCGCCTCGATTTCTTCGCCGATCAGCCGGGCCTCGTCCTCGGAGTCCCAGGCGCCGGTGATGGTCACCTTCTCGCCGGGCTCGTCCTCGGTGCGCAGGGTCTTTCCGAGCCGGCCCTGGTTCTTGGCGATGAGACCGGAGGCTGCGGAGAGGATGTGGCCGGTGGAGCGGTAGTTGCGCTCCAGGCGGATCACGGTCGCGCCGGGGAAGTCGTGCTCGAAGCGCAGGATGTTGTCGACTTCGGCGCCACGCCAGCCATAGATCGACTGGTCGTCGTCGCCGACGCAACACAGGTTCTTGCGCGCCTGGGCGAGAAGCCGAAGCCAGAGATACTGGGCGACGTTGGTGTCCTGGTACTCGTCCACCAGCATGTAGCGGAAGCGGTTCTGATACTGCTCGAGAATGTCCGGGTGCTCGCGCCACAGGCGCAGGCATTCCAGCAGGAGGTCGCCAAAGTCGACCGCGTTCAAGGTCTTGAGGCGTTCCTGATAAGCCCGATAGAGCCGACCGCCCTTGCCGTTGGCGAAGGCGCCGGCTTCACCGGCCGGCACCTGATCGGGGCCGAGGCCGCGGTTCTTCCAGCCGTCGATGTGGCCGGCGAGCTGCCGGGCCGGCCAGCGCTTCTCGTCGATGCCCTCAACCTCGATCACCTGCTTCATCAGGCGAAGCTGGTCGTCGGTGCCTAAGATCGTGAAGTCGGAGCGCAGGTCCACGAGCTCCGCATGGCGGCGCAGGATCTTGGTGCCGATGGAGTGGAACGTGCCCAGCCACTGCATACCCTCGGCCACGGGGCCGATAACGGCCGTGATGCGCTCGCGCATTTCCCGCGCGGCCTTGTTGGTGAAGGTCACGGACAGGATCTGGGACGGGTAGGCTTTACCGGTGGCGATCAGGTGGGCAATCCGGGTGGTCAGAACACGGGTTTTGCCGGTGCCGGCGCCGGCCAGCACCAGGACCGGGCCCTCCGTCGCCTCGACGGCGGCGCGCTGTTCCGGGTTCAAGCCGTTCAGATAAGGAGATTGCGGCGCAACCGTCGCGCGGGCGCGAGCGCTCAGCGAGCCGGACGCAGGCTCATGGGCGAGGTTGTCCTGCGGATCGGGTCTGGGATCGGACTGATTCATCGGCGGGACCATGGATCAAAAGGGGAACCGCGTCGAGCCCGGAACGCCTGTCGATCCTGCCGCAGGCGCGAACATCAGAACCAGAACGTCATTGTTGACGGGAGGCCCTGCACCCATATGGGAATGACCGGCTTGAAAAGGAATGTGTCATGCGTTTCATGGCGGCTTTCGCCATCGTCTCCAGCCTCGTCCTGCCTATGTCCATGCCGGCGGACGCTCAGACGCGCCTGCCCCGCGTGAGCCCGTCTGAGCGGGCTTCAAAGGACCTCAACCGCAGGATCCGGCAGGACCAGCGGCTGCTGAACCTGGAGGAGCGGCTTCAAATGGAGAGCAACCAGATCCGGCAGGACATCCAGCGGGACCGCCTTTTTGCTCCCCGTTCCCTCCCTCCGATGCCCCGTGGAGCCTGCCCGCGCGGTTCGATCGGCTGCTAGTGACGGGTGCCCGAGGCTGACAGAGCCTCCTGGACCTCGGCTTTGTGCGGGATGCCGATGACGCGGCCCAGGTTCTGAGGTTTGGGCAGGCGGGCGTGAGTGGTCTGCATCACGGCGAGATTGGCCGAGATGTCATCCGGGAAGGGGCAGACCTTCCGGGTTTCCATATCCACATGGAGGGACAGACCTTCCATGGTCGCAGCAACCCAGCCTTCGCCCGCATGACGGATTTCCATGTAGTAGTGAATGCGCTTCTCGTCGAAGTCGACGAGCTGGAGCGTGACGCGCACCCTGTCGTGCATCGTCAGTTCACGCTTGTAGGTGGTGTGGATCTCGGCTGCGAAGAAGGAAGCCTTGCGCTTTTCCAGGTAGTCGTGACCCAGGCCAACGAGGCTGAAGCCCTCTTCCACGGCCCAGTCAAAGAGCACATGGTAATAGGCCATGTTCATGTGGCCGTTGTAGTCGATCCAAGCGGGCTCGATCCGCATCGTGGAGGACACGAAGGGCGCGAAGAAAAAGACGGGAGTCCGCTTTTCCATGATCACTCTCGTCCCTCAATTCTTCTGTCTGGAGGAAACAATGTTAGCATGGTCCGGCAGATTGTGCATGAGGGGTGCGGCATCTTTCTCATCCGAGTGTTGCCTTTGCAACGGTTCTGGTAGCTATGGGTCACTTGAGCATCACAACCGGATCTGAAGCCTCCATGAATGTGCCCCACGCCGCCGTCCGCCAGAAAGCGACGGATACCGCCCTTGCTTCTCTCCAGTCCGAGCTGTCTCAGCGCCTGGGCGACCGGGTCGCTACATCGGCAGCGGTGCGCGAGCAGCACGGGCATTCGCTCACCTGGGTAAAGAACCAGCCCCCGGACATCGTGGTCTATCCTCGGACGACGGAGGAGGTGTCGGAGATCGTCAGGCTCTGCGCTGCGCACGAAATCCCGATCATCCCCTACGGCACCGGCACCTCGCTTGAAGGGCACGTCAATGCCCCCTATGGCGGCGTTTCCATCGATCTGAGCCTGATGAAGCGCATCATCGCCGTGCATGACGAGGATCTGGACTGCGTGGTCGAGGCCGGCGTGACGCGCAAGGAGCTCAACGAGCACCTGCGCGACAAGGGCCTGTTCTTCCCGATCGACCCCGGCGCCGACGCCTCCATCGGCGGCATGGTCGCCACCCGGGCATCGGGCACCAACGCGGTGCGCTACGGGACCATGAAGGACGTGGTTCTGGCGCTCACCGCCGTGCTGCCCAATGGCGAGATCGTGAAGACGGCGAGCCGCGCCAGGAAGAGCTCGGCAGGCTACGATCTCACGCGGCTTCTGATCGGTTCGGAGGGGACGCTGGGCATCATCACCGAGATCACACTCAAGCTCAACGGCATTCCCGAGGCGATCTCGGCCGGCATCTGCCCGTTCCCAACTGTCAAGGCTGCCTGCGACGCGGTGATCATGACCATCCAGTCCGGCATTCCGATGGCACGCATCGAGCTGCTCGATGAGGTGCAGGTGAGGGCCGTCAATCTCCACTCCAAGCTGTCGCTGCCGGAGAGCCCCCTGCTGCTGCTGGAGTTCCATGGCTCCGAAGCCGGGGTGCAGGAGCAGGCCGAGCGCTTCGGCGAGATTGCGGCCGAATTCAGCGGCGGGCCCTTCGAGTGGGCTACCAAACCTGAGGAGCGCTCCCGCCTCTGGCAGGCCCGGCATGATGCCTATTGGGCGGCCAAGGGCCTGCGGCCGGGTGCCCAATCGGTGGCGACGGATGTCTGCGTTCCCATCTCGCGTCTGGCCGAATGTGTGGACGCCACGAAGCAGGATATTCTCGAGAGCGGGCTCATTGCCCCCATCGTCGGCCATGTGGGCGACGGCAATTTCCACGTTCAGCCTCTCGTGAACACGGACGATCCGGCGGAAATCGAGGCCTGCGAGGCGTTTGTCGACCGGCTCGTGCGGCGCGCGGTGGCCATGGAGGGCACCTGCACGGGCGAGCATGGCGTCGGCCAGAAGAAGATGAAATACCTGGAGATCGAGCATGGGCCGGCGGCGCTGGGCCTCATGCGCGTCTTGAAACAGGCCATTGACCCTCACAACATCATGAATCCGGGCAAGATCGTCGCGCTTTGACGGTGGAACACGGTGAACAGCGCTCCCGGTCCTGGCCGTCATGGGTTAAGGACGTCCCAAAGTAACGGAGAAAAGGCAGCTTCTTGCGCGATATCCTGACGATCATCGCATCCATCGTGATCCTGATCCTGGCGGTCGCCGTGGCGGCGCCTCCCTTCATTTCCTGGGAGGCCCACCGCGAGACGATCGACCAGATGATCGCGCGCGCGTCGGGAACGGAGGCCCAGACCGAGGGCGGCATCGGCATTCGCCTGCTGCCTGAGCCGAGGATCATCCTCGACCGGCTGAGGCTCGGCGGGAAGACGCCGGATTCGCCGGTTCTGACGGCCGACAACGTCTGGGCGGAAGTCGCCCTCACGCCCCTGCTGCGGGGCGAGGTGCGGTTCACGGAAACGCGGGTCGGGCGCGCCGATATTCGAATCCCGGTCTCCGGCGACGGCGAGTGGCGCCTGCCGCCGGAATTGGTCTCGGGCAGCGGGCGGGCTCGGGAATGGGCCATCGAGAACCTCGCCGTCGGCCAGCTCCTCGTCACCACCCAGAGCGCGAGCACCGGCCGCACCAATCAGGCCTTCGCGGAGAACGTGCTCATCGAGGGCCAGAAGCTCATCGGCCCCTGGCGCGTCGAGGGGACGACGTCCGGGGTGCCGTTTCGCCTTGTGACCGGAGAACTGGCCGAGGACAAATCCATTCAGGTCAAGCTCTCGGGCGGTGGCGACGCCTATCCGCGTTTCGATCTGGATGCCCGGCTGGGACTGAGCGAAGGCGCCGGGGAGGCTGCGACCCCGAACGTCTCCGGCAAGGCAAAGATCCTGTTCGGTCCTCCGGCACAGGTCGCCGCGGCCGGCATCCCGATCCCGATCGTCGTCGAGACCGAGTTCAAGACGGTGCCGGGTGCGGTCGAGCTCACCCCTGTCAGCCTGGAAGCGGGCGAGGGCGGGGCGAGCCTGCGCATGACCGGCCAAGGGAGGGTCGGGCTCAACGATCCGCGCATCTCGCTGCGTCTGGAAGGGCGCAGGCTCGATGCGGACAGCTTCATCCTTTCCGGAAACGGCCAGGACTTTGCGAGCCGCCTTCAGCAATGGTCCCTGCCGCTGATCCGGGTGCCGGTCGATCTCGACCTGAAGATCGACAGCATCGGCCTGGGCCAGGAGGATCTGACGAATGCCAATCTGCGCCTGTCCATCGACACCGGACGGGCGACGGTGGACAGGATCGAGTTCACCGCTCCAGGGGACACCAAGGTGGCACTCGAAGGCCAGCTTGGCCTGAACACGAGAGGCGGCATCAACGGCAAGGTGGCGCTGGCCTCCAACCAGTCCGACCGTCTCGCGCGCTATCTTGCCAAGATCCGCCTGAACTCGCCGCTGCTGACGGCCCTGGACGGGCGACCCATCGAGCTCTCCTCGGAGGTCGCGTTCTCGAACCCCGTCCTGTCCTTCAACCGGCTGCGGCTGAAGATGGGCGAGTCCACGCTCACCGGCAATGTCCGCTACACCGCGCCGGAGGCGAACGAACGCGGCAGGCTCGAAGCGCAGGTTGCCCTTCAGGGTCTGAACCTCGACGATCTGCCCCAGGTCTCGAGCGTGTTCCAGGCCACCGAAAATCTTGATGTCGGCTTCATCCTGGATGCCCGCGGGGTCAGCGCAGGCAGGAGCCCGGCGACGGGGCGGATCACGGCGCGCATCCTCTCCGATGGTCCGGCGCTGCTTGTCGAGACCCTCGACATCGTGGATCTTGCCGGCGCCAATGCCCGGGTGCGCGGGCGGATTGCGCCGGACGGCTCGGGCAGGATTTCCGGCAAGGTCACGGCTCAGCGCGCCGATCCCCTGATCGATCTCCTGGGAAGCGTCTGGATCGGTGGGATCTCGAAGCTCGTGCCGCCCTTCGTCCGCGGAGGGGCGCTCGATCTCGATGTCGCCTCCGAGCGGGTGGCGCCGCCTCTCGGCTCGACCGAACTGCGGCTGCGCACGACGGCCACAGGCCGCATGGCCGGTGGGCCTTTCGAAGGCCAAGTCGAGTCCATCGACGGACGCACCGAGAGCCTGACCCTCGCCCTCTCCACCGACAACACCGGACGCTGGGTCAACCGGGTGAACATGGCCGGCCTCAACCAGCCTTCCAGAATGGATCTCCGCGGCTCCCGTGTCGGATCCGGCCGGTTCAGCGTTGCTCTCACCGGGGATGTGGCGGGCGTGAAGGTGGCGACGACGAAGCCGTTTGCCCTGAGCGAGGGCGACGATGTGGTGGACAGCGGCGAGGCCGAGATCGCAACGGCCGACATCACGCCCTTCCTGCGCCTGCTCGGCGATGGGGCCGGCGTAGCCCCACCGGTGCCGGTGAGCGGGCGGGTGACCCTCGGTCGAGAACGAGGCGCGACTCTTCTCGACATCAACGCCAAGGTCTCCAACGAACCCGTGCAGGCGCGCCTCGTGGCCGCCTCGCGATCCGAGATCGGCGGCGAGGTGTCCCTGGGCCGCCTCTCCATGCCGTGGCTCGCAGCGGCCCTGGCGCTCAACGTGCCGGGCGATCAAACCACAAACGCGATCTGGTCCACGGCCCAGTTCGGCCAGAGCGGGCGTCTCGTCTCCGGCGGGCAGGTCACCTTCCGGGTCGCAACCCTCGAGCTGGGCCGCGGCCTCCAGGCCACGCGGGCCGCCTTCGTCGTCGGAGCGCAGCCGGATGGGATCTCCATCCGAAACCTCGAGGCAGCGATCGGTTCGGGCAGGATCACAGGCACGACGACGATCACCCGGCAGGGAGCGCTTGCCACCATCGTGGGCGAGGGAGCCCTGGACAGGGTCCCGCTGTGGGCCCTGACGGGCTCGTCGCCCTTCGAGGCCGTCCTGTCCGGTCCGCTCCGGTTCGGAGCTGCCGGAGCAAGCCTCTCCGAACTCGTCACCAATCTCGGGGGCGCCGGCGAATGGCAGGTCACCAACCTCCGCATCCCGGCAGCCGACCCGAACGTCTTCGACCGCGCGCTCAAGCGTGCGCTCGCGGACAGCGATCCCCTGGTCGAGGGCAAGGCGGAGGCGATCCTCGGCATGGAGCTCGGACGGGCTCCCTTCAATGCTGGTCTCGTCCGGACATCCGCGGCCCTCGTGGGCGGGGTGCTGCGGCTCTCGCCCTTCGTGGCCGAGAGCGGGCCGGCCGTCTGGCAGGGCGGCATCACCTACGACCTGAAGAACCTCCAGTTCGATGCTCGCGGCGCGCTCACGGCGAAGGCTTCGCCCTCCGAGTGGGTCGGTGCGCCGCCGTCGATCGGGTTGAACTGGCAGGGCTCCCTGACGGCTCCCGTTCGCCAGATCGACGCCGGACCGTTCCGCAATGGGCTCGCGGCCATCGTCCTCAAGCGGGAGCTGGAGAAGATCGAGGCATTCGAGCGAGCTGCGGCGGAGCGCCAGCGCCAGATCGAAGCGCAGCGCGAGGCTGAGCGCCAGAGGGTCAGGGCGGCCGAGGAGGAGGCGCTCCGGCAGGCCAGGGCTCGGGCCGAAGCGGAGCGGGCTCGCCGAGAGGCAGAGCGGTTGCAATCGGAGCAGCGGAGGCAGCCCGAGGAGCCTGAGCCGACTCCGTCGCAGACCTCGCTGCCGCCCCTGAATCCTCCGGTCGAGGTCGCTCCACCGCCGTCGGTCTACGGGGCTCCGCCGATCCGCTGATCGGCGTCCGATGCCAGACGGCCACGCAGGTCGTTGAGCACGAAGACACGGATGGCCGAGGACAGATTCTGCTCGCCGCGCTCTGCATCGATGCGCCCGATCAGGGCCTGAACCGAGAGCTTGTCCCGCTGCGCAATTTCCCTCAGTTCCTCCCAGAACGGCTCCTCAAGGGAGATGCTCGTCCGGTGGCCGGTGATGGAGACGGAGCGCTTGACGACGGCAAAGCCCATTCACGGCGTCTCGTCGGGGTCGCGCTTGTGGGCATCGAGGCGGCTCTTCGCCAGATCCTGCTCGGCCTTGCTCAGTGTCTTCTCGACCTTGGTGCGGCCGAAGCTGACGCGGTTTTCGGCGGCGCGGGCCTCTTTCTCGGCCCGCGCCTTCTGCTTGCGCGCCTGACGCAGATTGATGATCTCGGCCATGACGCGACTCTACCGCATTCAGCCCGGCGACAGCATGGTCTCGGGGCGGACGACGGCGTGGAAGTCCTCTTCCGAAACGCCTGCCTTGAGGGCCTCCTCCTTCAGAGTCGTGCCGTTCTTGTGCGCCGACTTGGCGATGGCGGCCGCCTTGTCGTAGCCGATGGTCGGGGCAAGAGCCGTCACCAGCATCAGGGACCGCTCCATCAGGTCCCGGAGGCGCTCGTGATTCGGCTCGATGCCGACCACGCAGTTGTCCGTGAAGCTGACGGCGCCGTCCGCCAGCAGGCGGATCGACTGCAGCACGGCATTCACGATGACCGGCTTGAACACGTTGAGCTCGAAATGGCCCTGGCTGCCGGCGAAGGTGACCGTCGTCTGGTTGCCTGCCACCTGACAGCACAGCATCGTCATGGCCTCGGCTTGGGTCGGATTGACCTTGCCGGGCATGATCGACGAGCCGGGCTCGTTCTCAGGCAGGGAGATCTCGCCGATGCCGGAACGGGGGCCCGAGCCCATCAGGCGGATGTCGTTGGCGATCTTGAACAGGCCGGCCGCGAGGCTCGCCAGCGCGCCGTGGGTGTAGACGAGGGCGTCGTTGGAGGCGAGCGCCTCGAACTTGTTGCTGGCCGATGTGAAGGGAAGGGCGGTCAGCTCCACGACCTTCGAGGCGAAGCGGTCCGCAAATTCCGGATGGGCGTTGAGACCCGTGCCGACGGCTGTGCCACCCTGGGCGAGGGCATAGATGCCTGGCAGCGTCTGCTCGATGCGGGCGATGCCGAGGCGGACCTGCGCGGCGTAACCGGAGAATTCCTGGCCGAGGGTCACCGGGGTCGCGTCCTGGAGGTGCGTGCGGCCGATCTTCACGAGATCCTTGAAGGCTTCCTGCTTGTCCTCGAGCGCCTTCAACAGGTGCTTGAGGGCCGGCAGCAGGCGGTCATGGACCTCGCGGGCGACGGCGATGTGCATGGCGGTCGGGAACGAGTCGTTCGACGATTGGCCCATGTTCACATGGTCATTCGGGTGAACCGGCTTCTTGCTGCCGCGCTCGCCGCCCAGGCGCTCGATGGCGAGGTTCGAGAGCACCTCGTTCATGTTCATGTTGGACTGGGTGCCCGAGCCCGTCTGATAAACCACCAGGGGAAACTCGTCATCGTACTTGCCCTGCACCACGTCGGCCGCGGCCGCCGCGATGGCATCGGCCAGGCGCGGCTCCAGCTTGCCCAGATCCTTGTTCACGAGGGCAGCCGCCTGCTTCACGATGGCCAGCGCATGGACCAGAGGGAGCGGCATCCGGTCCGTCCCGATGCGGAAGTTCTGGAGGGAACGCTGCGTCTGGGCACCCCAGAACTTGTCGGCGGGAACGTCGATGGGGCCGAAGGTATCTGTTTCGATGCGGGTGGAGGGCGACATCCTGACCTCTTTCGATGGAGTTGCGTGTTCTTATCTCAAATAGTGGCGCTCGCAACCGCGAACGCGCATTGGAGGCCTTGGAAATTCGCATGAGCGACACTCTGGAAACGCCCCTTTTCCGCCCGCCTCACCCCAAGCCCCGCACCGAGCTTCTCGGCATGGTGGCCTTCCTGCGCGCCGTACGCGAGAACCCTCTCAACATGTGGATGGAGGAGCATTTCGAAGAGCCCGTCGTCACCGGCGAGGGAGCTCTGGGACGCATGACGGTCGTGAGCGATCCTGCCGGCATCCGCCATATCCTGGTGGACAACGCCGCCAACTACCGGAAGGACGACCTGCAGATCCGGATCCTGGCGCCGGGCTTGGGCCGGGGCCTCGTGACGGCTGAAGGCGACGAGTGGCGGCTCCAGCGCCGCACCCTCGCGCCGCTCTTCACCCCGCGCACCGTCACCAGCTTCTTCCCGGCGATGGTCGAGGCGGCCGATCGCCTGGTCAGGCGGTGGCAGAGACGGCCTGACGGACGCGTGGTCGATGCGGCCCTCGACATGACCCGGGTCACCCTCGACGTGCTGGAGCGGACCATCTTCACGCAAGGGGTGCCGAAGGACCATGACGCCCTGGGGAGGGCGATCACCCGCTACTTCAACTCCATCGGCCGGGTTGACCCGCTGGACATCTTCGGCTTCCCGGACTGGGTGCCCCGGATCGGGCGCCTGCGGGCGAGGCCGTCGATCCAGTTCTTCGAGGAGACCGTCAACGAGTTGATCGAGGCCCGCAAGGCGCTGCTCGCCAGCGGCGAGCCGGCTCCCCGCGACCTGCTGACTCTCCTCCTGGAGGCTGCGGATCCCGAGACCGGCAAGGGTCTGAGCGACATCGAGGTGCGCACCAACATCATCACCTTCATCGGGGCTGGGCACGAGACGACCGCCAATGCCCTGTCCTGGTCGCTTTATCTTCTCTCTCAGGACGAGCATGCCCGCGCCCGGGTCGAGGAGGAGGTGGACGAGGTGCTGGGGCAGGGGGTGATCGAGCTTCATCACCTGGAGCGGCTCGTCTACACCCGCGCGGTCATCGACGAGGCTGTCCGGCTCTATCCGCCTGCACCCTACATGAGCCGGACGGCCATTGCGGACGACCGGATCGGAAACCAGGAGATACCGGCAGGCTCCATGGTGGCGATCGCACCTTACGTGCTTCACCGCCATCGGAAGCTGTGGGATGATCCCGATGCCTTCCGGCCCGAGCGCTTCCTGCCTGAGAACCGCAAAAGGATCGACCGCTTCGCCTATCTGCCGTTCGGAGCTGGCCCTCGGGTCTGCATCGGCGCGAGCTTCTCTCTGCAGGAGGCCGTGATCGTGCTGGCCACCATCGCCCGTTCCATGCGGCTCGAACTCGTGGAGGGGCACGCGGTCGAGCCGGTGCAGCGCATCACCTTGCGGCCGCGCGGCGGCCTGCCCATGCGCCTGACGCAGCGTGTGCCGGAGATTCTGACCGAAGCTTAAGCGGGGAGGCTCAGCTCTTCTTGCGGAAGGCGTCGAGGCTGACGACCTCGGCGCTGCCCGATGCGGCAGCTCCGTCGGATTCGGTAACCTGCTCCTTGAGCGCATCGACCTGCTCGGCCTTGGCGGCAAGGGCGGGCTTCTCCCCTGCGGTCAGGGACTTGCGGGGCTGCTTCAGTTCCACGGGCTCGGACGTGCCACGCGCAGGCTGAGGGGCGGGTGCGGATTCGGGCACCTCGTCCTCCGCCTCATCACCCTGACTGTCGAACTTCAGCCCGAACTGGACGGATGGATCGAAGAAGCCGGTGAGCGCATCGAACGGGATGAGCAGCCGCTCCGGGATGCCTGAGAACGACAGCCCCACCTCGAAGGTGTGCTCGGTGACGTTGAGGTCCCAGTACTGGTGCTGGAGGACGATCGTCATCTCCTGAGGATATTTTTCGCGCAGGCGGTTCGAGAGGCGAACGCCCGGAAAATCCGTCTGGAAGGAGATGTAGAAGTGGTGCTCGCCCGGAAGCCCGTCCTTGGCATCGATCAGCACCTTGCGCACGACGCCCTTGAGAGCGTCCTGCACCAGAAGATCGTAGCGGATCAGGTCTTTACCGGCCATGCGTGCGCCCTTGCAGAAACGAAAGTGGAGGCTTCTGTTGCCAGGTGCCTCCGGACCCCGCCTTACGGTGCTAACCGCAAGGGCTTTGATTCGGCTTTAGGGACCGCTTACGCAGCCACTGCAACCGGAGCATAGTTGTCGTTGGCAACTATAGATTCGGCCCGATAACGGCGGAACCATGCCGAACGAAAGTCTATCCTTTACGCCCTCGTCGATCCTATTTCGCCCCCGCCGAAAGCCAGATCCTGCCTGGATTTTGGTGGAGGCGCCGGGTACCGCCCCCGGGTCCGATGGGTTTATTCCGATAGCCGTTTATCGCCATAGCCGATCTCGCGACCGGCATTCCCAATATAGGTGGAGCGGACGGATTTTGAAAGGGCGGGTTGTCCCCACCCTTCGTTGAAAAGTGACTCGGAAGGCTGTTGCCGCTGCCCTATGATGGAGCGAGGAGTATCGCATGCAGGCCTATCTCGATCTCATCCGCCGCATCATGGACGAGGGCGTCCGCAAGGACGACCGCACCGGAACGGGCACGATTTCCGTGTTCGGCCACCAGATGCGCTTCGACCTCAGCGAGGGATTTCCGCTCGTCACCACGAAGAAGCTGCACCTGCGCTCCATCATCCATGAACTGCTCTGGTTCCTGAAGGGTGACACCAACATCCGCTATCTGAAGGAGAACGGTGTTTCGATCTGGGACGAGTGGGCAGACGAGCACGGCGACCTCGGTCCTGTCTATGGCAAGCAGTGGCGTTCCTGGGCCAAGCCCGACGGCGGCACGGTCGATCAGATCCGCTGGGTTCTCGACGAGATCCGCCGCAATCCGGACAGCCGGCGCCTGATCGTCTCCGCCTGGAACCCGGCGGACCTCGACAAGATGGCGCTCGCACCCTGCCACTGCCTGTTCCAGTTCTACGTCGCGGAGGGGCGGCTCTCCTGCCAGCTCTACCAGCGCTCGGCGGATGTGTTCCTGGGCGTGCCCTTCAACATCGCGTCCTATGCGCTGCTCACGCACATGATGGCGCAGGCGACCGGCCTGCAGCCGGGCGATTTCGTCCACTCCTTCGGCGACGCGCACCTCTACCTCAACCATCTGGAGCAGGCCCGCCTTCAGCTCTCCCGGGAGCCGAGGGCGCTGCCGAAGCTGCGGCTCAACCCGTCGGTGCGGTCGCTGTTCGATTTCTCATACGATCACATCGCCATCGAGGATTACGACCCGCATCCGGCCATCAAGGCTCCCGTCGCGGTCTGAGCGTCATGAACCGGCGCGAGGCCATCGAGAGCGCCATCCGCATTCTGGCCCCGCGCATCCCGCGGCACGAATTCGAGGCCGTAACCGACCACGCGCTGGGCAGCCGCGGCCTGTACGGCGCCTCACCGGAAGCGGCGGCTTGGCTGTCCATCACCGCCTATATCCGCCACAGGATGACGGATTATGACAGCCTTCTGGAGGAAGGATACGATGTCGAGAGCGCCCGGTTCTTCGTTCTGGACGACATGAATGCAATCCTTGAGGAATGGGCTTCGCCACGACGCGTCATGGGTGAGGACGAAGCGGAATAAGCTCGACAGTTCCGTCTGGAGTCGCCACAAGAGAACATGACTCTCTCGATCCGACCTGCCGTGGCATCCGATGCCACCCTGATCTTCCGCTTCATCCGGGAACTGGCCGAATATGAGCGGCTGGCCCATGAGGTCGAAGCGACTGAGGCCGACATCGCCAAGGCCCTCTTCGGCCCCGACCCGCGTGTCTTTGCTGACATTGCCGAGTGGGAGGGCGAGGCTGCCGGCTTCGCCCTGTGGTTTTACAATTTCTCCACTTTCCGTGGGCGCCATGGGATCTACCTCGAGGATCTCTTCGTCAGGCCCGAGTTGCGCTCCAAGGGAATCGGCCGCGCCCTGCTGCGGCATCTGGCTCGCCGGTGCATGACGGAAGGACTGCCGCGCCTGGAATGGGCGGTGCTCGACTGGAACGAGCCGGCCCTGCGCGTCTACCGCTCCATCGGGGCGGTTCCGATGGACGAGTGGACGGTGCAGCGCATGACGGGCGAGGCCTTGCAACGACTGGCGGAGGAGCCATGACTATTCCCCTCATCCTCGTGGTCGCGATGGCCGAGAACGGGGTCATCGGACAGGACAACCGTCTGCTCTGGCGGATCAAGACCGACTTGGGTCGCTTCCGCCGCCTCACCATGGGCAAGCCGATGATCGTGGGGCGCAAGACGTTCCAGTCGATCGGCAAGCCCCTGCCGGGCCGGGAGACCATCGTGCTGACCCGAGACGAGGTCTTCGCCGCGGAAGGCGTACATGTTGCCCACACCTGGGAGGAGGCTGTGGCCAAAGGGAAAGAACTCGCAGGCACGGCAGGAGCCGATGCGGTCGCCGTGGCCGGCGGGGCGGAGATCTATGCCCTTGCCCTGCCGCATGTGCAGACTCTTTTCTTGACCCAAGTCCATGCTGCGCCCGAGGGCGACGCCGTGTTTCCGGCCTTCGACCGGTCACAGTTTCGCGAGGTGAAACGCGAGGATCATCCAAAAGGCCCGGATGACGAGCATCCGTTTACCTTTATTGATCTCGAAAGGCGTCGTTGAGCCGCCTCAAGGTTGACGAAGCGCTTCCGAATCCCCAATTCGCAGGCTTGACAGGCGGAAGAGGCAACACCCACAACCGTCTCGAGTTCTTATCGGCTGTCTCGGCCGGTCTCTTCGTAAGTGAGGAAAGGCGTCCTATGCCTTGGAGTAACCAAAGCGGCGGTGGCGGCCCCTGGGGGCAGCGCGGCGGATCGGGAGGCGGCAAGAGCCCATGGGGCTCGGGAGGCCCGCAGGGGAACGGCAGTCCCCCTGATCTCGAAGATATTCTGCGCCGCAGCCAGGATCGGCTGAAGGACTTCATCCCTGGCGGCTCCATGGGCGGGCGGGGCTTGATCGTCCTGGTGCTGGGCGTGATCGCTGTTTGGCTGCTCACCGGCTTCTATACGGTGCGACCCAACGAAGTCGGCATCAACATGATTTTCGGCAGCTATACGGGGACTTCAGGGGAGGGCTTGCGCTACAACCTGCCTTATCCGATCGGCCGGGTGCTCAAGCCGAATGTGACCGCTCAGCAGCGGGTCGAAGTGGGTTATCGATCCACGCCGACCGGGCAGGGCCGCGCCCGTGACGTGATCGAGGAAAGCCTGATGCTCACCGCCGACGAGAACATCGTCGACATCGATTTCGATGCGGTCTGGCAGATCAACCCGGCCCGTCCGCAGGATTACGTCTTCAACCTCCAGAACCCTGACGGCACCATCAAGTCGGTGGCCGAGAGCGCCATGCGTGAGGTCATCGGCCGCCGCAACATCCAGGCCATACTGACCACCGAGCAGGCCAGCGTTGCCCAGGAAGTGCGCGAGATCATGCAGGAAGCCCTGGACGCCTACGGCGCCGGTGTGCTGATCAACGTGGTTCAGCTCCAGGCTGTCAGGCCGCCGTCGGAAGTCCAGCAGGCCTTCTTCGACGTCAATGCGGCCCAGCAGGATGCCGTGCGCGTCCAGAACGAGGCCGGCGCCTTCGCCAGCCGCGTCGTTCCCGAAGCCCGAGGCGAGGCCGCCCGCACCGTCCAGCAGGCCGAAGGCTACCGCGAGCAGTCGGTTGCCGACGCGTCCGGTCAGGCCGCTCGCTTCCGTCAGGTCTATGAGGAGTACCGCAAGGCTCCTGATGTCAGCCGCGAGCGTATCTTCCTCGAGACGATGGAGCGCGTTTACGGCGGCGTCGACAAGATCATCGTCGACCAGAACGGGCAGGGTGTGGTGCCCTTCCTGCCGCTCAACCAGATGCAGCAGCGCCCGCAGCCTCAGGGCAATGCCGCCAACCCGCAGGGAGCCACGCGATGAACAGTTCGACTCTTCGCACGGGCCTCCTGATCCTGGTGGGCCTGATCGCCATCGTTCTCTACAGCTCCGTCTTCATCGTGCAGCAGACCCAGTACGCCTTGGTGCTGCGCTTCGGCGCGGTGCAGTCGGCGATCTCCACTCCAGGTCTGAAGTTCAAGCTGCCGCTGGTCGACAACGTCACCTACTTCGAGAAGCGGGTGCTCGATCTCGACCTGCCGGTCCAGACCCTGCTGTCGGCCGACCGGCAGAACCTGGAAGTGGACGCCTTTACGCGCTACCGGATCATCGATCCCCTGCGGTTCTATCAGGCGGTCGGCAACGTCGCTCTGGCCAACCAGCGCCTGCAGAGTTTCACGAACTCGGCGATGCGTAACGTTCTGGCCAGCGCATCGCGCGACGCGATCGTGCGCACCGACCGGTCCTCTCTGATGAACCGCATTCAGGACGATGTGAACCGGCAGGCCGGGAGCCTCGGCATCGAGATGATCGACGTGCGTCTGACCCGCGTCGATCTGCCCGCCGCGAACAGCCAGGCCGTCTATCAGAGGATGCGCACGGAGCGCGAGCGCGAGGCAGCCGACATCCGCGCCAACGGTCAGCAGCAGGCTCAGACGATCCGGGCCCGGGCCGAGCGCGAGGCCACGGTGATCCGCGCCGAGGCCAATCGACAGGCCGAGGAACTGCGGGGTCAGGGCGACGCGGACCGCAACCGCATCCTCGCCGAGGCATTCGGTCAGGATCCGGAATTCTTCGCCTTCTACCGGTCCATGCAGGCCTATGAGGCAGGACTGAAAGGAAGTGAGACCCGACTCGTGCTGAGCCCGGATTCCGACTTCTTCCGCTATTTCAACGACCCGACGGGTCAGCGGGCTCGCGGAACCTCTCCAGCTCAACCGGCCCCTGCTCAGCCGGCCCCAGCACCAGCGCCGGCTCAACCGGCTCCAGCCCAATAAGCCTGCCTGATGCTGGACTTGATTGCAGCCCTCGGCCTCGCTCTCGCGGTCGAGGGCATTCTGTTTGCGGCCTTCCCGGACGGGATGCGCCGGGCCATGTACGAGGCCGCTCACAGCCCGAGCGACCAGATGCGGATCGTCGGCATCATTTCAGCCGTGCTCGGCCTTGGGGTGATCTGGCTTGTGCGACAGTTCGGATAGGCGGCGGCCGAGCCTCCGCCGCACTTCCCGCTTGAATGCCGGGGCCAAGCACCAATCTATATGCACAAACTCCGAAAGAGGATTGTCGATGAACATAGCCACGAACGCGCTGGCACCTTCCAAGGCGGTGCTGCCCCATCGTCCCCTGCGCCGGCTTGCCGCGTCCTGTTTCGCGGTCCTGACCCTGGTCGCGACAGCGATGCCGCTGCCGGCCCATGCCCGCTCGGCTCCTGAATCCTTTGCCGACCTAGCCGAGGAGGTCACAGGGGCGGTGGTCAACATCTCGGCCTCCACCACCGTTGAAGCCCGCAACCGCACTCTGCCGCAGCTGCCGCCAGGCACTCCTTTCGAGGATCTCTTCGAAGAGTTCTTCAATCGTCGCGGCCAGGGTGGGCCGGGTGGTCCCGGTGGTGAAAACTCTCCCTCCCGCCCCCGCAGCTCCAATTCGCTCGGCTCCGGCTTCGTGATCGATCCGTCCGGCATCGTGGTGACCAACAATCATGTGATCGGCGATGCCAATGACATCAGCGTGATCTTTCCCGACGGCACGCGCCTGAAGGCCGAGATCGTCGGCAAGGATTCCAAGGTGGATCTGGCCGTCCTGAAGGTGAAGTCCGACAAGCCTCTCAGGGCGGTGAAGTTCGGCGACTCCGAGACCATTCGCCCGGGCGACTGGGTCATGGCGATCGGCAATCCCTTTGGTCTCGGCGGTTCCGTCACGGCCGGCATCGTGTCGGCCCGCGGCCGCAACATCGAGTCTGGTCCCTACGACAACTACATTCAGACCGATGCCTCCATCAACAAGGGCAATTCCGGCGGTCCGCTCTTCAACATGAATGGCGAGGTCATCGGCATCAACACGGCGATCCTTTCGCCCACCGGCGGTTCGGTCGGCATCGGCTTCGCGGTTCCCGCCTCCACGGCGGTGCCGATCATCGATCAGCTGCGCCAGTTCGGCGAGACCCGTCGCGGCTGGCTCGGCGTCCGCATCCAGAACGTGGACGATGCCACGGCCGAGGCCCTGAATCTCGGCACGGCGCGCGGCGCGCTTGTCGCCGGCATCGATGAGAAGGGGCCTGCCAAGCCTGCCGGGATCGAGGTCGGGGACGTGATCGTTCGCTTCGACGGCAGGGAGGTGAAGGATTCCCGCGACCTGCCGCGGATCGTGGCCTCCTCGCCCGTCGGCAAGGCGGTCGACGTGACGATCGTCCGCAAGGGCCAGGAGATGACTCGACAGGTCACCTTGGGTCGTCTGGAAGACACCGAGAAGCAGGCGAGCCTGCAGCAGCCCTCGACCGAGCCTCAGACGGCAACCCGCCAGGCTCTCGGCCTCAACATGTCCGGCATGACGGACGAGTTGCGCCGCCGGTTCAGCCTGAAGGATGACCTGAAGGGAGTGGTGATCACCCGCGTCGACCCGAACTCGGCCGCTTCCGACAAGCGCATCCAGGCCGGAGAGGTCATCGTGGAGGTCAATCAGGAGCCGGTTTCCAACCCGGCCGATGTGACCAAGAAGATCGACGACCTCAAGGCTCAGAACCGCAAGTCCGCGCTGTTGCTCGTCGCCAATGCGCAGGGCGAGGTACGCTTCGTGGCCTTGTCGATCGAGTAAGCTGATCAGTGCGCATGACAATCGGAAAGGCGGCCTTCTGGGCCGCCTTTCTTGTTTCAGGGATGCATCAGAACAGCTTGGGCTTATCCCTGAGCGATGTCGCTGGCCCTATAGCCCTGCACATAGAGCAGCGCAGACAGATCGGCATGGTCGAGCCGCGCATGAGCCGCGGCCGCCACCGCCGGCTTGGCCCGGAAGGCGACGCCGAGGCCTGCTTCGCTCAGCATGGCAAGATCATTGGCGCCGTCGCCTACGGCCATCGTCTCGTGCGCGGCCAAACCGAGCCGGGTGCGTAGCTCGATCATGGTCGCGAGCTTCGCCTCGCGACCGAGGATCGGTTCCTCGACTGTGCCTGCTAGGGTCTCTCCTTCAATAATCAGGCGGTTGGAGCGATCCTCATGGAAGCCCAGCTTTGCCCCGACAGGGCCGGTGAACAGCGTAAAGCCGCCGGAGACGAGGCAGGTATAGGCGCCGTTGGTGCGCATCGTCCGGACGAGAGCCGGACCTCCGGGGGTAAGGGTGATGCGGTTCTCGATGATTTCGTCCACCACATTAATGGGCAGGTTCTTCAACAGGGCCACGCGCTCGCGCAGAGCGGGCTCGAAGGCGATCTCACCGCGCATGGCACGCTCCGTGATCTCGGAAACCTCGCCTTTGAGCCCGACATAATCGGCAAGCTCGTCGATGCATTCCTGTCCGATCATGGTGGAGTCCATGTCCGCCAGGAACAGGCGCTTGCGCCGGGTAGCCAGAGGCTGCACAACGACGTCGATGGGATGATCATGCAGGGTTTTGCGCAGGAGCGCTTCGATGGACCTCGCGTCCGTTGCGCCGAGAACGATCAAGTCCGCCGCGATTCCCCTTGCCAGGATGGCCTGTTCCGTCTCTTGTCCGAGCGACCGAGCGGCCTGGGTCACGATCTCGTCCGTGAGAGCCTGTTCGGATGGATTGGCGATCAGGGTCGCAACGAGGGAATTCGGGGCAGACGCCATTGGGGAGACCTGGCTGTGAGTGACGTTCGGGTCGGCGCGGTTCTCATCGCAGGGCCGACCGCATCAGGCAAGTCCGCATTGGGCATCAGACTGGCGCGAGCCCTCAACGGCGAGGTGATCAACGCCGATTCCATGCAGGTTTATGGCGATCTGCGCGTGATCACGGCCCGTCCGACATCGCAGGAAGAGGCAGAGGCGCCGCACCGTCTCTACGGGCATGTGGATGCCGCTGTGAACTTCTCTGTTGGGCGCTATGTGGCCGATGCGGTCGACGTCCTTAGGACTATCGGTGGCACGAAGCTGCCGATCTTCGTGGGCGGCACCGGCCTCTACTTCAAGGCCCTGACTGAGGGGCTCTCCGAGATGCCACCCGTCCCGGAGGAGGTGCGCGAGCAGGTACGCCGGGAGAGTGAGGGACTTGAGACGCCCGAGCTTCATCGCCTTCTGTCTGAGCGCGATCCAGAAACAGCCAGGACCCTTCGCCCGTCGGATCGGCTGCGTGTGCAGCGGGCTCTCGAGATCTTTGCAGCGACCGGACGCCCGCTGGTCTCGTTTCACGGCGCCCGCGAGCCGGGACCTTTGGCGGGTCGCCCCGTCGTCAAGCTCTTCCTCGCGCCGGATCGGGATGAGTTGCGCCGGCGGATTGACCGGCGTTTCGAAGCCATGATCGAGCAGGGGGCGCTCGACGAGGTGAGGGCCTTGGGCGAGCGGAACCTCGATCCCATGCTGCCGGCCATGCGCGCCCATGGCGTTCCCGGACTATTGGCTTACCTGCGTGGCGAGATCTCGCTCGATGAGGCCATATCCAAAGGGCAGGGGGATACGAGGCGCTATGCCAAGCGCCAGTTCACCTGGTTCCGGCATCAACTGCCGGATTGGCACTGGGTCGAGCCCGAGCAGGGATTCGAAGCGGTGATGGCCCGCATCAATGTCCCGTCAGATAGCCTACGGCCATCTGATAGAAGGTGATGAAGATCTCGAACACGATCAGGAGGACGATGATCAGTTCGAGCCGCAGGGAGCGCTCGGTGTCGATGATGTCCGTCAGGGCCTGCGCGGTATCGCCGAGCACATCGAGCTTGCGGTGGAGGGCTGCGGCGCGTTCCTTCAGCTCGTACTCGTCCTCCAGACGGGCATAGAGACGTTCCAGGTCCGGGCGGTCCCAGAGGACGTCCGGCTTCTCCTCCACGGCTACGCCTCCGGACATGCGCTGGCGGACAAGGAGGGCGTGGCCGACCTGCTTGAGGATCCTGCGCCGGTCGCGCGGGCGGCGCCCCTTTTCGGCAAGGTGCTGGACCGAGGGCTCAACCAGCTCGAAGGCGGCTGTGGCCTCCCGCTCGTCCCGGGCGAGGGTTGCGCTCTTGGACAGGGCATCCGCGATGACGAGCAGGCGCTCGGTGGACATCTGCTTGATGTAGATCGGTCCACCCGGAGGGATCTGGTCGTCCCGGTCGGGTGAGATCTCGATGATGGCGGTTTCTTCCTCATGGCGGGCGAACTCGCCGGCGATCCTCTGGCGCAGGCTGCGGATCACCTCGTCTTCCTCCAGGGGCGTGAGCCCGACCAGAACGGCCACTCCATAGCGGAACAGGGCCACGAAGCCTTCCTGTCCGGCTCTGAAGGCGAGGGGCGTCGTCGACAGAACGTCGCTGCGCTCCAGCCCGGCGACATCGAGGCGATCGCCCAGGAGGAGGGCGCGAGCCGTGAGGCGCAGATTCTGCGTCGGAGCCCCGGTGGTAGAGATGGTCTCGGTCATGGTCATACGACTAAAATAGGGGGCTTAACGTAAAAGCTAAGCCGCTTCTCGCCAAGTCGCCCCCGCTTGACCGAATGAAATGCATGGTTTAGCGTCTGCGCAACTTTTGAACCGAGAGCTGCCCCAATGCGCAAGCTTATTCTCGTAGTACGAGCGCCATCGACGGAGCGGGATTGACCCGCAGGTCCGGCGATGGCGCACAGGCCCCCTCAGGGGCCTTTTTTATTGCCCAGATTTCTTGAGACACAGCAGACGAGCCCGACGGAGCAAGACCCATGAGCGAGACGATGACCGGAGCGGAAATGGTGATCCGAGCCCTGCAGGATCAGGGGGTCGAGCATATCTTCGGCTATCCGGGCGGCGCGGTACTCCCGATTTACGATGCGCTCTTTCATCAGGAGAAGGTGCGGCACGTTCTCGTCCGTCACGAGCAGGGCGCGGTCCACGCAGCCGAAGGCTATGCCCGCTCGTCCGGCAAGCCCGGCGTGGTGCTCGTGACATCGGGTCCTGGCGCGACGAATGCCATCACGGGCCTTGCCGACGCGATGATGGATTCGATCCCGCTGGTCTGCATCACCGGTCAGGTGCCGACCCATCTCATCGGCTCCGACGCGTTCCAGGAATGCGACACGGTCGGCATCACGCGCCACTGCACGAAGCACAACTATCTCGTCAAATCCATCGAAGACCTGCCGCGGGTTCTGCACGAGGCCTTCTATGTGGCGCAGAACGGCCGTCCGGGTCCGGTCGTGGTCGATCTGCCGAAGGACATCCAGTTCAAGACCGGCTCCTATGTGCGACCCTTGAGCAATCAGCACAAGACCTACCGTCCCACCGTGAAGGGCGACATGGAGCACATCCGTGCGGCCATCGAGCTGATGGCCAATGCCAAGCGCCCCGTGTTCTACACGGGCGGCGGCGTCGTCAATTCCGGGCCGCATGCCTCGATGCTGCTGCGCGAGCTCGTCAGGCTCACGGGCTTTCCCATCACCTCGACCCTGATGGGCCTTGGCGCCTACCCGGCCTCCGACAAGCAGTGGCTCGGCATGCTCGGCATGCACGGCACCTACGAGGCCAATCTCGCGATGCATGAATGCGACGTGATGATCAATATTGGGGCGCGCTTCGACGACCGCATCACGGGACGCCTCGATGCCTTCTCGCCCTTCTCGAAGCGCATCCATGTGGACATCGACCCGTCGTCCATCAACAAGACCGTGAAGGTGGACATCCCGATCGTCGGCGACTGCGCGCATGTGCTGGAAGACATGGTGCGCCTGTGGCGGCAGAGCGCTCAGCAGTCCGACAAGGTGGCGCTGAAGGATTGGTGGGGCAAGATCGAAGGCTGGCGCGCGCGCAACTGCCTCGGCTTCCGCAACTCCGCGGAGACCATCAAGCCGCAATATGCGATCCAGCGTCTCTACGAACTCACGAAGGACCGCGAAACCTATATCACCACGGAGGTGGGCCAGCACCAGATGTGGGCGGCCCAGTACTTCAGGTTCGAGGAGCCGAACCGCTGGATGACGTCGGGCGGCCACGGCACCATGGGCTACGGCCTGCCGGCCGCCGTCGGCGCGCAGCTCGCGCATCCCGATGCCCTGGTGATCGACATCGCCGGCGAAGCCTCGATCCAGATGATGCTGCAGGAAATGTCCACCGCCCTGCAGTACAACCTGCCGATCAAGGTCTTCATCCTCAACAACGAATACATGGGCATGGTGCGCCAATGGCAGGAGCTGCTGCATGGCGGGCGCTACTCGCACAGTTATTCGGAGTCGCTGCCCGATTTCGTGAAGCTTGCCGAGGCCTATGGTGGCGTCGGGATCCGCTGCGAGAAGCCGGGCGATCTCGATGCAAAGATCCTCGAGATGATCAACGTGAACCGCCCGGTCATCTTCGACTGCCTCGTCGACAAGACAGAGAATTGCTTTCCGATGATCCCCTCGGGCAAGGCGCACAACGAAATGCTGCTCAACGACTATCTCGGCGAGACGGGAGCCGACATCGGCTCCGTGATCGACGAGAAGGGCAAGATGCTGGTTTGATCCGGAAAGCGCGCGACATGTCCACCCTCGTCATCGCAAACAAGTGCTACTCGTCCTGGTCCCTGCGCCCCTGGCTGCTGATGAAGCAGCTCGGGGTTGCCTTTGACGAGATCGTCATCCCGCTCGATCTGCCGGACACCAAGGAAAAGGTGCTCAAGCACTCGCCTGCCGGAAAGGTGCCGATCCTGATTGATGGCGATGTAACCGTGTGGGAAAGCATCGCCATCATGGATTACGTGGGTGAGGCCTATGGTGCTCCCGTGTGGCCTGAGGATCGCAAGGGTCGCGCCATGGCGCGCTCGATCGCGGCCGAGATGCATGCCGGCTTTCCGGCTTTGCGCTCCGCATGCCCGATGAATCTCGGCAGGAGATATGCCTCGAAGGATCGCGGCGAGGCGGTGGCCCGCGATGTGGCCCGCTTCAGCGAGATCGTGCGCGGGGCGCGTGAGCGCTTCGGGGCCGGTGGCCCATTCCTGTTCGGCGCCTTCTCGGCGGCGGACGCTATGTATGCGCCGCTTGCAACGCGTCTCGACACGTATTCCATTGCTCTCGATGCCACGACGCGCGCCTATGTGGATGCGATCCTGTCACTGCCAGCCTTCCAGGAGTGGCGCACGGCCGCGCTGAAAGAGGAATGGATCGTCCCCGCCGACGAGGTGGACGAGGACGCCGTCGAGAACTACCGCAAAGCGGCTTGAGGCTTGAAAGAAGTTCGGGAAACCAGACCATGCTCCAGATGAAGACCCATTATCCCGATGCGACGCGCGTCGAGCCCTCGCACCGGCGCACGCTCGCCATCATCGTCGACAACGAGCCGGGCGTTCTCGCGCGCATTGCGGGCCTGTTCTCGGGCCGCGGCTACAACATCGAGAGCCTGACGGTCACCGAAACCGAGCACGAAGCGCATATTTCGCGCATCACCATCGTGACGACGGGCACCGACAGCATCATCCAGCAGATCAAGAGCCAGCTCGAGCGTCTCGTACCGGTGCATCGCGTGGTCGACCTCACTCTCACAGGCGAGGCGGTGGAACGTGAACTCTGCCTCGTCAAGGTGGTGGGCAAGGGCGACCATCGGGTCGAGGCGATGCGGCTGGCATCGGCCTTCGGGGCCCGCACCCTCGATGCCACGCTCACATCCTTCGTCTACGAGCTGACCGGCACGACGGACGAGGTCGAGCGCTTCATCAAGCTCATGACCGCAGTCGGTCTCGTGGAAGTCTCCCGCACCGGCGTCGCCGCCATGGCGCGCGGCGCGGAAGGAATGTGAGGCCTTTCTCCTCATGTCCTCGTTCCACGATAGCTACCTTGGACGCCTTCGGCAGGAGGTCGGCGACCGGCTCCTACTCATGCCGGGTACACGGGTCGTAGTAGAGCGGGAGGACGGCGCCATCCTGCTGCAACGGCGCTCCGACTTCGGCATCTGGGGCATTCCCGGCGGCATTCCGGAGGAGGGCGAGGACATCGCCAGTGTCGTCGTGCGGGAGACGCTGGAAGAAACAGGCCTGGCAATCCTCGCGCCGAAGCCATTCGGCTATGCTTGCGATCCGTCCTTCGAAACGATCCGCTATCCAAACGGCCACGCCTGCCAGTACTTTTCGCTTATGTTCTACGCCACGACCTTCGCGGGTGTGCTGGGAGGGCAGGATGGGGAGAGCTTGGAGCTCGATTGGTTCAAGCCCGACAAGCTTCCCGAGATGCTGCCGAACATGAGGCGCAGTGTGGAAGCCTATGAGCGCTTCAAGCAAACAGGAGAGTTTCAGTTGATATGACAAAGATGCGAGTCATCCCCTGAAGTCGCTTTCCTTCAAAAAAGCCTCCTCCTCGGGAGTCGTCTCGCGACCCAGGATGGCGTTGCGGTGGGGGAAGCGGCCGAATCGGGCGACGATGTCGTGGTGGTGGTGGGCATACTTGACGGAATCTGCTTCGCCGAGGGCCTCGTTCAAGACCACCGAGCGCTCCTGATCCGCCAGGGATTCGGAGTGCATGAAGGGCAGGTAGAAGAAGCGTCGGAATTGAGGTTCCACCTTGTGATCGAAGCCCCGCTCGATGGCGCGGTCGGCAGCCATCAGGGCAACGGGGTCGGTCTTATAGGTTTCGCGCTTTCCCCGGAACATGTTCCGGGGGAACTGGTCGAGCAGGAGAATGACGGCGAGCGCACCCTCCGGGGTGAGCTCCCACTCGTTGAGGTCGCCTCGTGCGGCGGCCTCATAGGTTGGCAGGAAACGGTCACGGCAGGCTTGGTCGAAGGACTCATCCTTCGAAAACCATTTCTCAGGACCGGCTTCGCGCCAGAACGAGATGACGTCGTCGGGGGTGGCAAGGCGCTGCATGCGGCTTCGTCCTTCTCGGTCGAGAGATGAAATTTCAATCTAGAGCATTGGGGAGCGATTTGAACTCTCCAGGCTCGGATCGTTTGTGGCGGAACGGCTTCGTCTTGCACCTAGCGCAGGGAAGGGTCGCAGTTTTGCTACAAACAACAGCTTGTCAGCGCAGTTTTATTCGCTAAAAGCGGCGCCTGATAAGTCATTGTTGCGCCATGTCCATGAGGGCGGTGCAGCGTCAACGAAGGCCGGGGGAATGCCCCCTTTGAGACAAGGGACTTGAGGACCATGCGTGTCTATTACGATCGCGACGCAGATATCAACCTGATCAAGGGCAAGAAGGTCGCCATCGTCGGCTATGGCAGCCAGGGTCATGCCCATACGCTGAACCTGCGCGATTCCGGCGTGAAGGACATCGTGGTGGCGCTTCGCAAGGGCTCGCCCTCCGCCGCCAAGGCCGAGAAGGCTGGCATCAAGGTCATGGAAGTGGCCGAGGCCGCCAAGTGGGCCGACGTGGTCATGATGCTGACCCCCGACGAGCTGCAGGCCGATATCTACCGCAGCGACCTTCAGGACAACATGAAGCAGGGTGCAGCCCTTCTCTTCGCCCACGGCCTTAACGTCCACTTCAACCTCATCGAGCCCCGCAAGGACCTCGACGTGCTCATGGTCGCCCCCAAGGGCCCCGGCCACACGGTCCGCTCCGAATATCAGCGCGGCGGCGGCGTGCCGACCCTGATCGCGATCCACCAGGACGCCACGGGCAATGCCCATGACATCGCGCTCTCCTACGCCTCGGCCAATGGCGGCGGCCGCGCCGGCATCATCGAGACCTCCTTCAAGGAAGAGTGCGAGACCGACCTCTTCGGCGAGCAGGTGGTGCTCTGCGGCGGCCTCGTCGAGCTGATCAAGGCTGGCTTCGAGACCCTCGTCGAGGCGGGCTACGCCCCCGAGATGGCCTATTTCGAGTGCCTGCACGAAGTGAAGCTCATCGTCGACCTCATCTACGAGGGCGGCATCGCCAACATGAACTATTCGATCTCGAACACCGCCGAGTTCGGCGAGTACGTGACGGGGCCGCGGATCATCACGCCCGAGACCAAAGCCGAGATGAAGCGCGTCCTCGAGGACATTCAGTCCGGCAAGTTCACCCGCGACTGGATGCTCGAGAACAAGGTCAACCAGACCTCCTTCAAGGCAACCCGCGCCCGCAACGCCGCCCATCCGATCGAGGATGTCGGCTCCCGCCTGCGCGACATGATGCCCTGGATCAAGGAAAAGGCCCTGGTCGACAAGAGCCGGAACTAAGCCTCACGGGCGGGGCGAGGCTGGAGAAATCCTTACTTCCTCAGGAAAAGGCTCCATCTTCGCTCCGCCTGCAGCCTTCTCGCATTAAGCTGGATGTGGATTTGCGAGCTGGGGAAATTCCCGTTAGTGGGCTCTGAAGAGCAAACATCCGACAGCCCATGAGTGCACCGATCCTGACCAAAAATCTGCCGGAGTTCGAGGCGCCTCTCTGGGCGGACCTCGATCCCGTGACGCGCCGCGAGCTCCGGGCGGAACTGCAGCAGGTGGTTCTTCCGGGGGGCGCGGTCCTATTCCAGGAAGGTGATCCGGCGGACGCGCTGTACATGCTCGTGTCGGGCGCTCTCGGGGTCTCCATTCAAGGTACCCACGGTGAGCAAAGGCGCGTCGCCCGCATCTTTCCTCCGGAGACGATCGGGGAAATGTCCCTGATCTCGAATGCGCCCCGCTCGGCCAGCGTGACGGCCCTGCGGGACTCGGTATTGCTCAAGCTGACTCGGGAGGCATTCGAGCGCCTCGTGGAGCGCTGCCCCTCGGTGATAGTCTACCTGTCGAGGCTGCTTGCCGACAGGCTTCGCGCGACGACCCGCCATAGCCCCATCACCTTCAAGCCCACCACCTTCGCCATCGTGCCGGTCACTCAGGGCGTTGCGGTGGCTGATTTCGCCCATGCGTTCCTGAAGGAGATGCGGCGCAGTCACGGGGCGGGGGTCGATCTTCTTGATGCGATGCCGTCCGAGGAGGATGAGAGCTGGCTTTATCGCTTCGAGGCCAACCGCGAGGGTGTCGTCTATGTCGCCTCCGAGCCGTCGGGTCCCTGGACCGGACGCTGCATCCGACATGCCGATCACGTCATGTTTCTGGCCTGCCCAGGCGAGCCCCTGGTCCCCGAGGCGGAGGCGCTGACAAGCGCCGTGTCGTCCTGGCGCCGTCATGACCTTGTGCTGCTTCAGAAAACGGATGCCTCCCGTCCCACCCCGGCCCATCAGTCGCTCGCGCGCCTCCCCGTAGATCAGCGCATTCATGTACGGGGTAAAAGCTCGGCCGATCTGCAGCGTCTGATCCGCACGTCGAGCGGGCGTGCCGTCGGACTGGTGCTGGCGGGAGGAGGGGCCCGGGGCTTCGCTCATCTTGGGGCCATCCGGGCCCTGCGCGAATACGGCTTTCCCGTAGACCTCGTTGGAGGCACCAGCATCGGGGCCGTCATGGCGGCAACGGCTGCCATCCAGATCGGACTGGACGAGGCCAAGGACCTCATGAGGGAGGCCTTCGTCAGAAACCCGCCGCTGAACGACTACACCCTCCCACTTATCGCGCTGGTGAGAGGCAAGAAGGTTGATGCGCGGCTGTTTGAGCATTTCGGCGACCGGAACATCGAGGATCTCTGGCTGCCGTTCTTCTGCGTCTCGTCGAACCTGACGACCGGCACGACCCATGTGCATCGGCATGGCCCGCTCTGGCGCGCCCTGAGGGCGAGCCTTGCCATTCCCGGTCTGCTGCCGCCGGTCATCGAGGCGGAGGGTGTGCTCGTGGACGGAGCTATGATGAACAACCTGCCGGCTGACATCATGGCCGACCTGCAGAGAGGTCCGGTGCTCGGCATCGACGTGGCGCGGGACGTTGCCTTCACCACTGCGGGCGAGGAGGAGAAGAAGGCGCCTTTCCTGCGTCGGCTCCTCGGTCTCCCGGCTCAGGCACCGGACATCGTCAGCCTGCTCTACCGGGCAGCCACGATCTCCAGCGATGCCCAGACGCTGAAGGCCCGCGCCCATGCGGCTCTCGTCATCCATCCTCCGCTGGCCGACGTGCCGCTGAGGGGCTGGGAGCATTTCGAGAGGGTGGTCGAGATCGGTTACGAGCACACGAGGGAGCGCATCGAGGCTGGCGCTCTCGATGGGTTTAAGACTTCCTGAGGACCGCTCGAGGCCTCGATGCTACAGGCGGTGCCATGTCATGGCAGTTGCAGCCACCAGAAGGCAGAGCACGAGGCCAAGGGTCTCTGAGCGATGCTTGTAGAATTGATGGAGAAGATAGCTGCTCCCGAGAGTCAGCATGAGGCACCAGAGATCCTGTGCCAAGTGGTTGACTTGCGTCGGGCCAAACAGGGGCTGCGCTGACCTCCAACTCTCTGCCATCCAGAACACGGAATAAACGAGGGATGCAAAGCCCCAGACGCTGGGCCACCACGCTCTGGGCAGGCCTGCTGCGAGCGGGTTTGCTCCCTCTGAGGACACAGGTGTTAGGGCAAGATCTGTGGAGGAATCAGACGAAGAATAGGCCACAGCAATTTTCCGGAATGTTATAGCTAAGCCGATAACATCCCGGAATGCTGCTGTGACCTATGGAAACAGGTAGGCTCACAGGGTTCCGTACGAAGCAGATCTCAGCGTTTACTGCTGATTGCTCTTCGTGTTCTGAGCCTTGTTGTTGTCCTGCTTGCCGGGATCCTTCCGGTTTTTCATGGTGCCGCCGGAGCCGCGGGTATGGTCGTCGAGGTGCTTCTTGCTCTCGCCCGAATTGTTGCCGTTCATCTTGCCTTTGCCCATGGAGGCCTCCTCTGGTGACCGAGGTTAATGAGCCCTCGGACATCAGGTTCCCGGATGCGTGGCTCTACCACAGCATGTATTGCGCCAGTCCTGCGCCGGGTGCGAGGATCACGAAGGCCCAGACGGAAGCCGAGGCCAGGTTGGCGGCCTGGAACAGCACCCCTGGCATGAGGAAGATGCCGGCGATCAGGGCAATGACCGCCCGGATGGGGCCGAAGAAGCGCCCCAGGAACACGGCCCAGGGGCCAAAGCGCTGGAAGAAATCCTCTCCGCGCTCGATGAGCTTGGGATTGCGGGACAAAGGCCAGACCTCGTAGGCGGTCTTCTTGTAGTGCTGTCCGATCGCATACGAGACCCAGTTGCCCAGAAAGGCCCCGCAGACGGCGCCGGCCCACGCCTGCCAGAACGGGATGTCCGCTGCAGCCAGGACGAAACCGACAGCAATCAGGATCGTCATGGTGGGCAGGAGCAGGGACACGAAGGCGAGCGACTCGGCAAAGGTCATCAATCCGAGCACGAAGGGAGCATAGCCCTGGTGGGTCTGCACGAACTCCAGAACGCTGTTCTTCCAAAACTCGATATCCATCAATCCGACCCGCCTCCTTCGTCGCTGGGGTGAATACAGGCATTTTGCGTGGATCGGATAGACCCAATCGCATCCGTGATGAATAGGATCACATCACACGATTTGAAGCAGAACCTGTGTTGCGCTAACCGGGAAGCAAGGGGGCTAGAGCCATGAACGTTCTCTCGATCCAATCCCATGTCGCCTACGGTCACGTGGGTAACGCCTCGGCGGTCTTTCCGATGCAGCGCCTCGGCGTCGAGGTGTGGCCGATTCACACCGTCCAGTTCTCGAACCACACCGGCTACGGTTCCTGGAAGGGGCGCGTGTTCGACGGGCCCGCCATCGAGGATCTGGTGGAGGGCATTGCCGAACGCGGCGTGCTCGGCCGCTGCGACGGCGTCCTGTCCGGCTATATGGGCTCGGCCGATATCGGCAACGCCATCCTGTCCGCAGTCGCGCGGGTGCGGTCTCTCAATCCTGACACCCTCTATTGCTGCGACCCTGTGATTGGCGACGTGGGCCGCGGCGTGTTCGTGCGCCCCGGCATTCCGGAATTCATGCGCGAGCAGGCGGTTCCTGCAGCCGACATCATCACGCCGAACCAGTTCGAATTGGATTATCTGTCCGGCATCACGGCACAGACCCTCGACGATGTGAAGGAGGCGGTCGCGATCGTGCAGGCAATGGGTCCCAGGGTCATTCTCGTCACCTCCGTCGAGACAAAGGAGACGCCCCCCGACAGCGTGGATCTCATCGCCGGCGAGAATGGGCGCTTCTGGCGGGTGCGGACCCCGAAGCTGTCGCTCTCCGTCAACGGGGCAGGGGATGCCATCGCGGCGCTGTTCTTCGTTCATTATGCACGCTCGCGCTCCGCACTGACTGCTCTTGCCGAAGCCTCGGCCTCTGTCTACGGCTTGCTCAAGCGCACGGAAGAGGCAGGCTCCCGGGAGATCCTGACCATTGCGGCGCAGGAAGAATTCGTCTCGCCCACCCGTCGCTTCGACGTTGAAGAGGTTTGATCCGCATGTCCCGCCGTTTCGTCACCCTCGATGTCTTCACGGGCGAGCGCTTCGCCGGGAATCCCCTTGCCGTCGTCGTCGAGGCGGAGGGTCTCGATACGGCAGCGATGCAGCGGATCGCGAAGGAGTTCAATCTCTCCGAGACGGTCTTCGTCTTTCCGGCTTCCGAGCCCCGCCAGCGTGCCGATATCCGCATCTTCACGCCGGCCCGCGAACTGCCCTTCGCGGGCCATCCGACGGTGGGAACCGCCGTGCTCCTGGCGCTGCTCGACCAGGAAGGCCAACCGGGCGCTGTGGCCTTCGGGCTCAAGGAGCAGGTCGGGATCGTGCCCTGCGCCGTCCAAGTAAAGGATGAGGTGAGCGGTACAGCGCGATTCCGCCTGCCGCGCCTGCCCTTCGTGTGGGGCGAGGGCAAGGAGAGCAAGGATTGCGCCTGGTCGCTCGGGCTTGACCCGACGGAGATCGGATTCGACCAGCACATCCCGAGCCGCCATTCGGCAGGCGTGGCCTATGATCTCGTACCCGTCTCCTCTTTGGACGCGCTGGCACGCGCGAAGCCTCAGGGCGAGGCTTTCGACAAGGTCTTCGGCGACAGTGATCACCCCTCGGCCTATGTCTATGCCCGCGTTCCCGATGCGGTGAGCTTGCGGTTCCGTGCCCGTATGTTCGGCCCCGGCATGGGCATCGCCGAGGACCCGGCCACCGGCTCGGCCGCTGCCGCCTTCGCAGGTGCCCTCATGCAGTGCGAGCCCCTGGGCGACGGCGAGCACAACATCGTCATCGAGCAGGGAGTCGAGATGGGGCGCCCGAGCGAGATCAACCTGCAGATGGTCATCAAGGATGGGGCGCTCACATCAGCCGAGATCGGCGGCGGTGCGGTGATGGTGAGCCGCGGCGAGATTTTCGCGTGAACCGCGAGATCGAGATCCGGCATGTCTCCCGCGTCGAGGCGTGCTGCCGCCCGTTCGATTGGGCTTGGCCCAAGCAGAACCGGGACTTCATCGAGGAGAACTGGAAGCGGCGCACGGCGGGCAAGCCGCAGATGTTCAACGGGCGCGTGCTGCTGCTGCAGGATGTGACCTTCGAGCAGGACCAGTGCCGCAACACCTATTTCGAGGTGGATTACGCCGACTTCGTCGCCTGGATCGACAAGGGCTACCCCGACCCCAACATTGCCAATGGCTTTGCCATGGGTGCGTTGCGAGGATCGGATGGCGCTTACATCTGCGGCGTGATGGGGGGCGGGACGACGAATGCGGGTCGCGTCTACTTCGCAGCCGGTACGCCGGACCCTTCCGATTTGAGGCCCGACGGAACCGTCGACCTCTCGACCAGTCTCACCCGGGAGCTTGCGGAGGAGACGGGGCTGCAGGAAGGCGATTACCACGTGGATGATGAATGGATCGTCGTCCAGCGCTGGCCGACCATCGCCCTTCTGCGCATGGTGACCCTGCCGGTATCGGCGGAGGAAGGCGCGGCGAAGATCCGCGCCAACATCGCCCGTCAGCACGAGCCCGAACTGCAGGATGTGCGCATCATCCGGGGGGCGGGGGATATCGACCCTGAACGGATGCCGCTGTTCCTACAGTCCTTCTTCGGCTGGGTCTTCGATCAGAGATAGCCGTGACGCGCCTTCGTGGCGCTGACCATTCGCACGGCCTCCGCATCGCGCCCGGCGGCGCAGGCCGCCTCGGCTTGAGTGATTTCCCGATCCACCCGTGTGTAGACGGATTGGTTCACATGCCCCATGGCCAGGTCGTTGCTCATGACGGCGCGATACCGGTCGATTTCGCCCTTGCAACCGGTGCCGGAGCTGCTAGCCATCACGCCGGTGCTGGCAGGTGCCGAGGCGGTTTGATTGCAGGCGGCCAGCGCAAGAGTGGCAGTCAGGAGCAGGATAGGGGTGACGATCTTCATGGAAGCATCTCCTCAATGGACCTCGCGAAGGAGGAATAAAGGCCAAGCTTCGTCTGTTCTAGGGCACTTTCCCGTAAGACCAGTCCTGTTGAGCTTCAAGTCATAACCCATCCAATCGTCGAGCCTTCTCTTTTCATTTGTTTCAAAGGCTTGCCATTCGAGAGGAGCGCCGTTACAAACGAGCCCGTTGTTCGCGGCTATATGCCCGCGGCCGAGGAGGATTTGGGCAGCGATGATCATCGGCTCCCCCAGCGCAAGGATGAACGGCACCGCTTCCGCGGCCGCTCGCGCGCGCCTTCTTGGCCTCCTTCTCCTTAGCTGCCCCTGAGGGTCGGCTGGGCGTTGCCGCCTGGGCTCTCAGGGGTTCTGGACAAGCAGGAACAACCTTGAGCCTTGAGGCTCCTACCTCCGAGAAGGACTAGACTGATGACCGCTTCCGTATCCGGCGCCGTTAAGGACCGCGTTCTGATCTTCGACACCACCCTGCGCGACGGCGAGCAGTGCCCCGGCGCGACCATGACCCTGGAGGAGAAGCTCGAAGTCGCGGAATTGCTCGACACCATGGGCGTCGACATCATCGAGGCGGGCTTCCCCATTGCATCGAACGGCGATTTCGAGGCTGTCGCCCTGATCGCCAAACAGGTGAAGCGGGCGACCGTCGCCGGCCTCGCCCGCGCCATCTCGGCCGACATCGCCCGCGCCGGCGAGGCCGTGCGCCATGCGGCGCGCCCGCGCATCCACACCTTCGTGTCCACCTCGCCGATCCACTTGGCGCACCAGATGCGCAAGTCGGAGGAGGAGGTGCTGGAGATCATCACCGCGACGGTGACCCAGGCGCGGAATCTGATCGAGGATATCGAGTGGTCCGCCATGGACGCCACCCGCACTCCGATCGATTATCTGTGCCGCTGCGTGGAAGCCGCCATCAAGGCCGGTGCCACCACCATCAACCTGCCGGACACGGTGGGTTATGCCACGCCCGACGAGTACCGCGCCATGTTCCGAGCGGTGCGCGAGCGCGTGCCGAATGCGGACAAGGCGATCTTCTCAGCCCATTGCCACAACGATCTGGGCCTCGCCGTCGCCAACTCCCTGGCAGCCCTGGAGGGCGGAGCGCGGCAGATCGAATGCACCCTCAACGGCATCGGCGAGCGGGCGGGCAATGCGGCTCTGGAAGAGATTGTCATGGCCATCAAGACCCGTGGCGACGTGCTGCCCTACGAGACCGGCATCGAGGCCACCATGCTGACCCGCGCCTCGAAGCTCGCGTCTGCCGCCACCTCGTTCCCGGTGCAGTACAACAAGGCCATCGTGGGCCGGAACGCCTTCGCGCATGAGAGCGGCATCCACCAGGACGGCATGCTCAAGAACGCCCAGACCTACGAGATCATGACGCCCGAGAGCGTCGGCGTGTCCAAGACCTCTCTGGTCATGGGCAAGCATTCGGGCCGTGCCGCCTTCCGCAACAAGCTGGAGGAGCTGGGCTACAGCCTCTCCGACAACCAGTTCCAGGATGCCTTCGAGCGGTTCAAGGAACTCGCCGACCGCAAGAAGCATGTCTACGACGAGGACATCGAAGCGCTGGTCGACCAGAACATCGCCATGGCCCATGACCGCATCAAGCTGGTATCCCTCCACATCGTCGCCGGCACCCGCGGCCCGCAACGCGCCACCATGCGGCTCCAGGTCGATGAGCGGATCGTCGTGGAGGAGCAGGAGGGCAACGGCCCGGTGGATGCCACCTTCAACGCCATCAAGGCCCTGGTGCCTCACGAGGCGGTGCTGGAACTCTATCAGGTCCACGCGGTCACCGAGGGTACGGACGCCCAGGCGGAAGTTTCGGTCCGCCTCTCTGCCGACGACCGCAGCGTGACCTCCCGTGCGGCCGATCCGGACACTCTGGTCGCCTCCGCCCAGGCCTATCTCGGCGCCCTCAACAAGCTCATGAGCCGGGGTGCCCGCCTGCATGCCCAGCACGCGGCGGAATGATTGGCGAAAAGGCCCGCCTGGCGGGCCTTTTTCTTGCTCGGAGAGCGTCCGGAGTATCGAACCCTCAAGCTTTGGGCTTGAGCCGCTCGCCCCTTCCCGCGACAATCATAGGCTTGTCCGTTCGGTTGGAGGCCGATAGCGCAACAAACCTGCTCTGCGGCCCAAGCTCTTGGAAAAATCCGCCCCTGGGCCGAAAACCTCGCTTACAGGGGCTAGACAGGCTCCATCCGGTTTGTTACACGCACGGCCTCTTCAGCGGACATCGCGCCGCTGAATTCGCTTCGGCGACGGGTGATTAGCTCAGTTGGTAGAGCAGCTGACTCTTAATCAGCGGGTCGTAGGTTCGAGCCCTACATCACCCACCAAATCTTCCAAGAACTTAGCCACTCTGAGCTCATCCAGCAGATTGAGCATGCAGTTGCTGGTAATCACATAGTAAGCACCCAGCGCACTTACGGCGGCCCTATAGGGTTAGCGAAGGGCTGCGTTTCAGCCGGCTC
This sequence comes from Microvirga sp. jy35, assembly GCF_056148915.1. Taxonomy (NCBI): domain Bacteria; kingdom Pseudomonadati; phylum Pseudomonadota; class Alphaproteobacteria; order Hyphomicrobiales; family Methylobacteriaceae; genus Microvirga; species Microvirga sp. jy35. The sequence goes on along the minus strand of NZ_JBWBEW010000001.1, from coordinate 54,365 downwards.
GATAAACAGACGTGCATATGCGATCGGTCCATGCCGTCGCGGCGGTTTCGTGCGCATTGGGCACATGGGTCCCCGATGGAGCCACACGCTCGCGCCACGGCTTCTCCGGCACAGGAGGGTTGTGAGATGAAACGCAGGCTCTTCGCAGCAATGATCCCGGATTGGAGCCAAAACGATTAAGGCAGCCGCTCGCTTGGAAGGCCGCGTTTGCCCACAGTTCGGCTCTCGACGGCGGCCCGGTATGGCAACAAGCGGAAACTGAATCCGAAAAGCCTGGCGTAAGCTTTGGGTAGTTATCGGCAAGCCTTCCGCTCATCCGCGTCGAGGAAGCCGCAAGCTCGAATTAGATCACGTGGATCCTTGTAGGTCCTTCAATAGCCTTGAATTGGCATTCCCTGGACTCGCGATCAGGAGCGGCATCGGCAGTCTGTTGGTAGGCCGCTTCACTCACCAGGATTTCTCCGGCCTCCGCGGAGCCTTGGATCCTCGACGCCAGATTCACCACTGGGCCAGTGATGGCGAACTCCTTGCAAGCCTTCCCAACTTCGCCGATCGACGCCACTCCCGTATGGATCCCTATGCCAATCCCCAAGGAGGCACGGCCTTCCTCCACGGCCGTCCGGCTTCGCTCGAGCCACCTTTGCTGGATATCGGTCGCGGCCAGAACAGCCTGCTGCACGTGGTCCTGACGGGTATAGGGAAAGTTGAACACCGCCAGAACCGCATCACCCAGAAACTTGTTCACGACCCCGTCCCGTTCCCAGATCGCCTTGGCGCAAACGTCGTAGAAGCTGTCGAGCATGTCCCCGACCTCTTCCGTAGGCGCATCTTCGGACAGCGAGGTGTAGCCCCGGAGGTCGGCAAAGAGGACCGTCGCCGGGAAGATGCCCCGCTTCTTGCCATACACACGGGAGAAGAAGGTCTCGCAAACCGTGCAGAGATTCGGGTTCATCCTGCTGCTCTTGATCCCGACGACGCGGAACGGGATGGACAGAGGCCCCCGAAGAGCGATCGGAACTCGCATATTCTGCCAGCAACTTATGCAGATCGTCGACTGAGCGGTGGTCATGAGTTCCTCGCGTTACGTCGCAGGCGGGACAGGGCCGGTGCAGTCAGCAGTGACCGTTTCAGGATCGCTAAAGTGGCTGAAGGTTCAACGCACTGCATATGGAAGGCGAAGGATTTCGGCGGAATTGCCTGGAATTTCCATAGCCATAGACCAGACGAACCCTCCAAGATGCCGACGGTGGGCTGCTTGCAAGAGGTGATCGGATGGCGCGCGACATCGACCGGAAACTGCGGGTGACAACTGCCGCGCTTGGGTTGATCACTCGCAAAGATCTGGCGGCTGCCTTCAGGCGGGTCAACGCTGCCACGACATTCGATATTGAACGAGCCCATAAATGGCTGCAGGGTCGCTCCAGCCCGCGTGATGCCCGGCTCTACCAGGACTGGGTCAGCGTCCTGGACATCGACCAGAGCGCCGAATGGATCGCGAATTGCGAGTTCGATGCCTTCTTGGAGGTTGTTGCTCGACGGTACAACATCGGCCGGGAAGCGCTCTCCTCCCAGGGCACACCAACGCATTCTGTGCGCTCCGGGAGAGCGAAGGATACCTACTCGAATTTGGCAGGCGCCTATGTCTGCTACTCGAATTCCTGGTCGCCATACTTTCGCGGTCACATGATCCGCGGCGGATTGACGATTGCTGATACCGCAACTCCGCAGGTTGCCTATTCGGAGGTTCTGCCAACAGGTCAGCTCCAGGTGAGTGGGACGCTGAGTTTGAGCAACCGTGCGATGCATATGACCCTGAGGGAGCTCTCAGGCGATGCGCAGTTCCTGTTTTGCCTGTTTCCTCCGACGGCCCCGGTCAGAGTGCTTGGCGGTCTCATGTGCGGAGCCACGCTCCTCGGACCGGACTCGAGCCCATCGGTAACCCGGATCATCATGATCCGTCTTCCCGCCACAAGCGACTACCTGCAGACAGCCAATGCGTACCTCCCGAAAGGAAGCTCCTTCGCTCACGATCTGATCTCTCTTGGACTGCCGGTCTCATCGCCGCAGATAGTCGATGAACGGCTTTCGGAGTTCTTGTGCTCGGGTGACGGTAAAGGCCTCGATCAGCCCAGCATGGCTACATACCGGTCGATTGTTGAGGCATTCGACCGTGAATGGTTGTATCGCCTCGATGAAGGCTTTCATCCCATGAAGTGACTCAGTTGCAACAGCGTGCATCAGGAACTTGGGGGCGAGCCAGAGGTGTTACGCAACCTGCCCTCCTAAGCGCGAAATTAGCCCGACGTGAGCGAAGGGGATCCCTGAAGCAGGTGATGAGCGGATCCCACGCGCCTGTACTGAAGGTCCACTCTCGGCATGCCTTCAATGGAAGCTCGAGAGCAGCATTCTTCACGTAACCAGACGGTCCGAGTGAGGCGAGAAATCGGGCGTCTGACCCTGTTCGGCATTCTTTTTTGAGCAGCGAATGGTCATGGCGAGGCGGGCGGCTTGACCGCATCGTAGATTGCAATGACCGCGTCGTGGAGCCGGTCCATTCCGTCGGCAGGTTGCGAGTTGGTCTGCACCGTGATCAGGATATCGTTTTGCGAAAACCAAACGTAGAGAGTGCGGTAGCCGAGCGTCTCGCCCTCATAGAACCAGTGCGCCCCCATCTGTCCGAGGATTGCCTGGACCAACCCGAGGGAGAAGCCGCGCGGGTCCTCCGATGACACCTGGGCGAGGGGTTCTCCGGTCCGGGTCGAGATCATCCGGAGCCACTCACCCTGTTGCTTCGGGGGCACCACCCGGCCCGCGAACACCGCCCGCATCCAGCGGGTGACGTCCCGTGCGTTCGAGACTGCGCCGCCAGCGGCCTGGGCCCACGATGAGCTCATGGCACGAACGTCGCGGCCTATCAGCGGCAGGTTCCAGGACGCCGCACAATCCTTCGGCTGATAATCGGTGCAGGCCGGGTTCTCGAAATAGCCATGCGCCAGCCGCCGGAGCACAGTCTCAGGATAGGAGCCACTCTCGTAGAAGGTCGAGTGAAGCCCGAGCGGCTCGATCACAAGCTCATGAACCAGTTCCTGGAATGTCTTTCCAGTTGCCTTTTCAGCAATCATACTCGCCAGGATGTAGTTGGTGTTGGAGTAGTGGTAGCCCATTGTGACAGGGAGGCTGTTGCTACTGGTGGGATACACCAGCCTCACAAGCTCCTCAGCGCTGAGGTCGCGCTGGGGTTCCTCGACCCACAGGCGCGACATCGCCTCAGTCTCGGAATAGTTCGGGATCCCACTGGTCATGTTGAGCAGGCGCCGAATGCTGACATCCTGCCAGGCTGAATACTCCGGCAACCACTTGCCAAGCGTGTCGTCGAGCGACAACTTTCCGGTCTCCTCAAGCTTCAGGATCACGGCCGCCGTGAACGATTTCGAGGTGCTGCCCATCTGGAACAGGGTGTTCTGGCTGACAGGTCCGTCGGAGGCTGATCGGCCTGTGGTGCCGGCGAATGCCTCGATAGCCGGCCCAGGATCCCCAAGGCTGATGTAGGCGGCGATGCCGGTGACCTTCTCCAGTGGGGCTCTCCCGGCCAGCCAAGTATCGAGTGCCGCTTGCACCTTCTCGGGACTGCTCGGCTCGGAACCTGCACTGAAGGCGATCGTCGACACGATGATGCCGATACACGCTGGCAGAAGGGCTCTTGCGTGGACCATGGTTGCCTCCCTGGTGCCTCAGGGTCGGCTGCCATTACAGCAGATCTATGGCCAAGCCAGGGGGAACGCCCGGCACATTCCTGTGTCCCGAAAGAACAAGATGCGACCGGATCCGGGCCCGGTCACCCAGGAGCCACGGCTTTACCATGTACTGGCTCTCGCCGAACTCCGGTTGACAGACAGGCCTCCTGGTCAATTGACGAACGACCGCACTTGGCACTCCCCGGACCAAAGAGCTTGGTTCGGTTTGCCATTTGAGAGCTGACGTTCGTTGAGCGGCCGGCATGTGGAAGTTTGACCCACTCCGGACCATCCGCCATGTCCTCCCCCAAGTCCGCTCGAATTCCACGCATGGTCAGGTGCCGGCCGGGGCTCGCCCAACCTCGGCGGCTATGCCGCGCAGCGCCTGCTCGAAGGCAGCGGCCGGCTGACCGCCGGAGATCAGCCATTTTCCGTTGATGACGATGGCCGGAACCGATCGGATGCCGCTGGAGATCCATTCTCGCTGGGCAGCGCGGACCTCCTCGGCATAGCGCCCAGACGCCAGGATCTCGCGCGCATCATCCCCGTCGAGTCCAGCCGCAACGGCAGCATCCATCAGCACCGCATGGTCCGACACGTTCGTGCCGTCCGTAAAGTTGGCCTTGAACAGGGAGTGCTTCAGCTCCCGCTGGCGCCCGACGGTCTCCGCCCAGTGCAGCAGGCGGTGGGCATCGAACGTGTTGTAGATCCGGCTCTCCTCCGACATGTTGAACGTGAAGCCAACCTCGGCTCCACGCGATCGGATCATCGCGCGATTGGCGGCCGACTGCTCCGGTGTGGAGCCGTACTTCTCCGCGATATGCTCGACGAGGTTTTGCCCGGCGGCGGGCATGGCAGGATTGAGCTCGAACGGCTGGAAGGTGATGTCGGCCTCCACCGCGTCCGCAGCATTGGCAAGCGCCTGCTCAAGCCCCAGCAGGCCGATGACGCACCATGGGCAGGCCACGTCGGAGACGAAGTCGATCTTCAGGTGCTGGGTCATGGTGCTGCTCGTTGTCGTTCGTGCAAATTGTGAGGGCGCAGGAATACCGGAATTACCATAATAGCGATACGTTCAGGCGATTAACCCTCGAAGCGCTTGTTCAAGTTCCGGCGATCCCTGCCGTGGGTTCGCGTTACCGGATGCGAGATCGAGGCTTCGCATCTTCGACTATTGAGGAGCAAGGCCTCATCCTGCTCTACATACGTCCGGCACCGGAGTTCGTCGATCCCGGATGCATACCCCGCGGACGCCATAGAACGTCCATCAAGGCCATGCGACCGGCGCTGCAGGAACACCATCTTCCGGCTGGCATGGAGCTCTTGAGATGGGCCTAAAACGCCTTCTGATTGGCGCGAACGAACCGAATGGGCACGGTGTCATTGATATGATCGAGGAAAACTACTCCTCGGTACGGCCGGCTTGCGGCCCCAGCAGATGAGAGAATGACAATGGCTCGAACCAAAAAGGACGACGTTTCCCAGCCCAGCAGGAGCCGGAAGGCGCCGGAGAGATCCGCGCCGAAATCCGCCTCCCGGTCTGCCACGAAGAAGGAAGCTGGCGCTTCCAAGCGTGCCCAGCCTAAAGCGATGGCTGGTTCTCGGTCCGCCACGAAGTCCCAGGCTGTCCCCACGAAGGCCCGTTCCTCCGCAGGATCGCGCACGGCAGCGCGTGCGACCTCCGGCCCATCGCGATCGCGTTCCACGACACAAGCCCGCTCCGCATCCCGCTCGTCGGGCAGCCTGCTGAACCCGATGGCCTGGCTCTCGACCCTTGAGACAACGCTCACCTCCCCGCAGGCTCGCGCGGTGATGGCAGAGGCCCTCAGGGCGGTCGCGAACGTGCTTGAGAAGCCGCAGGGCCAGGGCAGCGGAACCCAAGAAGGCCGGAATGCCGTGTCGGCTGCCGGCAGTCTCGGTGCCGAGATTGTGGCTGCTCCACTGCAGGTGGCAGCGGCTGCCATTGGGGCCGCCGGTGAGGTCGTGACGAGCGCCCTTGGCGGATCTCCGGGCGGGGGCGGCAATGGCGGCAGTCGGAAGGGAGGCCGGCGGACCTCCTCCCGGAAGAATTCCTCGGCGGCCGGCGAATAGGCAGCCTGATGACCTGACGATCGGTCGGACGGCTCTGAACTACGAAGGAAAGCAAAAAGGCCGCCTCGGCGTAGGCGGCCTTCTCACTGTCGGAAATTCTAAGACCCCATCAAGCCGCCTCGGCGACAGGAGCGGGACCAGCTTCGTCCATGGCCCGCATGTAGACGTCGAGCAGGCTGTCGTGCTCGTCACGCTCGTCCTGATCCTGCTTGCGCAGCTTGATGATCTCTTTGAGGATCCTCACGTCGAAGCCTTCGCCCTTGGCCTCGGAGAAGACTTCCTTCTTGGCCTCGTTCAACTCCTTGATCTCGTTCTCGATGTTCTCGATGCGCTCCACGAACGAGCGGATCCGATTGCCCGGAATTCCAACGACGTCACTCATGGCTTCTCCTTTGCCGTATGTGGACCGGCACTATCCGGCACCGGAGTAAGCACCCCGTTAATCCGGGGCACCAGCCGTGGAGGAAGCCATCAGGGGAAAACGTCCGCTTCTGGCATTTCTTGGTAGTAGCGCATTGGTCTGTTCATCCGGTTAAGCAGACCTTCTGGAAGGCAGGGAACCGGCAGAAAATGACCCTAGGCTGACATTCCGCTCCAGATCATAGCATTGTTTCACAAGCCTTGTATTTGAGCTTTCGCCGCTTTTCTGAGCAGATACCGCTGTCTTCCCAACTCCATCGTCATCGTTCTCTCAAACCGTTACCTCTCAGGCGATCGTGGCATGCTTCTTGCATGGTAGTCCCTCGCTGCACCTGAACCAGGGCAGGCAAGGGAGAAGGACCTATGTCAATATTCGACATGACGCGTAGAAACCTGATGGCGCTGGCAGCAGCGGCGCTGGTTTCGAGCGCCACGGCGCAGGCCGCAAAAGCAGAGGAAACGATCAAGGTAGGGGTTCTCCACTCATTGTCGGGCACGATGGCCATCAGCGAGACAACCCTGAAGGATGTCATGCTGATGCTCGTCGAAGAGCAGAACAAGAAGGGCGGATTGCTCGGCAAGAAGCTTGAGGCAGTCGTCGTCGATCCGGCTTCCAACTGGCCGCTCTTCGCCGAGAAGGCTCGCGAACTCATCAGCCAGCACAAGGTTTCAGCCGTCTTCGGCGCTTGGACTTCGGTGTCGCGCAAATCGGTGCTGCCGGTTTTCAAGGAACTCAACAGCATTCTGTTCTACCCGGTCCAATACGAGGGCGAGGAGAGCGAGCGGAACGTATTCTACACGGGCGCTGCTCCGAACCAGCAGGCCATTCCGGCCGTCGACTACCTCGCCAAGGAGGAGAAGGTCGAGCGCTGGGTTCTGGCCGGAACGGACTATGTGTATCCCCGCACGACCAACAAGATCCTGGAGGCCTATCTGAAGTCCAAGGGCGTGAAGGCCGAGGACATCATGATCAGCTACACGCCGTTCGGACATTCCGACTGGCAGACCATTGTCGCCGATGTCAAGAAGTTCGGCGCGTCGGGCAAGAAGACGGCCGTGGTCTCCACGATCAACGGCGATGCCAATGTGCCGTTCTACAAGGAACTCGCCAACCAGGGTGTGAAGGCGACTGACATTCCGGTTGTGGCCTTCTCAGTCGGCGAAGAGGAACTCGCAGGCGTCGACACGAAGCCCCTTGTCGGACATCTCGCAGCGTGGAACTACTTCCAGTCGGTCGATACGCCCGAGAACAAGGCTTTCATCGAGAAGTGGAAGGCCTACACCAAGAATCCGAAGCGGGTCTCCAACGATCCGATGGAAGCCCATGTGATCGGTTTCAACATGTGGGTGAAGGCCGTCGAGAAAGCCGGCACGACGGAGCCGGACAAGGTGATCGATGCCATCGTAGGCATTAAGGTCCCGAACCTCACCGGCGGCGTCTCGGAGATGCTCCCGAACCACCACATCACCAAACCGGTGCTGATCGGCGAGATCAAGGAAGATGGTCAGTTCGACACCGTCTGGCAAACCGATGATCTGGTGGCAGGCGATGCCTGGTCGAAGCACCTAGAGGGCTCGAAGGACCTTGTCGCCGATTGGCAAACCCTCAAGTGCGGCAACTACAACAACGTGACGAAGAAGTGCGGTTCCTAAACCCTCAAAGATGAGGGCGGCGGCCGCCGCCCTCACGCTCCCTCGGTTCGAAGTTCATTTCATGATTGTTTTGCGCAATTTCCTGCAAGTCTTCGTTCTGCTGCTCGGCATGGCCTCTGCTGCCCTGGCGGGACCTTATGAAGAGGCTCTGCCCAAGTTCACCAGTGACAGCTATGCGGATACGGAAGCGGCAATCGGGACCGTTGCTGGCAGCGGCAATCCCTTGGCCGTGGATGTCATTGAGGCCCTGCGAGACGGGCGGCTCCTCGTCGGGTCCGGACAGGTCTTCGTTCGCCGAGGCTCCGGAGACCTCACCAATGCCGCCACGGGTCAGGCATGGGGCAATCCGGCTGGTGAGCTGAAGCCGGTCCGGATCAACAACCGGGTGCGCCGTGCTGTCGAGGCTGCGCTCGGCAGCCTAACATTGCTTAGCTCCGATGCGACGAAGCGTCTGGAGGCTGCACGCGCCGTGTTCCGCTCCCGGGATGAGGCAGCCCTGCCCACGCTGGAAAAAGCCATTGCGCAGGAGGGCCAGCCGCATGTCCGGAATGCTTTTGAGAGCGCCCGTGCCGCCATCCTCCTGAATAAGCCGGATGCACTGCCCACGCAGAGGCTCGCTGCCGTTGAAACCCTTCGGAATCGGGGTGATCAGGAAGCTCTCGCTCTCCTGTCCAACCTGCCGTCCCAGGCAACGCCTGAAGTTATGGCTGCTGCAGGAAAAGCGGCCGAAGCTATCCGGACTCGCCTCGCGTTCTGGGAAGCAGTCCAGAACGTCTGGTACGGCATCTCCCTCGGGTCCGTCCTGCTGCTGGCGGCCATCGGCCTTGCCATCACGTTCGGCACCATGGGCGTCATCAACATGGCTCATGGCGAGATGGTGATGCTGGGAGCCTACACCACATTCATGGTGCAGGAGTTGATCCGCTCCCATTTCCCTGGGCTGTTCGGAGCCTCGCTCCTGATCGCGCTGCCGCTCGCGTTTCTGGTTGCGGGTTCAGTCGGCGTTCTCATTGAGAGGACCGTGATCCGCTTCCTTTATGGACGTCCTCTGGAAACCCTGCTCGCCACGTGGGGAATCTCCCTCATCTTGCAGCAGGCTGTGCGCACGATCTTCGGCCCCACCAACAGGGAGGTCGGGACACCGGCCTGGATGAGCGGGGCACTGGACGTGGGGGCGATGAGCCTGACCTACAATCGCATGGCCATCGTGGTCTTCGCCTTTGCAGTCTTCGCGATCCTGCTCTTTGTGCTGCGATACACCTCTCTGGGGCTGTACGTGCGGGCCGTCACGCAGAACCGGCGCATGGCAGGCTCCATGGGCATCCGGACCAGCCGCATCGATGCGCTTGCCTTCGGGCTCGGATCGGGGGTGGCGGGCATCGCCGGCGTGGCACTCTCCCAGATTGACAATGTCAGCCCTAATCTGGGGCAGGGCTACATCATCGACAGCTTCATGGTGGTCGTGTTCGGCGGTGTCGGAAACCTGTGGGGCACGCTGGTCGGCGCGATGACGCTCGGCATTACGAACAAGATGCTCGAACCCTATGCGGGAGCAGTCCTCGGCAAGATCGTCCTGCTCATCGCCATCATCGTCTTCATTCAAAGGCGTCCGCGCGGACTCTTCGCGCTCAAAGGCAGGGCGGTGGAAGCATGAGAACTCAATCCCTGTTCGACTGGAAGACAACTCTCGTTCTGTCCCTCCTGGCTGCCGCCGCCATCCTGGTGCCGGCCATGAACGGACTGGCCGCTCCCGGATCGGCCCTGCACCTCTCGGATCACCTGGTGCCGCTGCTCGGCAAATATGTCTGCTTTGCCCTGCTGGCGCTCTCGGTTGATCTGATCTGGGGGTTCTGCGGCATTCTCTCCCTCGGACAAGGAGCATTCTTCGCACTGGGAGGCTATGCCATGGGCATGTACCTCATGCGCCAGATTGGGCCTCGTGGTGCCTATGCAGATCCGATCCTGCCCGATTTCATGGTATTTCTGAACTGGAAGGAGCTGCCCTGGTTCTGGCATGGCTTCGACTGGTTCCCCTTCGCGGCACTGATGGTGCTGCTGGTGCCCGGGGCGCTCGCCTTCGTGTTCGGCTGGTTCGCGTTCCGGTCGCGGGTCACCGGCGTCTACTTCTCCATCATCACTCAGGCCATGACCTTCGCGCTGATGCTGGCCTTCTTCCGCAATGACATGGGGCTGGGCGGCAACAATGGGTTGACCGATTTCAAAGAGATTCTCGGCTTCCCGGTTCAGGCGGGCTCGACGCGGATAGCCCTGTTCGTGCTCTCTGTCCTGGCGCTTGCAAGCGGCTACCTGCTGTGCCGGTGGGTCGTTGGGTCCACATTCGGCAAGGTGCTCGTGGCCGTGCGCGATGCAGAGAGCCGCACGCGTTTTCTCGGCTACCGCGTCGAGCACTACAAGCTTGTGGTATTCACGCTGTCCGCCATGCTGGCGGGCATCGCGGGTGCGCTTTACGTACCGCAGGTCGGCATTATCAATCCGAGTGAATTTGCTCCAGCCACTTCCATCGAGGTGGTGATCTGGGTGGCGGTCGGCGGACGCGGGACCCTTGCCGGCGCCATTCTCGGGGCGCTGCTGGTCAATGCGGGCAAGACCTGGTTCACCGCCGCGCTGCCGGAGTTCTGGCTATTCGCCTTGGGCAGCCTCTTCGTCTTCGTCACGCTGTTCATGCCCCACGGAATCCTCGGCGCCGCCGGGGATCTGTGGGAGCGTTCCAGTCAGAAGCTGCGCACGCGCCGTTCACCCCAACCTGTCACCCAACCGGCGGAGTGAGCCATGACCGCACCGGTTACGCCGACCCTGCTATATCTTGATAACGTCACCGTCTCGTTCGATGGCTTTCGTGCGCTCAACGCTCTGTCCCTCACCATCGACCACGCGGAGATGCGCGCCATCATAGGCCCCAACGGGGCAGGCAAGACGACCATGATGGACGTGATCACCGGAAAGACGCAGCCCAACGAAGGCACGGCCCTGTACGAAGGCACCCACGACCTGACCGCTCTCGATGAGACAGCCATCGCCGAACTCGGCATCGGTCGAAAGTTCCAGACTCCGACCGTCTTCGAGATGCACACGGTCGAGGACAACCTGCTTCTCGCACTGAAGAACAAGCGCGGGCCTTTCGCGACCCTGTTCTCGCGCCGTGCGGCTCAGGATCGGGAGAGGATCGATGCTCTTCTGGAGCGGGTGCGCCTCACAGCGCAGCGCCATCGCAGGGCAGGCGAGCTGTCTCATGGGCAGAAGCAATGGCTCGAGATCGGGATGCTGCTGGCGCAGGAGCCGAAGCTCCTGCTGATCGACGAGCCTGCCGCCGGCATGACGGACCAGGAAACCGCCGACACCGCCGACCTTCTCCGTGACATCGCCAAGAGCAAGGCTGTGATCGTGGTCGAGCACGACATGACCTTCGTGCGCGATCTCGATGTGAAGGTTACCTGCCTGCATGAGGGTTCCGTGCTGGCCGAGGGATCGCTCGATGCGGTGAGTGCCAATGAACGTGTGGTTGAAGTCTATTTAGGCAGATGATGATGCTCGCAGTCGAAAACCTGTCTCTTCATTACGGCGCGGCCCAGGCTTTGCGCAGCGTTTCCGTCGCTGCTGCCGTGGGCGAGGTCACATGCGTTCTCGGACGCAACGGCGTGGGCAAGACATCGCTGCTCAGGGCCATAGCGGGCCATCGGGCGATCTCGAGTGGCAGTATCCTTTTCGAGGGGCAGAACATCGCGCGCCTGAGGCCCTTCGAGCGCGCAGCGCTCGGCATCGCCTATGTGCCTCAAGGCCGGGAGATATTCCCGCTCCTGACGGTGAAGGAGAATCTCGAAACAGGCTTCGCGCCGTTGAAGCGCGGCTCGCGTCAGATCCCCGAGGAGGTATTCGAGCTCTTCCCGGTGCTCAAGTCCATGCTTGGGCGGCGGGGCGGCGACCTGTCGGGTGGGCAGCAGCAGCAGCTCGCCATCGGCCGGGCGTTGGTCATGCGTCCGCGGCTCCTGGTGCTCGATGAACCGACCGAGGGCATCCAGCCCTCGATCATCAAGGATATCGGCCGCGCCATCTCTTACCTGCGCGGGCGCAAGAACATGGCGATCGTGCTCGTCGAGCAGTATTTCGACTTCGCCCGCGATCTGGCAGACCGCTTTGTTGTCATGGAGCGCGGTGAGATCGTGCAGCATGGCGACCGTGCAGCGCTGGAGGGGAACGATGTTCGTCAGCGCCTTGCCATTTGACGGCCTTCAGACCCTGCGCCAGCGGGCCGTCGGTCGTGTATCGTTCGCTGCAGCCGCTCTCGATGGTCTGACTCGGCCGATGCGCATCGAGGAAAGCGGCTCTATGCGCATTCGCCTACCGAGGGGGGAGGGTGCAGGGCTCGATGCCGTTCTCGTCAACACCGCAGGCGGCATCGCCTGTGGCGATCGCTTCACGGTGGAAGTCGAGGCTCAGGCTAATGCTTCGGTGACGGTTGCGACTCCTGCCGCGGAGAAGGTTTATCGCTCGGACGGGCCTGTTTCGAATTTGCTGGTGAAGCTCACCTCAGGAGCAGGGGCTCGTCTCGATTGGCTCCCGCAGGAGACTATTCTGTTCGACAACGCGAGGCTTGACCGGCAGCTTGAGGCGAATGTTGCCGAGGATGGGCGTCTGACTCTGCTGGAGGCGGTCGTCTTCGGGCGTGAGGCGAGGGGGGAGCGCATCACGGATGGACTCTTCATCGACCGTTGGCGCATCCGCCGCGGATCACGCCTCGTCTATGCCGACACATTGCTGCTCGACGGGCCCATCGCCGACCTGCTGCAGAGGCCGAGCGTCGGCAACGGCGCCCGTGCCCTCGCGACCTTGATTTATGTCGCCCCGGATGCCGAGGCTCGCCTGGAACCGGTCCGCGAACAGCTATCTTCCAGGCAGGGCTGCGACGCTGCGGCGAGCGCCTGGAACGGCCTCCTCGCCGTACGTTTCTGCGCTGCCACCGTCGAGGCGCTCCGCGCTGCCATCTGTCCGTTCCTCCTCAGCTTTCGTGGCGAGCCCCTGCCTCGTGTCTGGCTCAGCTAGGATCTTGGAATGCAACTCACACCTCGCGAAAAAGACAAGCTCCTGATCGCCATGGCTGCCATGGTGGCCCGCCGCCGCCTGGAGCGCGGCGTGATGCTCAATTATCCGGAGGCAATCGCTCTCATCACCGACACGGTGGTGGAGGGCGCGCGCGACGGGCGTTCCGTCGCCGAGCTGATGGAGGCTGGCGCCCATGTTGTCACCGCCGATCAGGTCATGGAGGGCGTGGCCGAGATGATTCACGACGTTCAGGTCGAAGCCACTTTCCCCGATGGCACCAAGCTCGTGACCGTGCATCACCCGATCCGGGGTGCGGCTTCCAAGGACGTGCCCGGGCAGGTCATGGCGCAAGATGGCGAGATCACCTTCAACGCCGGCGCGGAGCGAACCGTGCTGACAGTAGCGAACACAGGCGACCGCCCCATCCAGGTCGGGAGCCACTACCATTTCTTCGAGACCAATCCGGCCCTGTCCTTCGAGCGCGAGAAGGCGCGAGGCATGCGTCTCGATATTACGCCCGGCACAGCGGTGCGGTTCGAGCCCGGCTCCACGCGTGAGGTCACGCTGGTGCCGCTCTCCGGCAAGCGCGAGGTCTATGGTTTCCGCCAAAGCGTGATGGGGGCACTCTGATGACGAATGGAAGAAAGCCAGCCTCGCTCCCGCGTGCGGCCTATGCCGCCATGTTCGGCCCCACCAAGGGCGACAGGATCAGGCTTGCCGATACCTCCCTCGTGATCGAAGTCGAGAAGGACTTCACGACCTATGGCGAGGAAGTGAAGTTCGGGGGCGGCAAGGTCATCCGTGACGGAATGGGGCAGGGGCAGGCGACCAGGGCTCAGGGCGCGGTCGACACCGTCATCACCAATGCGGTCGTTCTCGATCACTGGGGTATCGTGAAAGGCGACATCGGCATCAAGGGGGGGCGGATCACCGGGATCGGAAAGGCCGGCAACCCGGACGTGCAGCCGAACGTCGACATCATTATCGGCCCAGGCACGGAGATCATCGCCGGAGAGGGCAAGATCGTCACCTCGGGCGGCTTCGACTCGCATATCCATTTCATCTGCCCGCAGCAGATCGAAGAGGCTCTGATGTCAGGCATCACGACGATGCTCGGCGGCGGCACGGGGCCGGCCACCGGCACCTTCGCCACCACCTGTACGCCAGGGCCCTGGCATATCGCCCGTATGATCGAGGCGGCGGACGCCTTTCCCATGAATCTTGCCTTCACCGGCAAAGGCAATGCCTCACGTCCGGGTGCACTGGAGGAGATGATCGAGGCTGGCGCCTGCGCCCTCAAACTCCATGAAGACTGGGGCACCACGCCTGCAGCCATCGATTGCTGTCTTTCGGTGGCCGATGCCTACGACGTGCAGGTGATGATCCACACCGATACGCTCAACGAGTCGGGCTTCGTCGAGGACACCGTCGCCGCCTTCAAGGGCCGCACGATCCACGCCTTCCATACGGAAGGGGCGGGTGGGGGGCACGCACCGGACATCATTAAAGTGGCTGGGCTTCCCAATGTGCTGCCATCCTCCACAAATCCGACGCGGCCTTACACGCTGAACACCATCGACGAGCATCTCGACATGCTCATGGTCTGCCATCATCTCGATCCGTCGATTCCTGAGGATCTGGCCTTCGCGGAGAGCCGCATCCGCAAGGAGACCATCGCGGCTGAGGATATCCTTCACGATATCGGCGCACTCTCGATGATGTCCTCCGACAGCCAAGCCATGGGTCGCGTCGGCGAGGTCATCATTCGCACCTGGCAGACGGCGCACAAGATGAAGGTCCAGCGCGGGCCGTTGCCCGGCGAGACCGGCGACAACGACAACCTGCGCGCTAGGCGCTATGTGGCAAAGTACACGATCAACCCCGCCATTGCTCATGGGGTATCCCGGCATATCGGTTCCGTCGAAGCCGGAAAGCTCGCCGATCTCGTTGTCTGGACGCCGGCCTTCTTCGGCGTGAAGCCTGATCTCGTCATCAAGGGTGGAGCCATCGCGGCGGCGCTCATGGGGGACCCGAACGCCTCGATCCCTACGCCTCAGCCCGTGCACTACCGTCCGATGTTCGGGGCCTATGGTCGGGCGTTGGCAACAACCTCGCTCACCTTCGTGTCCAAGGCGGCCGTCGAGAACGGACTTGCAGAGAGGCTCGGTGTCCAGAAGCAGCTCGTCGCCGTCGAGAACGTTAGGGGCGGCATCGGCAAGAAGGACATGGTGCTGAACGACGCCACGCCTTTCATTGAGGTCGATCCCGAAACCTATGACGTTCGCGCCGACGGCGAACTGCTGGTCTGCGAACCGGCCAGAGTTCTTCCCATGGCTCAACGTTACTTCCTGTTCTGAACATGATCCGTGCCACATCCATCATCCGCCGTGACGCCGTCGAATCCGACCGCGTCGTCGATATCATCACCCTCGACCATGGCGACCGACACAGACGTCGCATCCTGTTGAACGCCGATGGCGGCACGGCATTCCTGCTCGACCTCGAAAGGGCCGACGTGCTTGAGGATGGAGACGCCATTCGCCTCGACAGCGGCTGGCTCGTGGGGGTGAGGGCAGCGGCAGAAAGGCTCATCGCGGTCTCGACCGAAGATCCTCTCGATCTCCTCATTCTTGCTTGGCATATCGGCAACCGGCACGTGCCGGCGGAAATCAGCAAGGGAGCGATCTACATCGCCTACGATCATGTGCTGCTCGAGATGCTGCATGGGCTCGGAGCCAGGACGGAGATCGTCGAGCGTCCGTTCCGTCCGGTGCGGGGTGCTTACCATCAGCACGAGCACGGAGGGCATTCCGGCCATCACCATGGACACGGCCATGGATGATGCGCTCCTGCTGCAGGCAGTCGAGAAAGGCCATAGCATCCTGCCGCTGTTCGCTTGGCTGTCCCCGTCCTATCCGGTCGGCTGCTATGCCTATTCCCACACGCTGGAGTGGGCGGTCCAAGCAGGGGACGTGGCGGACGAGGGGTCGCTCGCTGCATGGCTGAGGGATCAGATGACGCTCGGCTTCGGCCGCAACGACGCAATCCTGCTGAGCCACGCTTACCGGGCCGTAGAGGCAGGCGATGAAGCTGCGCTCGTGAATGTCAACGCATTCGCCCTCGCGTTTTCCCCTTCCGCGGAGTTGTACCTCGAGACGAGCCAGCAGGGGCGCAGCTTTCTTGACGCGACCCTGGCCGCTTGGCCCGCTCCGGGTTTGCTCGATTTAGACGGCGAGGTGGCATTCCCCATTGCCATTGGCATGGCAGCTGCGGCGCATCGCGTTCCTCTGTCGATCACCCTGAACGCCTACCTCTTTGGGCTTGTGCAAACGCTCGTCTCAGCAGCGATCCGGCTCGCACCGATCGGGCAGACGGCCGGCATCCGGGTCTGCAGCAGCTTGGCGCTGACGGTGCAGCAGGTTGCCGTCCAAGCTGTCGGCTTGTCTCTTGACGATATCGGTGGCGCAACTTTCCGGGCCGATCTCGGCTCCTTTCATCATGAAAACCAATATACGAGGCTTTTCCGCTCATGAAATCCCAGACAGGACCTCTTCGTGTCGGCATCGGCGGGCCGGTCGGCTCAGGCAAGACCGCCCTGATGGAGGCGCTCTGCAAGAACTTCCGCGAGCGCTATGACATCTGTGCCATCACCAACGACATCTACACCAAGGAGGATGCCCGTCTGCTGACGGTTGCAGATGCCCTTCCGGTGGAGCGTATCATGGGCGTGGAGACAGGCGGTTGCCCACACACAGCGATTCGGGAGGATGCTTCGATCAATCTCGCGGCCATCGCAACCATGCGCAAACGCTTTCCAGTGCTCGACATTGTGCTGGTGGAGTCCGGCGGCGACAATCTGGCTGCAACCTTCTCGCCCGAACTTGCGGATTTGACCATCTACGTTATCGATGTGGCAGGCGGCGAGAAGATCCCTCGTAAGGGTGGACCTGGCATCACCCGGTCGGACCTTCTGGTGGTGAACAAAATCGATCTTGCGCCCTACGTTGGCGCGGATCTCGCTATCATGGAGGAGGACACGAAGCGCATGCGCGGTCAGCGCCCCTATGTCTTCAGCAACATCCGCGGCGGCGTCGGCGTCGACGCCATCGCGCAATTCATCGAACGAGCCGGCGGCCTTGCCGCAGACGCTTGAGAGGAGCATCTCATGAGATTGAAGCATTCCCTTCTTGTCGTTTCCATGATCGGGACGGCCATCCCGGCCGCTGCCCATACAGGTAGCCATGCCGCTTCAGGTTTAGTTGGCGGTTTTGCACATCCATTTGGTGGTCTTGACCACACGCTGGCCATGGTAGCCGTCGGCCTCTTCGCCGCCGTGCTCGGTGGGCGGGCTCTCTGGGCCGTTCCGGCGACCTTCGCCTCCATGATGCTCGTCGGCGGCGTCACGGGCTTCATGGGCATTGAAATCCCTGCCGTCGAGCTGGGTATTGCCCTTTCGGTGGTTGTCTTCGGCGCAGCTCTAGCAGCAAGGATTCGCTGCCGCGTCTCCGTAGCCATGATGCTGACCGGAATGTTTGCCATCTTCCACGGCTACGCCCATGCAGCCGAGATGCCGATGGAAGCAGCAGCAGCCCGTTATTGTCTGGGCTTTGTCTCGGCGACTGTTCTTCTGCACGGGGCGGGCCTCGCAATAGGCATCGTCCTCGGTCACCGCCAGATGATCCACCGCTTGGCAGGTGTGAGCATCGGCATTGCAGGGGTTGTTCTATCGCTGAGTTGATGTTGGCGATCAGGGCCGCGGATAATTCATATCCACTCGTACCGATCTGTTCAAATTACGTTAGAACCCCTGACTCAATGGTCAACCACTGGGTCGCAAGGTCTGCTGCTGGTACGCGCTGGTCGTTCGCCTTGAGCTGCTTAAGCCCGAGGTCTGAAACTTGCTCCGAACCTTGGTCGCCTCTACCGGCAGGACACTCAGATTGAGCATTCCTTCCAAACCCTTCGTCAGCTTACCATGGCACTTCGGACGGGCCGTTCTGTGCACCGATATCCTGCCTGTGACCCGAAGCTGCCTTCTGAGTGATGTCTCGTGAGGTTCGATGTGCCAGATCCGTGACTGTCAGATGGATGGTAACCGCTGTCGGACGATGGCAGCATGGAGGCGGGCCCCATAGAGCAGCCCGTCATCGTTGAAGTCATAGGCCGGGTTGTGCAGAGGCGCGGAGCCCTTGCCGTTGCCGACGAACACGAAGCAGCCGGGCACGTGCTCCAGGAAGCGGGCGAAGTCCTCCGAGCCGGTCATCGGCTCGCGGGCAGTCGAGACGTGCTCGGGCTCGAACACGGTCCGGGCCGCTGTGAAGACTTCGTCCACCAGGGCGGAATCGTTCAGTAGCGGCACGAACTCGCGCGTGTAGGTCACCTCGGCGGCGACGTTGTAGGTCATGGCCGTTCCCGCAGCGATGATGCGCATCTGTTTCTCGATTTCGGCGCTGACCTCCGGCTGGAAACTGCGCGCATCACCGAGAATGCGGGCAAGCCCGGGCAACGCGTTGCGGGTACCGTCGGTGATCAGTTCGGTCACTGAGACAACACCGATGTCGGTTGGGCTCAGGCGACGAGACACAATGGTCTGGAGGTTCATGACGGTCGCGCAGGCCGCGACCAGCACCTCGTTTCCCCAATGAGGGCGAGCGGCATGTCCGCCGACGCCTTTCAGGACGATCTCGAAGTTGTCCTCCGCCGACATGATCGGCCCCACCCGGGTCTGGAAGTGTCCGGTCGGCAGCCCTGGCATGTTGTGCAGGCCGTAGATCTCCTCGAACGGGAAGCGCTCCATCAATCCGTCGGCCAGCATGGCGAGCGCGCCCTTGCCCCATTCCTCGGCAGGCTGGAAGACGAAGCGCACTGTACCGTCGAAGCCACCTTCCTCGGCGAGGAGTTTGGCTGCCCCGAGCAACATGGCGGTGTGCCCGTCATGGCCGCAGGCGTGCATTGTGCCGGGGTTCTGTGAGCAATAGTCCAACGTGCCCTGTTCGAAGATGCGCAGGGCGTCCATATCGGCCCGGAGCGCGATGGCCCGATTGCCGCTGCCGCGTTTGAGTGTGCCGACGACTCCGGTGCCACCCACGCCTTCGGCCACCTCGTCGAGGCCGAACTCCCGCAGTTTGGCGGCCACGAAAGCGCCGGTGCGCTTCTCCTCGAAGCCGAACTCGGGATGGGCGTGCAGGTCACGCCGCCAGGCGATCATCGCCCGTGTGAGGGCGTCCAGATCCATAGCCATGGGGTTCTCCTTATCGGACTGCCAGCTGGGTGACGACGTCGAGTAGGATGTTGGCTCCCGCAATGAGGTCGGCGTCCGGCGTGTCTTCGCGTGGATTGTGGCTGATGCCGCCGATGCTCGGTACGAAGATCATGGCTGAGGGAGCGATGCGGGCAATCATCTGGGCATCGTGGCCCGCGCCCGAGGTCATGCGTTTCGAGGCTAGCCCGCGCCTGCGGGTGGCATTCTCCACCAGTTCCACGATCTTACTGTCGAAGGTCACCGGCTCGAATCGCGCCAGCCGCTCAATTGAGATCGTTACCTCATCGGCAACTGCGAGCTCCTTCAAGTAGGCGGCAAGGGCTGCTTCCTCCGCCCGGAGACGCTGCTCGTCCGGATCGCGCAGGTCCACCGTGAAGGTGGCGCGGGAGGGTATGACGTTGATCGCGTTCGGCTCGAAGCTCATGGTTCCGACCGTCGCAACGGTGGGCGTATTCGCGTTCCGCGCCCTGTCGCGCAGGAAGGTGACGACGCGCGCCGCTGCATGGCCTGCATCCCGGCGCCTGGACATCGGCGTCGTACCGGCATGGTTGGCCTCGCCCGCGATGGTGACCCGCTGCCAGGAGATGCCTTGAATGTTCTCGACCGCGCCAATAGGCACACCTTCGCGCTCCAGCACGGGACCCTGCTCAATGTGCAGCTCGACATAAGCGTGTGGCTTGAGGAAGCCCGGCTCCTCGGCGCCGGCGTAGCCGATGCGCTCCAACTCGGCTCCAAGCACCGTGCCATCGGTGCCGACCGTCGCCAGCGCTTCCTCAACCGGTAGCCCGCCGGCATAGACGAGCGAGCCCATCATGTCGGGGGCGTAGCGCACGCCTTCCTCATTGGTAAAGGCAGCAACTGCGATGGGCCGAGCAGGGGAGTATCCGGCAGCCTTCAGGGTCTCGATCACCTCCAGCCCGGAGAGCACGCCGTAGCAGCCGTCATAGACGCCGGCGTTAATGACAGTATCGATGTGCGAGCCGAGCAGGACGGGGGCCTCGTCCGAATTCGCGTTATACTTCCAGATCCCGAAGATGTTCCCGATGCGATCGACCGCGACATTAAGACCTGCGGCTCGGATCCAGGCAACGAGGGCGTCGCGTCCGGCCTTGTCGGCATCGGAACCAGCAAGCCGGGTGAGTCGGCCATCAGCATCTCGTCCGATCTGCCCGAGTTCCCGGAGCCGGCCGAGCAGTCGCTCCGCGTCGATTGAGAGTGTCGTCATGCGTCCGCCCCTCCGGTGGTGGTTGCGACGGCGTTAGGCCGTATTCCGACCAGTTCGGTGTAGAGTTCAGGATCGGTCGCGCCTTCCGTATTAATGACGAAGACGCGGGACGTCTCATCGAGGTGGAGCGCTGCCCGGATCTCAGGGTCGGACACGGCGCGAATGAGGCCGGCAAGACCTGCACTGCCGCTCTCGCCAGCGACGATGGCGGGATCGTTTCCGCGTGGCCGGGCCAGGCGGTTCATCACCGCGACAGCATCCTCCTCGTCCACCGTCATGAAGGCATCTGCGACTCGGGACAGCACCCGCCAGGCGACCAGCGACGGCTCGTAGCATTCCAGCATCGCCATGACCGTCGGCTCGCCGTGCTCGATCTTAACCGGATGGCCCGCCCGCGCTGTCTCGAAGAGGCAGGCGGCGCGTGCCGGATCGACCACGACGAAGGTCGGCCGCTTGCTTCCAAGTGCGAGAGCGAGATGCCCCGCCACGGCAGCCGCAACACCGCCGACACCGGCCTGCACGAACACATGTGTCGGGGGTGCGGGAAGCTGGCGCAGGGCTTCGCGCACCATGGCGGTGTAGCCCTGCATAACCAGCCCGGGAATGCGCTCGTAACCCGGCCAGGAGGTATCCGACACCACGGTCCAGCCTTTCTCGGCCGCAACACGTGCCGCCTCGGCGACCGAGTCGTCATAGGTGCCCTCGACCCGGATCATCAGGGCGCCGAAGCGGGCGATGGCCGCCACACGCTCATCGCTGACGCCGGAATGCACGAAGATGGCAGCTCTGGCGCCAACCAGTTGTGCGCCTTGAGCGACGGAGCGGCCATGGTTGCCGTCCGTGGCACAGGCGACGGTCATCCTGGATGCAACGGCGCGAACCTCAGGTGTGTGCAGCTCGGCGACGTCGAGCGGGTATCCGAGTTGGCGGCTGGCTTCCTCCAGCACGAGCTGGATGACCGCGTAGGAGCCACCCAGGGCCTTGAAGCTGCCGAGACCCAGCCGGAAGCCCTCATCCTTGATATGGATGGCACCCACACCGAGTTCGGCAGCCAGGGCTGGCAGGGTGTGCAGGGGTGTCGGCGCATGATTGTCGCGATAGGTGAGGTATCGTTCGACTTGCTCGGCAGCCTTCATGCCTAGGGTCTCGGCATCAGCCGGATCAAGAGCCTTGCAGTGGTCGGGGTGCTGGTTGGGCAGGAACATCACCGTCCTTCATCGCTGAGACGGCGAGAAGATATTGCACTTGGCACGAGAAATGCGCTCTATTTCGGCCCGCAGAATGCAAGAATCTTTCACTCAAGAGGGACATTGGTGTCTAAGTCCTCGTCTTCAATCACCCTAGACAGCTTTGATCTTGCGATCCTGAACATTCTCCAACGAGACAACACAGTCCCTCAACGGGTGATCAGCGAAGCCGTCAATCTGTCTGCACCGGCCGTGCAGCGCCGTATCCGCCGGATGGAGGAGGCAGGGGTCATCCAAGCCAATGTCGCAGTTGTTGATCCGACCCAGCAAGACCGGCTGTGACCACGACCTCCTCGTCGGGAGCCTCCGCCAGAAGTATCTAGTCGAACTCACAGCCCGGGGTCATGGGCCAGGAGATCGGCCGTCCCCAGTGGCTCGAACAGCTTGGAGAAAGACTCTGTCCAATCTTCAGACATCTGCAACATGCCGCGCATAGCCTCTCGGGTGGATCGTCCATGACCAGTGATGGTTGGCATCTATCCCTCCCTGCTCACTGAGTTCGGATGAGCCGCAAGAGTTTATCACCTCATGATTATTGGCCTCGGCCAGCCCTTGATACCCACTCAGGATGAGATGATCAGCCCAGCCT
Source organism: Microvirga sp. jy35 (assembly GCF_056148915.1). NCBI lineage: Bacteria > Pseudomonadati > Pseudomonadota > Alphaproteobacteria > Hyphomicrobiales > Methylobacteriaceae > Microvirga > Microvirga sp. jy35. The sequence continues at coordinate 32,086 of NZ_JBWBEW010000001.1, read as the reverse complement.
GATGTGGTTCGATGCTTCACGAGATGAGAAGGACAAGCCCATGGCCGGTAAATCGCGCATGCGACCCTCGTTCAAAAAGAACACCCGCCGCTACAGGGAGGTGGTTGCCCCAGCCAAGACGCTCGAAGGGCAGAGGAAACTCACCAAAAAGCGCCGTTACGCCAACCGCCACGGTTAGCCGAACACAATCCCCTTTAGGTTCTTCAGAGCTGTATCGCATCGTTCGATGTGATCGCTGGCCCGGCGCTGCATCTCCACGGTGTTGCGGCAGGGCTCGTCGACCTCTTGCTTGCAGAACGGGCAGATCATTGGTTCGACCTCCTAGCTGAGGGGGATGTCAGGCCAACAAAGATGCTGGATCGGGGTTCCCGCGTGTCGCGACCCAAGCCCTACAGCAAGGATCACGCCAGATGCTCTTCTGGCCTAAAGCCTCAGCATCAGTGTCATCAAAAAGCCAAGGTATCTGCTCTTGATCCTCCCATGAGCAAAGCCCCCAAACGCCCGAGCCAACGTGATGATCCCAGACGCCAGGATGTCGAGGATGGTGTGCAACGCCAGAAATCCACTACCCGTAAGGGGCGCGCTGCGCCGAAGAAGGCGAACACGGCTCTGGATTCCCTGAGCGTTGAGATGCTCAATGGGAGACCAGAGGGACCAGAAGGGAACACTGGCTCCAGCCTCCCGCCCGCGCAGAGCGACACCCTCGCCCCAAGTGGCAGCTTGGCAATGGAAGAAAATCAGAACACGCAAGATCAGCAAGGGCCATACAGCAGGATCGGAGACGAGATTGAACAGCCGGTGCAGACGGTTGGTCTCGGTCCAACAGAGCCTAATCACGGCACTGCAAGTGGTCAGCCCCGGCCCAGCGAAGGGCTTGAGATGCAAGCCGCCCTAAAGCAGGAACCAACTCAGCGTCATCTAATGGCTCGCGACCTCAAGTCGGAAAGTCGACAAGATATGAAAAGATCTTTCCGCATTGGCCTCGAAGGTACGGTTCAACAGGCGATCGGAGTGTGGAGCCCACGCATCCACGCTGCATCAGCACAGGTGAGAGGTGCCTCGGGACGTGTGAAGGTCTGGGCACAGGAGAGGTCGGAGCGCAGGGGGCATGGGAGCGACAAAGCTAAAAGATCAGCAAACCCGGTCTACATTCTTGGCGCGATCACCCTAGGCATTCCAGCTTTGCTGCTGATCCCGCTGGTGGGGATGAACCCGGGAGTTCAGGAAGGGACCTTCACGACCGTTGCGACCTTCCTCGTCGTCTCCGCCTTTGTCACGGCTGCGGTGTTCGAGATCAAAAGGTTGGCTGACCAATCCTCTGATGAGGAGCATCACTGACAGAGTGCAATTGCCGGGTTGCTTTCAGCTCCCGTCAAGACCCAAGGATGTTACGGACGTGGCGCAGCGGCCAGGCGGTGCAGCAACCCGCACCGCCTGACGGGAGAGTGGCCTAGCACTCGGTTTTCTGCTTTGTGGTGGTGCCGGTCGCGTCAGTCGTCTGCTTCGTCGTTGTCGAGCAGCCGGTGCTGCCGGTTGTGCCGACATCCCGGTTCTCGATCACGACGTTCTTCTGGTCCGGTCCTGAAGCGGCATCACCAGTTGCGCCGCCTACACCGGCCCCGACTGCTGCGCCAACGGGACCACCAACAACGGCACCAACTGCACCGCCTGCGGCAGCACCGGCTGCGGCTCCTCCTGGATCGGCTGAGGCCAGGGTCGGGATCAGGAGGGCTGCTGCAAGAGCAGCGTATTTGATATGTGCGCGCATGAACGTTTCTCCAACGAACCAATCGCGAACTGCGATCTGCTGCCACGTTAACGGCGTCCTCACAAAGGTGTTTCAGCTTGGCGGTTTACAGACCCATTGGTTTTGAAATGTCAGCCTGATCCTCAGCTTTTGCCGAATGAGGTGGTAGGGTCTCTTACTGGAAATCGGTAAGGGTGCCTTGCCAAAAGAGAGCAAGGAGCATAGGTGGAGCCAAGGTTACGGGGATTTACTGTGCTGCACAGGCCGTTCCTGCTGATCCTGCTAGGATTTCATCTAGTTCTATTCACCTTCTGAAACCTGTTCCTGTGCAGCCGAGGACATGAGCACTATGAGCGAGAGCACAACCTCTCCGAACTTCATCGAACTCTCTGCTGACATTGTTTCGGCTTATGTCAGCAACAACTCCGTTCCGGCCTCCGAGCTCCCGACGCTGCTCAGTTCTATTTTTGCGGCCCTGATGAAGACAGTTCAGGCCCAGAGCGAGGAGCCGCAAGCTGAGTTGACGCCCGCTGTTCCGGTCAAGAAATCCGTGACTGCCGATGCGATCATCTGCCTGGAGGATGGGAAGAAGTTCAAGTCGCTCAAGCGCCATCTGCGGACCACTTTCGACATGACGCCCGAGCAGTACCGGGCCAAGTGGGGTCTGCCCGCCGATTACCCGATGGTCGCGCCGAACTATGCCAAGGCACGCTCCGAACTTGCCAGGACCATGGGGCTCGGTCAGCAGCGCAGGAAAGTCAAGGCACCGGTCGAGGCGGTTGCAAACGATGGTGCTCCCGCCAAACCCAAGAGGGCTGCCGCGAAGGCGGCTGCGACATCGGACGAAGTGACCGGGCCTGCCAAGGGCAGACGCACGAAAAAGGCTGCCTAGTTCATCTCGTAGCATTTAGAGCAGCCATAGCCGTGTAGATGCTCTCTCACGCAAACCCGGTGCTTCCAGTACCGGTTTTCCTATGCCGCTCTGCCAACTTCTGTCCCGCTTCAGCCTGAAGTGCGTCGCCTATGCCGCACTTCAGGCTGAAGCGGGTTAAGACCTCATTTACCGTGAGAGCACATCGTGTTGGCTCCGCCATCGGAGCCTATCATGGTCAATGTTGAGCAGATTCTCCGCAGCCGCCTCGGTCGCGGTGGTAAAACCAAGCGTATGCTTCTGGGGCTGGCCCTGATGGGTCTTACCCCCGTGAGCCTCTCGGGGTTCTCGGAGGCTGCGTCTGCCCAGAGCTTGATCTCAATACGAGGAACCGACCGTATCCAAGTAGTAGGTCGTGCAGGCCCGACCCAGGCATGGGTGAGCTTCTGCCAACACCGACCTCGTGAATGCCATATCGATCTCTCGCAGCCCGCACGCATCACCCTAACCCCCGCCATCTGGGAGGCTCTCACGCAGGTGAACAAGCGCGTCAACTCATCGATCCTTGCCGTTACAGACCAGGATCATTGGGGTGTTCTCGACCGGTGGGACTATCCAGATGATGGGCTCGGTGATTGCGAGGACATTCAGCTTCTGAAGCGCAAGCTGCTGGTCCAGGCCGGGCTGCCGCACCGCGCCCTACGGATGACAGCCGTCATCGACGACCAGGGGCAGGGGCATGCGGTACTCATGGTCCTCACCGACCAAGGCGATTTCATTCTCGACAACAAGCGCAATGCTATCCTGCCTTGGCGTCGGACCGGCTATACCTTCATCAAGCGGGAGGGCACCAGCGGCAAAACCTGGGTCGCTCTCGGAGATCAAGCCGCCCCAAGCGTAACAGCCAATCGTTAGATCGGATTGAAGGGCGCGAATATCTAACTGACGATCTGGATGTGCAGAGCAACGCTATTTCAACCTGTACGAGGAGGATGAGAACCTCCGAGACCTCTACGTCACGGACGAATGCACTCTCGTGCTCGCTAGCAGGCTTTGGCAACAGAGCAGATTCTGCTTTCGACCCCGGATAGTTTCCACCGCCACGATCCAACGTGTGGCTGGGCCGGCCACAATGCCTGTGTCTTCCAGCATCTCCTGCGCCCGGATTCCTGCCAAGCCGGGCCGAGCATCTGGTAGCTACCAGGGAGGGCGAGCTTGCCGTAGCCCTCGCCAAGAAACGCGTGGCGAAGTATCGGCAAACCTCCTCCGAGAGGCACGGCCACAGCCACCATTGTGGGTGTGTTAGCATATTGGGCCATCTCTAGGTCGTTCTGCCTCGCCTGTTGCTCTATAATACCGCAGAGTTCGGTCGAAACTGACACAGGGCAATGAGGGATCAGTAGATTTCGAGGCTATGGTTTGAAACACGCCTCTGCTACTGCTGAACGCCGCAACCCTGGGACGATTGCCTTGAAATTTCCGGAAGTGTCCATTGGGACTGGGCTGCTTCAAGGGGGTTAGATGTTCACACTCGATGAGCTCAACAGCGCGATCGCCATCGTGCGCTCGGCCATGCCGCCGACTCCACAATATGCTTGGCCTCTTCTCGCCAAGCGCTTCGGATGCACGGTCGTTGTAAAGCACGAGAACCACACACCCATTGGCGCTTTCAAGGTGCGAGGCGGTCTTGTCTATCTCGATCGCCTCAGACGAGAGCGCCAGCACGTCCGCGGCATCATCAGCGCTACACGAGGCAATCACGGTCAGAGCCTAGCCCTCGCAGCAGGCTATCTCGACTTGCCTGTCGCCATTGTCGTTCCGCAAGGAAACTCGGTTGAGAAGAATGCCGCGATGCGCGCCTTCGGGGCTGAGCTCATCGAGCATGGGCGAGACTTCGATGATGCCAAGCAGCACGCATTGGAACTCGCCAAAGAGCGAGGGTATGAGTTCATCCCATCGTTCCACGCCGATCTCGTAACAGGTGTGGCAACCTATGCCCACGAACTATTTGATGCCTTTTCCGATCTTGACGTGGTGTATGCCCCCATAGGCCTAGGATCCGGCATCTGCGGGCTTATCCGCACCCGTGACCTCCTGGGCCTCAAGACGGAAATCGTAGGCGTCGTTCCGCAGGAGGCAAATGCTTATCGGTTGTCGTTCGATGCTGGCCAGGTCGTGTCAGTGAACCAGGTCGCCACCTTCGCGGACGGCGCGGCAGTGAGAGTTCCTGATGAAACGGCCTTTGACCTGATCAAAGGCGGCGCTGCCCGCATCGTTGAAGTCGCTGAAGATGATATCGCTCAGGCAGTCCGGATCTATCACGAGGACACCCACAACCTTGCAGAAGGAGCCGGTGCTCTAGCGCTTGCTGCTCTTGCCAAGGAGCAGGCCCAGATTAAGGAACGCAAAGCTGGTGTTATCCTCAGCGGTGGCAACATCGACAGGAGCTGGGCCGCGGCTATCCTCGCTGGCAAGACCCCGAGGCAGAGATAGCTCCGTAGCTTTTGTCGCTCGGCTGCCCGAGGGGCCAACCATCCACGCTAGATTAGGATCTAGACAGCTGAAAGGACGTGTATGACACGCCTCTCGATCATATCGGCTGTTCTGGCGGCATAGGCTTTCATATGCGGAGACGCGGCATGGGCGTTGAGTGCTTCCGTGCTTGCCCATTTCTCGACAACGACGAAAGTGTCTGGCCCGAGCTCGGCCTGAAAGGGGCCGAAGGTTGGAACATCGATCACGGGAACGTACTCAATGCAGCCCTCCTCCGTGTGCACAGCCGGCATGTTGGCTCTGAACTCTTGGAGCACGGCATCGCGCATGCCAGGTTTGGTGGTGATAAAGGCGAGGACATGTAGCATAATGAACCTCTGAATTGAATGGCATCGCCTCGTCAGCAAGCATTTTGGTGCATGCGACTGGCTATTGCTGCATGCACATAGGCACGCACAAATCTGCGAGTGGAACCCGCTTCAGGCGAAGGTGTCTAACCAACGATGGCTTCAGCCTCTATTTCAACCGCGTACTCCCCGACCAAGCGCGAGATCTCGAGCAAAGTATTCGCAGGTCTCACGGCTCCGAAGTATCGACCATGCACCCGGGAAACAGGCTCCCAGTCGTCTGCATTGCGGAGATAGACACGCGTTCGGACCGTGTCCGCGAGCGTTCCGCCCAGAGAGGCGATGCTCGCTGCGATCTTATCGAGAATGTAGACCGCCTGCCCTTCGGCATCGCCTGGACAGATGATTTCACCTGTGCCGTGGGTGGCCGTGGTTCCGCTAACCAGGATACGATTGCCAATCCGCACTGCACGGCTGTACCCACAGATGGGCTCCCAGACGCTGCCGGAGTCAATGCGTAGGCGGTCAGATCGCCCATCGATCGGGACTGCCTCGAACACGGGCGGGAAGCTCTCGAGGTGATCGCTGAGATCCCCGGATGCCGTAAGAAAAGGCGGATGCCGGTACTCGTCACCGCAATCACCTGGGATGCGCCGAGTAGAAACTAAAGCTTCGTCGATCCGCTGTTTGTCATCTTCGTCCAACGAGAACGAAAACAGGGCTGTATTGTCTGCCCGATGCTCGCGCTCTCCCAGCCGAGCCCCAACGATGACAGCGGCGACGGCCGGCTGCTCGAGCACCCAGCGCGTGGCTACATTGGCAACGGACACAGCGTGCTTGCGAGCAATCTCGTGCACGGCCGTCAGGATCTTCTGGAGAGCCGACCACCCTCCGATAGTGTCGATGAAGCGCTTATACTTTGACTTGCTCCAATCCTCGATAGATGTCGGCTCGGGAGCACCCACCCATCGGTCCGTCAGGAAGCCTCCCCCGAGTGTGCCATAGGCCAGCAGGCGCACGCCGGCGGCGAGACAGAAAGTGCTCATGTCCTCCGCAGCGCGGCGGTCGAGAAGGGAGAAGGAGACCTGGTTCGATACGATCGGGAAGCCGTGCTTTACCAGGAGGCGCAGGTGGTCGGTATTGAAATTCGTCACGCCGAGATGGAGGATGCGCCCGTCCTGCTGCAGCGCAACAAGCTCCTTCATGGCATCAATGTAGCCGGGATGTTCGAACATCCACCAATGCAATTGCAAGAGGTCAATGGATTGGACACCAAGGCGCTTGAGGCGCTGGGCGACACCAGCCCGCACAACGTCCGCGGTCATCGGCCCAGGCGTGGGACACCACTTGGTGAAAGCCGCCGGACGCTGCTTCTCGGCCCCGCTCTGCATGCTCAGAAATCGACCGGTGATCAGCTCCGCACTGCCGTAGTGGTCGGCCATATCGAAGCTGTCATAGCCGTCCCGGGCATAGTCGGCCATGGCGGCGGCTGCCACGTCACGATCCAAGAGGCGGCCATCCCGCTCCATATCGGCCACTTGCCAAAGGCCGGTGACCACACGGCTGATCTCAAGACCGGGTGCGAGCAGTATCCGATCGGGGGGAATGGACATGGTAATCTCCGGCATAAGGCGAAGGCTCCGCGCCGGGCGCGGAGCCTGTGTCACCGACAGAGCAGGCTCTAGCGCGACGGGATCTTAGCCTTGATGGCATTGACCTCATCGACGCCCATCTGGCCGACCGTGGTGATCTCACCGTTCTGAATTCGCCACAGTCGGAAGGGGCCGGTGATATCGCCATATTGGTCGAAGGTCACAGGCCCAATGACGCCTTCGTAGCGCACCGGTTTGCCGTCCTTGATGAGTTGGAGCGCCTTCTTGAAGCCCTCCGGACCGGCATAGATCACTTCGCCGTCACTCCCGGTGACTTTACGAATGGCGTCCCGAATCGCTGCCGCCTCAAACTTGCCGGCCTGAGCCACTGCAAGGCCAAGGATTGCTGCCGCGTCATAAGCCCTGTCGGCGGCTGGGGCATTGGCATCAAAGCCGCCGGACATTGCCGGATAAGCCTTCACGAAATGCTCGGTCGAGGGCGTCTTGGTCGTGCCGGACGAGGTTCCAAACGCATCGTTCAGGTAACGCGGCCCGACGTCGCGGATGAAGTCAGCGCTGTTCATGCCGTCGTTCAGGAGAAACTTTGCGGCGCCGCCCTGCGAGATCCAGGTACGTGCGATCGCTGTGCCGTCGCCTGGATAGGAGACGAGGTATAGGGCAGGCGGATCTCCATCAAGACCGCGAGTGACCTCCGGTGCATAGGAGGCCTGACCCTGGTTATACGGCGTTACGGAGGTAATTTGACCCCCGAGCGCCTCATAGGCACGCTTGAACTCCGCCACCATGTTCACGCCGAAGTCGTTATTGACGTGAATGACCGCAATTTTCTTCAGGCCTTGATCCATCGCGTATTTCGCGGCCGCTGTGCCTTGGAGCGCGTCCGAGGTGATGGTGCGGAAGAAAATACCGTTCGCCTTCCCCTCTTGTGCAGTTCGGGTGAGCGTCGGCGACGAGGAGGCAGGCGAGATCTGAACGACGTTCGCCGGCGCCGTCACCGAGGTCAGGATCGGAAGCGATACGGAGGAGATGATGCCGCCGATGATCGCCGGGACGCGCTTGAGGTCAACGAGCTGCCGGGCCTGATCGACTGCGACGGAGCCTTGACTCTGCGAGTCCCTAAGGTCCGCCGCGAGCTGGCAGCCGGCAGCGCCGCCTGCCTCGTTGATCTCCTTGAAGGCAAGCTCGATGGATTTGGCCGCAGCTTGGCCAAAACGCCCGGCCGGACCGGTCAGCTCCACCACAACGCCGACCGTGTGCGTGCAGGGCTGCTGTGCGGATGCTGGCAGTGGCGCGAGAGCAATCGCTAGGGTGGCGGCTGAAACAATGGATGTAAAGCGCACGGTGAACACTCTCCCTTGGTCTAGCCCGCTGGAGTGAGCTCTGATGTCATCTGCCCCTCCTGGCCACAAGGCAGTGTTTCGTCTCGGCGGCCTTTTGGCAAGTGTGGCAAGCTGGAATGGTCCTCAAGAGCCCGGACCAATCCAAGTCTCGTGCAGGGCAAGCCAACGCACACGCTGCCCGCCCTCAATTGAGACTTCAAACAGGGCTGTCGAGTGGCGTCGGGTGACGACGTCGCCCAACGTTTGCTCCTCCACATAGCCGAGAAGGACGAGCGGCGGCCGCAAGAGCAGAATCTCAGGCTCGGCAACGGAAATGTGGAACGAGCCCTGGCTTGCCCTGGCCCCGTGGGTTCCCCGCAGCCACCCGATCACATCCTGTCGCTGAAGCCTTTGTCCGCTCGGAGACACCATGGTGAACTCCTCGCCGAGAGCTCTCTCCACGCGGGAAAATACGGCGTTTGTGTTCTCGGCCTCTCCGCTGAGCCATGCTTCGAAGAAGGCATGCAGGTCGGCCACCTCTTGCAGTACGGCCTGGGCGAGGGGGTGGTCGAGGCCCATGAAGGTCACGCGTCGTTGAGGTTGTAATGCATGATGCGACCGTGCCGACCCTCCCGATCACGCTCCAGAGTGTAGGTATCTCCTTCAGGGCCGGTCCTGCGTGCCAGAACGCTGTCGATGGCGGCCCGGTCCTCCTCATCGAGGGCAAGCCGAAACACATCGAGATTGTCGGGCAGGTGCTCGGCATAGCGGGCGCCGATGATGGCGCCTGCAACTGCGGGCTGGTCCAAGACCCACCGGGTGGCCACCGCCGTTAGGCTGACCCCGTGCTTGCGCCCGATCTCCCGCAAGGTGCCTAGCAGGTTCTGGAATAAGGACCAGCCGCCGAAATCGTCGATGATGAGCTTGTACTTGACCAGCGAACGATTGGCGAAGGGTTCCTGCGGCTCCGAGGCGCCGAGCCACCGCTCCGAAAGAAAGCCGCCTGCCACCGTTCCATAGCATAGAAGCTTCATGTCGTGCTCCTGGCACAGCGTAACGAGGCCGTTCTCGGGCCTCTGATCGAGAAGCGAGTACTGGACCTGCATCGACACGAGCGGCACCCCTGAGTCGAGCAAGGCGCGCGTATGGGGTGTATCAAAGTTCGTGCCGCCGATCTGGTGGATCTTCCCCTCATCTTGGAGTTCCTTGAGGATGAGCGCGGTCTCGACCGCGCCTAGTACGGCATAGTTCCACCAGTGGAACTGCACCAGATCCAGACGCTCCACTCTGAGCCGCTGGAGCGAGCGGTCGATGATCTCGCGCACATACGCACGGTCGACACGGGAGAGAGCATCCCAGTCCGGCACGAACTTTGTGTGTACTTTGAAGTTTTTTAGCGCTTCGGAGCCACGCTCAGCGAACGTGCGCTCGCGGAAATGCCCAATCATCTCTTCCACGCCGGTGTAGATGTCGGCGCAGTCGAAGGTCGTGACCCCGGCATCCACGAAGGCAGCCATGTCGGCGATCGCCCGCTCTGCCTCAATGGCACCATGCCCGCCGGCGAGCTGCCAGCCCCCGCGCAGCATGCGAGAGATCCGGTAGCCGGGGGCGAGCTCAATGATTTCGACGGTCATGTCTGGCCTTCGTTGGGCAAGGGTAGGGCTGTGACCTCCGAGTGGCGGAACACGCGCTTCGCCATCCGGCTGATCCGGAACCGGCTCGGACAATTGGGGTCCGGGCAGGCGACCTCGGCATCCGTGGACATCCAGTCGTTCGGGTGAGTGGCGCGCTGCTTCGCGGGGAGGAGCGGCAAGAGCGCAGCAAGCGAATAGATCGAGAAGCCTTGGCCCGGAGGGAGGTGAAGCATCTCCCCCTTGAGCTCAAAGTGGTCGCCGGGCTTGGCCCCACAATATAGCGTGGCGCCTTCTGGGGCGACGACTTCTACCCTCAGGTCGTAGAGCTCGAAGGAATCATCTGCCACGGGACAACGTCCATTGCCTGTTGCACGTACCCATTCTCATGACGCAAAATCGCCGCCCTCGCAACATGGCCCAATCGGGACTCCGTTCCACTCATGCTGACAGCCCAGTCGATCACCAAGACCTTCGGCGGCAATCGTGCCGTCGATGAGGTGTCCTTCACAATCAAGAAGAGTACGATCACAGGTCTCATTGGGCCGAATGGGGCGGGCAAGACAACCCTCTTCAACTGTTTGGCGGGCCTGTTCCCGCCGACTTCCGGATCTCTCAGTCTCGAGGGGGAGCGGATCGACGGGCTCTCACCGGACCGGATCTTCGCTAAAGGACTCGCCCGAACTTTTCAGATCCCCAGGCCATTTCCAGAGATGACGGTCCTAGAGAACGTTATGGTGGCGCCATTGCACCAACGGGGCGAGCGTTTCTGGGCCAATTGGCTCATGCCGAACCGTGTGGCCGCTGAGGAACGGGCGCTGTCGGCCGAAGCCCGGCATTGGATCGACTTTGTGGGCCTGTCCCATCTCGCCGATCAACCGGCCTGCGTCCTGTCCGGTGGGCAGCGCAAACTCTTGGAGCTCGCCCGGGTTCTCGTGGCCAAGCCGCGCTTGATCCTGCTCGACGAACCGGGAGCTGGGGTCAACCCTGTGCTGTTGGACGCGATCGTCGACCGGATCGTGAAGCTCAACCGACAGGGCGTCACGTTCCTGATCATCGAGCACAACATGGATCTGGTGATGAACCTGTGCAGTCCCATCATGGTGATGGCGCAGGGGCGCCTCTTGATGGCCGGAACAGCCCAAGAGGTCCGTGACGATCCGAGGGTGGTCGAGGCCTATCTCGGCGGAGCCCCGGCGTGACGGCTCTTAGAGTCGAGGCGCTGGAGGCCGGCTACGAGCCGGGGCTCCCGATCGTGCGGGGCGCGTCACTGTCGGTCGAATCCAACGAGATTGTTGCTGTCCTCGGACCAAATGGAGCCGGAAAGTCGACCCTGATCAAGGCGATCGCCGGGCTCGTACCGATCTCTGCAGGAAGGGTTCTCCTGCACGATCGCGAGATCACCGGACGCGCCGCTCATCGACTGCCGCACGAGGGCCTTGGATTCGTGCCGCAGACCGAGAATGTGTTCGTGAACCTCTCAATCGACGACAATCTCGATCTCGCTGCCTCAATCCTGAAGGTGCCGAAGAAGCGGCGGCTCGGCGAACTCTATGGCCTGTTTCCCGATCTGGCGCGTCAGCGACGTCTCCTGGCAGGTCGTCTCTCAGGCGGCCAGCGCCAGATGCTCGCTGTTGCTCGGGCCCTGGTCGGCGAGCCGAAGGTCTTGATGCTGGATGAGCCCTCGGCAGGTCTTTCACCCAAGCTCGTCGGCATCGTCTTCGAGAAGCTCGTCGAGGTTCGCGCTACCGGTGTCACAATCGTGCTGGTTGAGCAGAACGTAAAGGCAGCTCTCGCCATAGCCGATCGTGCCGCAGTCTTGGTCGAAGGAAGCACCCGGGTTGTTGGCGCCGCGCGCGAACTCGCGAACGATCCGCAGGTCGCTGCCCTTTATCTCGGACACCATCGAGGAGACACCTAGTGTTGCAGCTCATCGCCGACGGCTTCATCATCGGCTCGGTCATTGCGCTTGGAGCAATCGGTGTGACGCTGGTCTATTCGATCCTGCGCTTTGCGAACTTCGCGCATGGCGAGCTCCTGACCTGGGGCGCCTATCTGGCATGGACAGCGCTCCTCGGCTTTGCTGCTGTGTGGGGACCTATGGAGCCGCTCGGCCCATTCTCGTTCGGCTGGACTCTTCTTGCATCGCTTGGCGTTGCAGCAATCGCCACTGCGGCGCTGGCGCTTTTGGTCGATCTTCTCCTGTTTCGTCAGCTGCGGCGACACGGGAGCGCGATCACGCTAATCATGGCGAGCTTTGGAGCAGCCCTGGTGCTGCGAAACCTGCTTCAGTTCATCTTTGGGGCAGTTCCCGAGTACTACAGCCGTGAGATTCAGGTTGCCATCCGGCTCGTCCCACGGGATGTGCTGGGCGGGTTACGGATCACCCCGGATCAACTTTTTGTCCTTGGTCTGACGGCCGTTTCGGTCGTCGGGCTCCATCTCTTTCTCACGCGCACAACCCTCGGCAAGGCGATGCGGGCAACCTCCATCAACCCGCAACTCGCTCGGGTGACGGGCATCGACGTTGATCGAGTGATCCGCGCCACCTGGATCATCGGAGCCGTTCTTGCAGCTGTGGCGGGGGTGTTCTCAGGCCTAACCGTTCAACTGCGGCCACAACTCGGCCTAGACCTTCTGCTTCCGCTCTTCGCCGCGGCAATCCTTGGTGGAATTGGCAGCGTCTACGGGGCGGTCGCAGGAGGTCTCATCGTCGGACTTGCGGAGAGCCTGTCAGTGCCCATCGTAGGGGCTGAATACCGGGCGGCGACCGCCTTCATAGTCCTCATCGCCATTCTGCTCATTCGCCCCACTGGCCTCTTTGGTGAGAGGCCGTGATGCCCGATCTGCTCGGCCTGCTCTCGTACGGCACCTTCTTTCTCGTCTTTGTCACGATTTACGGCCTGGTGGTGCTCGGCCTGAATCTGCAGTGGGGCTTTACAGGCCTGTTCAACGTAGGCGTCGCAGGATTTGTTGCGATCGGGGCCTACACGTCGGCTCTCCTCACAGCGCCGGACTACCCAGATCAGATCGGCGGCTTGGGTCTGCCCATCCCCCTCGGCTGGCTCGGAGCCATGGCAACGTCAGGCCTTGCAGCCTTTATCGTCGGGGTAGCGGCACTGCGGCTGCGGCACGACTATTTGGCCATTACCACATTCGGTATCGCCGTGACCCTGCAGTTGGTCGCGTTGAATGCTCAGGGCTTAACGGGTGGTCCGTTCGGGCTGCAGTTCATCCCAAAGCCATTCGCTGATGTCATCGCGGATAACCTTGCCTGGAATCTGGCTTACCTGGCGATGACTGCAACGCTGCTCGGTCTCAGCTATGTTGCCCTGGAGCGTCTGGTGCGTAGCCCCTGGGGTCGCGTTTTGCGGGCGATCCGCGAGGATGAGACGGCGGCCGAGTCCCTAGGGAAGCGGGCATTCCGGTTTCGGCTCCAGGCCTTTGTGATCGGTTGCATGCTCATGGGGCTTGGGGGTGCTCTCTACGCGCACTTTGTTGGCTATATCGCTCCGGAGGATTTTCTGCCGATCCTCACCTTTCAGCTTTGGACAATGCTGATCGTGGGCGGCTCGGGCAACAATCGCGGGGCCATCCTTGGAGCCGTCGTAGTGTGGGCCTTATGGACCCTCTCCGGAAATGTGCTTCGTGAACTCGTTCCGGCCGAGCACCAGGCCAGGGCAGCGACCCTGCAGGTTGTTCTCATTGGGCTGCTTCTTATGATCATTCTTTTGGTGAGACCACGTGGCCTTCTCGGCGAGGAAGCCATCGTTTCAAGGCACATGAAGGACTCAGCCGGCGACGTGCTGGAGGAATAAGGCTTTCAGGGCAGGATCGCACGGAGAGCTTATTGACGCAGGCGGGTGCTGCACTGAAGCGTTCGAATTGTAGGCGTCTGGTTATCGATAAGGGCAACTTGGTACAATCAGGATCGGATGGCTCCTCTCATCATCTGGCGCAGACGCCGCACCCAACCCTCTGGAAACCATGTAGCGCACCTCTGGTTGTTGGCCGCTGGGTCAGGAACAGCTAAATAAGGCCGGTCACCTGAGCCCGAGAGCTCGGTTCCTCGCGCTGTTGATATGGGCTTCCATCGCGGCAACCGCTTGAGAGGAATCGCGGGTATCCATCGCGTCGATAATGGCCATATGCTCCTGCATCACGGGTGGGACCAAAGCCTCGGAGAGGAGCGTCTGCTCCTGTCTTATGAGGCGCACTTTGATAGAGTTGACCCGATAGGCATCGGCAATGATGGCATTGCCGAGGAATGCGATGATGGTCCAGTGCAGGTTCCAGTCGACCGCCTGGGCTCGTGCTACGAGGTCCGCCGTGACGCCTCCGCGGTACTCGGCCAGAATGCTCTCATGGTCATGCCTAAGCTGAGCGAGCGTCGCGTCACTCGCCTCAGCGGTAAAGATCGCCACCGCTGCGCTTTCCATAAAGAGCCGGAACTGGAACGCGTCCCGGATCAGGCTCAAGTCAACATGAGCAACCTGCATGCCCCGCTGCGGAACCGTCTTGATGAGACCTTCCGACTCGAGCCGAGGTACGAGTTCCCGGATGGCTCCAAGCGACAGGCCAGTCAGCTCGACGAGCTGGCGTTGCGAGATGAATTGACCGGGGCGGATGTCTCTTGCCAGGAGATGGTGCGTAAATCGGTCATAGGCTTTCTCCCGAAGCTTGGGCCCAGCCCCAACTGAATCGGCCTCCTCCATCCTTGCCTCGTCAAGCTGCCGTTTTCGGGAAAAGATGATCGTAGAACGAGCCGAGCCGCTCGGCATCCGCAGCCGATACCCGGACGAAGGGTGATCTGACGTTCAGCCAGGCTGCATCCCCGGTCCGGTGAGCGACGAGGGCTTTCACCGCAGGTGTGACCGGATACTTCAGCACTTCGTCGACAAGCCTGTTGACGCGCTCATCTCCTTGTCCGTCCGTAGCCAGTGGTCGGAGAACGGCAGGGCAAACATTGGCGAGGCCGGAGATGGCTCCTTGTCCGCCTCGTCGCACGCCTTCTGCAAGGTAGCGCTCATCTCCGATCAGGATTGCGAGATCCGTGTGACTCTCGAGGAGGCGCTGAGTGTATTCCCAGTCGCCTGAAGAATCCTTCACGCCCGTGACGATGCCAGGAAACTGCTTCTTGAGCCGGTTGATCAGCTCAATCGAAAGCGAAATCTGCGTAACGGAGGGTATGTTATAGAGGATGACGCCGCGTGCAGCTGGTCCCAGCTTCTCCAGAACAGAAGCATACCAAGAGAAGAGGCCCTCATCAGTGACACCTTTGAAATAGTAAGGCGGGGTCAGCAGAAGACCGCGGCAGCCGAAATCCGACGCCATGCGTCCCTGTAAGAGAGCCTCGTGCACCGACGTGGCTGCCACGCAATAAACCACGTCATTCCCACTGATCCCGGCACTGGCGAGTGCTCCCAACACCTGCTCTCGTCCTGACATGCCGACCGAGGCACCTTCACCTGTCGTGCCAAACAAAGTGATGCTGTTGCATCCATTGGAGAGGCACCAGTTCGCGTGCTCTGCCATTCGGGAGAGATCAAGCGACTCGTCTGGACGGAAAGGCGTCGTCATTGCCGCGGAAAGGCCAAAGCGGTCGGCAGACACAGTCACATCAAGAATCCTTGGTTCCGGTCCAGGCGGTAAGCCGTTCCTGGAGTACTAGGCTGAAGTCTGACATGTTAGTCTGATGTCAGATATTTACAAGCAGGGGATTGCCGGTGCAGGATACGTTTCAAGGGTGAATTCGATAACGCCCTGGAGCATTCAAATATTTGGGAGGACAATGATGTTCGCTTCATTCTCGCGGCGCCTGTTCATTGGGACAGTTGCAGCAACGGCCGTGGCGGCTTTGGCTCCAGTCCAAGCCGCTGATCCGATCAAGCTCCGCATCTCGACACCCGCCGTAGAAGCCGATTGGCATGCCAAGATGCTTCCGGTGTTCAAGCAGGAATTGGAGAAGTCCTCTCCGGGCCAGTTCGATGTGGAAATCCACCTGAACGGCACCCTGTTCAAGCAGGGCACCGAGCCTGCCGCCATGCAACGCGGCAACCTTGAGATGGCGATGATCTCGGCATTCGACATCTCCAAGCAGGTTCCGGAATGGTCCATCTTCACGGCCGGCTACCTGCTGCGGGATCCCGACCATCAGACGAAGGTGTTTGGGAGCGATGTGGGCAAGGAGATGTACGGTCTCGTTGAAGAAAAGATGGGCATCAAGATTCTTGATGTCGGCTACTTGGGAACCCGCCAGCTGAACTTGCGGACGGAAAAGGAGGTCAAGACTCCAGCCGATCTCGCAGGGGTGAAGCTGCGCATGCCCGGATCTGATACCTGGCTGTTCCTCGGCAAGGCTCTCGGTGCCAACCCGCTGCCGGTTGCGTTCGGTGAGATCTATACTGCGCTGCAGACCGGCGCGATTGATGGCCAAGATAATCCGCTCCCGACAGTTCGTGCGGCGAAGTTCTATGAAGTCACAAAGCAGGTCGTGCTCACGGATCACCTGGTGGATGCGATCTTTCTGTCCATGGCGGGCTCCACGTGGAAGAAGCTCGATGATAAACAGAAGACCGCTGTGACGAATGCCGCCAAGGCGGCGGTTCGCTTCAACAACGAGAACCGGATCAAGGAAGAGGCCGAATTGGCCGATTTCTTCAAAGCTCAGGGCCTGAAGGTGTACAAGCCCAACGTCGAGGCCTTCCGCGCCCAGGTGCAGAAGACATATCTGGAATCCGACCTGTCCAAGGCCTGGCCGAAGGGAATGGTCGATCGCGTCAACGCGATCAAGTAAGCGGATCGCTCCACTGCGCCTGCGACTGCTTCGGAAGTCCCGCAGCTTCCGAAGCAGTCGCTCAAAGCTGCTCCATAGTCACTCGACCGCTCCTGTGAATGCGGCAGGCGAAGGCCAGCCGCGCTCCACCGGGTCACCATTCGTGAGCTGCCATGCAATCTCTCCGCGCCCGCCTGCGCTACTTCGCCGAACTGGTTACAGTCATCCTGTTCATGGCAATGTTCGCTGCTTTTCTTCTCCAAGTCTTTACCCGGTATATCCTCAATGACCCGGTGGCGTGGACGCAGGAATTCGTACTGATAGCCTATATATGGATCGTGTTCTGGTGCGCAGCGTTCTTGCTGCGCGAGCGGGAGCATATCACCTTCGATATGTTGTTTTTGGCTCTTCCCCTTGCTGGACGGCGCGTGCTCGCCATTGTTCTGACCGCGCTGACTGGAGTTGCATTCGTCGCGGCTCTTCCGGCAACGTTTGACTATGTGACCTTCATGAAGATCGAGAGGAGCCCCGTTATCGGGCTTCGGTTTGACGTTCTGTATTCCATCTTTGTCGTCTTCGTGATTGCAGTGGCGATCGGCGCGGTGGTGCGGGTCTGGCGTCTTCTCCGCCGCTCATGGCAGGACGAACTTGGGACCAAAGGGGACTTCGAACCATGAGCTCTATCTTCATTCTCACGCTCGTGGCCTTCTTCGGTCTCGCTCTGTTGGGGATGCCGGTCGCCTTTGCAATGTTCGTGGCCTCCATCGGCTACCTGATCGCCTCTGGCCGCGACATTGGGCTATTCGGCGAGCAGATTCTCAACGGCCTCTACGATTCGTTTGTGCTGTTGGCAGTGCCGCTCTTCATCCTGGCTGCGAACATCATGAACGCCAGCGGTGTATCCGATCGTCTCTTCATGTTCTGTCAGGCGCTCGTTGGCCGTTTCCGGGGTGGTCTCGCGCAAGTCGATATTCTGGTCAGCATCATCTTCTCAGGGATGTCCGGCTCGGCAATTGCGGACGCAGCCGGGCCCGGCAAGCTCGTTACGCAGATGATGATCAAGCAGGGGCGCATTCCACCGGGGTTTGCTGCCTCGGTTGCTGCATCATCTGCAACTATCGGCCCGATCATACCTCCGTCTATCCCGATGGTGATCTACGCCGTCGTCTCCGACACGTCAGTCGGATATCTCTTTCTTGGCGGAGTGATTCCAGGGTTGATCATGGGCCTGGCCCAGATGGGATTAGTGGGCTTCATTGCCCGAAAGCGGAACTTTCCACGAGGTGAGGGTATCCCGCTGAGCGAGCTCCCACGTACGACATACCGGGCGGTTCCGGCGCTCCTCATGCCAGTGATCCTGCTTTACTGTATTTACGGCGGGGCGACGACGCCGACAGAAGCGGCTGCGATTGCGGCAGCCTATGCCCTTGTACTCGCCGTGTTCTTCTACCGGGAGCTCTCATGGAAGGAGGGCTTCAAGGTTCTGGTGGAGTCCAGCAAGGCGACAAGCGTGGTGGCGCTTCTCATCGCCGGCGCCTTGATCTTCAACTATATCGTGGCTTCGGAACGGCTCCCCGAGCAGGTCGGCCGCCTTCTCGATGGCCTCGATGTCTCTCCACTCGTCTTCCTTTTGCTCGTCAACCTGCTCTTCCTGGTACTCGGCTGTCTGTTCGACGCTACGACGCTTCTACTCGTCCTCGTGCCGCTGTTCCTGCCGGCTGCAAGAGCGCTGGGCATCGACCTCGTTCATTTCGGCGTTGTCATCGTCGTCAATATCATGATCGGACTCATCACGCCCCCCTATGGAGTGCTGCTGTTCGTGATGAGCGGCTTAACTGGAATTCCGCTGCGTGACATCATCCGTGAAATCTGGGCCTTCATCGGCATTCTCGTTGCCGCTCTGCTGCTGATGATCTTCGTCCCGGAGGTTGTTCTCTGGCTGCCGCGGTATTTCGGTTACAAGGGCTAACCGTTGCACCGGAGCTTCCTGCAGCTTCGACCCGGATTCGGCATTCTGTCGGGCCGACATCGAGTACTGCCTCGCAACCTCCACCATCCCATATGATCGGGATGTTCAGATCCATCAATCGTGGGTCCCAACTCAAGATGCGCGGCAAGCCGGACCGCGGTGGCTCTCATGGGGCTCCAACCGTCAGGACAAGCCGTAAAAGCGCAGAGCCGTTCCGCCGAACAGCGCGCTCTTCTGATCCGGCGGCAGATGAGCGGTGAGGTTCTGCGCCCACTGCCACCATTGAAGATAGGTGCTGCGCAATGTGCAAACTGGCCAGTCGCTGCCGAACATCAGGCGCTCTGGCCCGAAAAGAGCGAGGAGGGCCTGAGAGACAGGTTCGAGGGCAGCCAGTGAGACTTGCTCAGCACATTCGGTCACAAGGCCAGAGAACTTGCAGTGCACATGGGGGTTCCTGGCCAATCGTGCCAGATCTCCGTGCCACGAGCTCAAGTCACCTCCGATCGGCGGCTTGGCGCCATGGTCGATCACGACTTTCAAGTCCGGATGTCGCTCAATCAGCCGCAGAAGATTGGGTAGGTGTCGTGGAAGAACAAGGGCATCGAAGCGGAGGCGGAGATCGACAAGTGCTCGATAGACGCCTGCCAGTTCCGCGTTCAGCATCCAGTCATCGTCAGGGATATCCTGCAGCATGGGGCGAATACCCAGAAGCAGCCTGTTGGAGGCTAATTTCTCCAGTTCGTCTATGGCATCCGGAGCTAGCATGTCGACCCAGCCGACCACCCCTTTGACTTTTGGTTCGTTCTCCGCGACCGAGAGAAGATACCGGGTCTCCTCCAGAGTTGGTGCAGCCTGAACGAGGATCGCATAATCCACCCCGGCCTGTTCCCAGCATGACCGGGCATCCTCAATTGTGAAGTCGCGATAGATCGGGCCAAGGTCAGGCGTGAGCCAGCCATAGTCGCCCCGCGACAATCGCCAGACATGCATGTGGGAATCGATGTGCGGGATCATCAACCGTGTGACCTCAGGAGCGCAGACCCGTAGACCTGATCATGGAATTTTGGCGACTGAAGGACTGCTTCCTTTTCACGGCGGAGCAGGGGAGAGGGGCTGACCCCTCTCCCGGCGCCTTTTCTCAATCATAGAGGACGGATGCTATCTTCGGGTCACTCATGTTCGACTTGTCGTAGTAGAAGAAGCCGGTATCGATGACCTTCTCGAGTTTCTCGCCTTTGAGGGCCTTCACGGCAGCTTCAACTGTCTTGTAGCCGATGCCGATGGGATTCTGGGTGATGGCTCCCGCCATGAGACCATCCTGGATCGCCTGCTTCTGCTGCTTTCCGGAATCGTAGCCGATGATGACGAGCTTGCGGTTCATCTCCTTGGCGCCATTGACGACGCCGATGGCCGAGCCCTCGTTCGCTCCGAAGATGCCTTTGAGGCGAGGGTTTGCCTGAAGGATCGACTTCGTGATCTCGGTGGACTTCAGGTGGTCGCCGGAACCGTATTGGACGCTCACGATCTTGACCTTGGGGTGCTTTTCCTTGATCCGGTTCACGAACCCGTCGCGCCGGTCGATGCCAGTGCGGCTGGTCTGATCGTGCACCACGAGAGCGATGTCGCCTTCGCCGCCGATCAGCTCCGCCATCTTGTCGGCCGCCAGTGCCGCGGCCGCAAGATTGTTCGTGGTAGCCGTGGTCACCGGAATGTCGCTGTCGACGCCGGAATCGAAGGCCACGACCGGAATTTTAGCGGATTGCGCCTTGCGCAGGAGCGGGATGGCCGCCTGGCTGTCAAGGGCTGCTAAGCCGATCGCTTTCGGATTCTTGGCGAGAGCGGCCGAGACCATGTCGATCTGTTTGTCGACCATGGTTTCGCTGTCCGGCCCCTCAAACGTAATGCGCACGTTATTGTCTTTGGCGGCCTGTTCCGCGCCGGCCTTGACGGCCTGCCAGAACTGATGCTGAAAACCTTTCGAGACAAGCGGTATATAGATGTCCTGGGCGGTTGCGGGACCTGAAAGCCCGATGAGCGCTCCGATGCCGATGGCGCCAATGAGATTGCGTCTATTCCACATTTGTTCCTCCTGGTTATCCTTCATTGTTGATCCTGCCGACTGAGGTAGGGAATGTCTTGGTTGAGTGGTGTTGCGGTCCCGTCTGCTCCTTCATGATTGCAAGAGGTGGGCAAACTCCTAGCTTTTGCGGCGCAGGATGTCGGCATAGACAGCCAGAATGATGATGATCCCCGTCACGACGGTCTGCCATTCCTGAGCAACTGACAGGATGCGCAGGCCGTTCGTGAGCACGCTGATGATCAATGCGCCTATGATCGTTCCGAGGATGGTACCTCGGCCCCCGCTCAAGGAGGTTCCGCCGATGACCACGGCCGCGATGGCATCCAGTTCATACCCCTGCCCAAGCGCGGGCTGAGCCGAGTTGAGCCGCGAGGCGATGATCAGACCGGCGATGCCGCAGATCCCGCCGGAAACGGTGTAGACGATGATCTTCCAGAAGTCGGTGTTCACACCCGAGAGACGCACCGCTTCTTCGTTCGAGCCCAGCGCGAAGGTGTAACGTCCGAGAGCGGTGCGCGTGAGAACGAAACTTGAGACGATCGCTACGGCGAACAGGATCAGCACACCATTGGGAATCGGCAGGAAAGGCAGGATCGCTCCAATCAACGACTCCTGCGAGATCATCGAGAAGTTCGGCGTATCGTTGAAGTAGATTGGTCTGGTCCCCGAGATCACGAGGGCAAGCCCCTTCAGCAGCATCATCATGCCGAGAGTCGCAATGAAGGGAGGTATTTTCATCTTGGCGATGATGGTGCCGGAGACCGAGCCGCACAGAGCGCCTGCGGCGATGGCCGCAAGGATGCCTACAGGCATGGGCAGGCCCCAGTAGGTTAGCACCACGCCGGCAATGACGGCGCAGAAAGTCATCAATGTGCCGACAGACAGATCGATCCCGCCCGTGATGATGACGAATGTTGCGGCAACGGCGAGAACACCGTTCACGGCGGTTGCCTGCAGAATTCCGATCAGATTGTCGCTCTGCAGAAAATTCTCCGAGGCGATGCTGAAGACGGCCATCAGGGCGATCAGGCTGGCAAAGGCCAGGATCTTCTGCCATGCCCCCTGGCTCAGCACGGCCGACCTGACGATGGCCTGAGCGTCCTTCTCTACGATGGTCGTCACTTGGTTGATCTCCTAGCCACCGAATTCAAGGTGTCTGCCGTCAGGCTGTGCCGTTGTGTCGCCAGACGCATGATGTCCTCTTGCTTTGTACCCTCCGCAGGAAGCTCGCCAGTGAGGCGCCCCTCGCACATGACAGCGATCCGATGACTCATGCGCAGGATTTCTGGTAACTCGGATGATATCATCACGATGGCCCGACCCTGAGCCGCGAGTGTGTTCAGGAGCTTGTAGATTTCGTTCTTAGCGCCGACGTCGATGCCGCGGGTTGGCTCGTCGAAGAACAGGATCTCGCAGTCGCGCGCCAGCCATTTGGCAATCACGATCTTCTGCTGGTTGCCACCTGACAGGAATCTCACCTCCTGAGCATCCGATGGTGTCTTGATCCGCAACTGACTGATATACGCGCGTGCCGTTTCGCGGATGGCTCTCGACTTAAGAAAAATGTTCAGGGAAAGGAACTTGCTCAAGCACGGCATGACAACATTCGCTGCAACATCCATGCCGGTTGCCAGTCCAAACCGCTTTCTGTCCTCCGAGAGATAGCCGATCCCAAGCCGAACAGCATCTTGGGGCGAACGGATCGTCGCAGGCTTGCCTCTGACGGTGATCTCCCCGCCATCCAGCGGGTCGGCCCCGAAGATTGCTCGCGCCACCTCCGTGCGGCCAGCCCCCATCAAGCCGGCGAAGCCAAGGATTTCTCCTTTCCGCAGCTTGAAGCTGACGTCCTGAATGGCGTTGCTTCGACGGAGATTGCGGACCTCAAGCACCACGTCATGGCTTGACAGGTCGGGAACGTCCGTCTTCGTCTCGGTCAGGCTGCGACCGACCATCATCGAGATGATCGTGTCGATGCTCGTGGAAGCGGTCGGAACCGTGCCGACATATTCGCCGTCGCGCATGACTGTGACGCGGTCTGAGATTTCCTTCAACTCGTCCATCTTGTGGGAGATATAGATGATGCCCACACTTTCAGCTTTGAGTTGCCGTATAATGCTGAACAGCTCCGCAATCTCAGTCTTGTTCAGGGCGGCTGTAGGCTCATCCATGATCAAGACCTTGGATCTAAAGGACAGCGCCTTAGCGATTTCGACCATCTGCTGCTTGGCCACCGTGAGCTCGCCCACTTCGGCGCGAGGATCAAGCACCAGATGCATACGGGCGAAGATATCGGCGACAGCGCGGTTGAGGGCCGCCTCGTCGAGCAGAAGTCCCATAGCTCGCTTCGGCTCGCGGCCGATGAAGATGTTCTGTGCGGCAGTGAGTTCATTCATCAGGTTCAGTTCCTGGTGAATGATGCTGATGCCCAGATCTTGGGCAGCACGCGGCGATGTAATATCGACAAGCTCGCCCTCGATCAGGATTTCGCCGGCGTCCTTCTGGTAAATGCCGGCAAGAATTTTCATCAGGGTCGACTTACCGGCGCCGTTCTCTCCCATCAGGGCGTGGACTTCTCCCGGAAACAATTCGAAGCGAGCTTTCTTGAGAGCTCTTACCCCTGGGAATGACTTGTCGAGGTCCCTGATTGTGACGAGCGGCGTCATGAGCATCGCCCCGTTTGTCTACATGCCAGAGCACAAGGCCGCTGCAGGGAGGTGGAACATGCGATCAGGGCAGCATTCAAAACGACAATGTTCGTGATGATAAAAGCGTCCGTAAGCATCCATGCGAAGGCGCTCGGACGATCCAAAACCCAAATCACTGCGGACGCCAACAGGATTCCATCCTGTACCTGCATCTGCTCCTCCCGACCGCCCCCTGTGACGGTCCTGCACCTCTAGAGCCATTCTGTGTAGCTCCTTCGTGTGCCGGATCGGATTGAAAGCACAACAGCTTTTCTTGAAAGGATGATATTCATGAACGTCAAAGGCAAGCAACTGGAAATGCAATTCTGGAGATGTGGTAGATGGAGGATCTGTTACATAGTTTCTTCGCCTCTAAGGTCCTCCCTTGAGGCGCTGCCCTTGCTGGCCGAGGCTCGGCGCCATAGGCTTGAACCTACTCCTCGACAAAGCCGGATCGAAGCTGTCGAGTAATGTGAATGGAGTGCTCAGATGCCTGCCGCCCCGATTCAGAAGACCTTGCTTGAACGCGCGAATTTCTCAGTATCCAGGATCTGCTTCGGGACCTCCTCGCTTGGAGACATGCCTGGGACTTATGGTTATGACGTCAGTGAGGAGAGAGCGCGGGCGACCGTGCGGGCGATCTTCTCGGGTCCGGTGAATTTCCTCGATACATCCCGCATCTACGGTTTCGGCCGCAGCGAGGAACGAATTGGCGACGTCATCCGTGAGCGCGGTGGATTGCCGGAGGGATTTGTCCTCTCGACCAAGCTTGATCGCGACCCGCAGACCAACCGCTTCGATGCCTTGCAGGCACGGCGGTCGCTGGAGGAGAGTCTTCAAGCTCTTGGACTCGACCGCATCCATCTCCTTCATCTTCATGATCCGGAGCATGCCGCCTCGCTGGATGCGACCACGGGAGCGCAGGGAGCCCTTCCCGAGTTGTTCAAGATGAAGGAGGAGGGACTTGTAGAAGCCGTTGGCCTTGCCGCAGGATCGGTAGAGATCATGATGCCGCTCCTGCGTGACTGGGACTTCGATGCGATGATCACCCACAATCGCTTTACCTTGGCAAACCGAAATGCGGAGGCCATGATCAGCTACGCTCATTCAAAGGGGATCGCTGTTCTCAACGCGGCACCTTATGCAGGCGGCGTTCTGGCGAAGGGCTCTGATTCATACCCACGATATGTGTACCAAGAGGCTTCAGAAGACGTTCTGGATCCGATTCGCCGGATCGAAGCCATCTGTTCCAAGCACGGTGTTCCACCGGGCGCGGTAGCCCTGCAGTTTTCGATGCGAGACGAGCGGATCGCCTCGACAATATGCGGCGTCAGCAAGCCGGAGCGGGTTGCGCAGACGCTCGAATGGGCACACTGGCCGGTTCCGCAGGCCGTGTGGGATGAACTGGCATCGCTTTCCTACTCGGTCGACGATCCTGAGGCGAGGCGACAATACAATCCAGGATAGGCCGTGTAGATTCAATTAAGCCTTCTCAACATCGCCGAGCATCCGCAAAAAAGGGTTTATCTAGTGGTGGCCCGGGACCAGTGAGTGCCGGATCATCCTGTAAGAAGGCGCATAGGGTTCTAATCTCGAACTAATCAGGTTCATCCCACCATGCTGAAGAACATTAATCCCCTCCTATCCCCGGATCTGCTGATGGTGCTGCGCTCGATGGGACATGGCGACCAAATCGCTGTAGTCGACGGTAATTTCCCGGCGGCTGCCATGGCACAACGTCTCGTTAGGCTCGACGGGTTGTCAGCGACAGACGTCACCAGTGCCATTCTGTCGGTGATGCCTCTCGATGATTTCGTGCCAGAGGCCGCGTGGCGCATGGAGGTTGTGGGCGACCCTCACGCGGAACAGCCAATCTTCGAAGAGTTTCGCTCGATCATTGCACGTCACGAGGGCTCGAATTTCTCTCTTGCGGCTCTAGAGCGCTTTGCCTTCTACGAACGAGCCGAAGCTGCCTATGCAATCGTTTCGACGGGTGAAAAAAGGCTTTATGGCAATATAATCCTAAAGAAGGGTGTTGTCCGAAACGACTGATGTTTGTTGTGAGAACGTAGCTCATTCGTTGGAAGGAAGAAGTCCAGCCCGAACGGATGCAGTGATCAGGACTTAATGCGCCCGACACCAGCCGGATTCGATTCTGCCCCTAATTTATGCAAGCTCATGAATGAGCCTCCACCTGTGAGAGGCTATCTATCTTTTGGAGAATGAGAGCATGCCAGAATGTCCCCTTCTGGCACGAGGCGGATATACGCCGAATGTCCGCTCGAGTGAGGAGCAGCGGACCTTCCCAGGGTGTCTGCAATTCCCTAGGATGACCCGTAGAGACCTCTGCAGAGTGGGAACTCGCCGCGTGCCGCTCGATCATGCGACTGGAGCATGAATCAATTTTGCTCTGTCATGTCGGCCACAATCTGGTGCTTCCGCGCGTCAACATTGATCTTATCTCCACTGGACCACGTCAGGAACTCCTGCCACGCTGTGCCGTCCTGCCGTTGAGCCGGAGCCATCGCAATACGCGAACTGCCAGGGGAGAACAATCTGATGATACGAAATAGCGTATTTATCTACACCGCAGGGATCCTGATCGCGCAACTGTCCACACCCACCCTCTCAGCATCGCTGCGCTATGCGAACCAGGGCGACCTCAAGTCCCTTGATCCCTATACTCTCAACGAGACTACCACGAACGCCCACCTGGGCCATGTTTATGAGGGCCTCACTCGACGCGGGAAGGACTTGGCAATCCAGCCTTCTCTCGCGGAGCGTTGGGAGACCAGCGAGGATGGGTTGCGCTGGCGCTTCTACCTGCGCAAGGGCGTGACCTATCACAATGGAAGCTCTTTCACCGCCGACGATGTAATCTTCTCGGCCGACCGAGTGCGCATGGCCGGATCGAATTTCACCACGCGGGTGCCTACGAGCGCAAAGTTTGTCAAAATCGACGATTACACAGTTGATGTCTTGCTCACCTCCCCAAATCCGATCCTGAATTCACAGTGGGACACCTGGTATATCATGGACAAAGAGTGGAGCGAGGCGAACAACGCCACGGCTCCGACGCCTGCCGCTGCCACAACCCCAAGCTTCTCGTCGCTGAATGCGAACGGTACTGGTCCTTATAAGATTGAAAGCCATCAAGCCGGTGTAAGGACGATCTTCAAGAAAAACCCTGCCTGGTGGGACAAACCGGAGCACAATATCGACGAGATCGTGTTTACGCCCATCGGGAGTGATGCGACGCGGGTCGCGGCGCTCCTGTCGGGCGAGGTTGACGTGATCGAGCCTGTTCCGGTGCAGGATATCGCTCGCGTCAATTCCTCCCCTAATGCCCAGGTGCTCACTGGACCCGAACTGCGAACAATCTTCATCAACTTCGACTCAGCCCGTGATGAGCTTCTGTTCTCGAACGTGAAAGGGAAGAACCCATTCAAAGATGTGCGGGTTCGTGAGGCCATCTTCAAAGCGATTGACATCAATCTCATCCGCGACCGGGTGATGCGCGGTCTGTCAATGCCTTCTGCCCTGATGATTGCACCGGAACTCTTCCCCCATTCCAAGGATTTCACGCGGCCGGCCTTCGATCTTGAAGGAGCTAAAAAACTTCTTGCTGAGGCAGGATACCCGAATGGGTTTGAGGTCGGAATGGATTGCCCGAATGATCGCTACGTTAACGATGAGGCGATCTGCCAGGCAGTTGCCTCGATGCTCGCGCGGGCTGGGATCAAGATAAATCTGACAGCTCAGCCGAAGGCGCTCTACTTCGCGAAAGCCGGCAAGTCGGGAGGCTACACCACATCGCTTTCGCTGCTCGGCTGGACACCTGGCACTTTCGACAGCCACAACGTGCTCTATGATGTCATGGGTTGCCGGGATGTTGCAGGATCAAGCAGAGGTGAGACGAATTATGGTGGGTACTGCAACAAGGAACTCGATGCGTTGACAGACCAAATTCTGGTCGAGACAGATGCAGCAAAACGGAACCAGTTGATCAAGAAAGCCTTCGAAACCGCCTCCAAAGACTACAGCCATCTTCCCCTGCACCAGCAGGCCCTCGCTTGGGGCGTGTCGAAGAAGGTCAAGCTTGTTCAGCGTGCCGACAATCAGATCTTGTTCTATTGGGCAAAGAAGGAATAGTGAGCTAAACGGAAGGGTACTCACTTTTTGAAGCAACTTTGTTTCATAAAACAGGACCTCCTCACTAGCAGTTGTTAGGCAAGTGAGGAGGTCTCCTGTCATGTGCTTGCCGGTCCCAGCTAGCAGGCGATAGACCTCTCCGCCCCAATGCGCGCAGCGCTCGGTCGCACGATCTGACGAGTGACCAGCCTTCTGTGTACCCAGCGCGGGATGGAGGCACAGCAGTAGGCCTCCCTACCACACGGCGGCACATCGTGCGCAGGCTTGGGAAGGGGAGTATCCGTCGGCGGGTGTGAGGGAATGTCCCGGTCTAGCACTCCTGAGACTTAAGACCTTGGCCCGATTAGGCGCTCACGAGCTGACATTGATTGAGCGGTCGGATCGCGAAAGGTTGACTCCAGACAGACATTGCACTCGCTGACCTGGCCCACGCAGGCCGTAACTCTGGCCCTCTGAACCCTTGTCTGCAGGCCCAAGAACTCCATTCTCCATACCCAGAGGGCACCGGAGCAAACCGGTCACTGCGCGCCAACGCAGCCTCGCAAGAATGGATTCGGAGGAAGCTCATGGTGGGATTGTCGCGCCGGAGCCTGCTCGCCGCCCTGGCGATGTCGGCTGCCGCCCCTGGCCTGACCCAGGCTCAGGGCCTGTCTGATCGGAATATCTTCATCATCGTCCCCTTCACCCCTGGCAGCGGGCCCGATGTGCTGGCGCGCATCGTCGGCGAGGAACTGCGCAAGCGCTGGAACCAGCCCGTCATCATCGACAACAAGCCCGGCGCCAGCGGCAACATCGGCGCGGCCGCTGCGGCTCGCACGGAGCCCGATGGTCATACGATCCTGCTCAGCGTCAACACGTTCCTGATGAATGCCGCGCTCTCCAAGAGTCTGTCCTACGATCCCGTGAAGAGCTTCGCGCCGATCGTCGAACTCGCCACGGGTTCGCTCGTTCTGGCCGTCCATCCCTCGATCCCGGTGAAGAGCACAAGGGAACTGATCGACTATGCCAAGGGCAAGCCCGGCCAGGTCACCTACGCATCGCCCGGGCGCGGGACGCCGCAGCATCTCGCGATGGAACTGTTCAAGCTCACGGCTGGCGTGGATCTCCGGCACGTCCCCTACACGGGCTCCGCTGGAGCCGTGAAGGATCTGGTGGGCGGGCATGTGGGTGCTATGTTCGTTCCGGTGCACACCGTGCTGCCGATGGCGGCCGAGAACCAGGTTCGCCTGCTGGCGCTCGGAAGTGAGAAGCGCTCCACACTCGCGCCGGATGTGCCGACCCTGGCCGAAGAGGGGGTCAGTGGGTTCGAGGTCGACCTCTGGTATGCCTTGAGCGCTCCGGCCGGCACGCCGAAGGACATCATCGATCGCTACAATAAGGCTGTGAACGAGATCCTCACATCGCCCGATGTCCGCGACCAGTTCGCCAAGCAGGGGCTCGTGCCGGTCGGCGGGTCGCCCCAGCAACTAGCTGCCCTCATCGAGAAGGATCTGCCCCGCTGGGCGAAAGTGGTCAAGGACGCAGGCATCGCTCAGGAATGAGCGCCAAAACTGCTTCCGTGTGCGAAGCGACAAAGCAAGCCTTGAATCGGTGCGTTGTCCTGGCTCACCGCTAGGGTATCGGTCCCCCGTTCTACAAGGCATTTTACGAGGAGACTTCGATGAAGCGGATCGATGCGTTCACGCACTTCTTTCCGAAAGGCTACTACGATCTGATGGGAGAGGTCGCGGGCCACATGGGGGACATGGTCCGCCGCGCCCGCGCCATTCCGGCGATCCACGATCTCGACGAGCGCTTTCGCGTGATGGACAAGTTCCCAGATTATGCGCAGGTTCTGTCGCTGCCGGCTCCGCCGTTGGAGATCATCTCGGGAGGCAATCCGGACACGGCGCTCGAACTCGCCAAGCGCTGCAATGACGGGCTTGCGGAACTGTGCGCCAAGTATCCTGACCGCTTTCCCGCCTTTGTTGCCCAGACGCCTCTTGCAACTCCCGATGCCGGCGTAGCGGAAACCCAGCGCGCTATCCGCGATCTCGGCGCGATCGGCACCCAAATCTACAGCAATGTGGCCGGAAAGCCGCTCGACCGGCCGGAATTCGAAGCCTTCTTCGCGGCGATGAACGAACTCCGCAAGCCTATCTGGCTACATCCCTCGCGAGGTGCCAACCATCCGGACTATCTCGATGAAAAGAAGTCGCTCTATGAGATCTGGTGGACCTTTGGCTGGCCCTACGAGACCAGTGTCGCCATGGCGCGGCTTGTCTTCTCGCAAACCCTCGACAGGTATCCCAACCTCAAGATCATTGCGCATCACCTCGGCGCCATGGTTCCCTATTTCGAAGGGCGCGTCGGACCAGGGTGGGATCAGCTTGGCAAGCGCACCTCCGACGAGGATTACTTCTCCCTCCTGAAGAGTTTGAAGAAGCGTCCGCTGGACTACTTCAAACAGGATTTCTACGCCGACACGGCCGTGTTCGGCTCGAAGGCGGCCACCATGTGCGGGCTCGAGTTCTACGGCGTCGACCATGTGGTGTTCGCATCCGACTGCCCCTTCGATCCCGAGCAGGGACCTGGCTACATCCGTGAAACCCTCCAGATTTTAGAGGGGTTGGACCTGTCCAGGGAGGATAAGGAAAAGATCTACTTCAGGAATCTGGAACAGCTCACCGGGCATCGTTTCTCAAGCTGACAATGGGCGACGAAAAAAAGGACGACACGCAGGTCATCATCGTCGGAGGCGGCCCTGTCGGCATGGGGCTGGCGATCGAACTCGGGCAACACGGAATCCGCTGCGTTGTCGTCGAGCGCTACACGTCTCCGCAAGCCATTCCGAAAGGGCAAAATCTAACCCAGCGAACGATGGAGCATTTCCATTTCTGGGGTGCGGAAAAGGCCTTGCGTGCAGCGCGAACCATCCCACGCGACTATGGCATCGGAGGATTGACGGCGTATGGAACCCTGCTGGGGGATTACACCTACGACTGGCTTCAGCGGGAACTCGTAAGGCCCTTCTATTTCACGGACAACGAGCGGCTGCCGCAATACGCGACGGAGGCGGTGCTCCGGCAGCGCGCGGCCCAGATCCCGTACGTGAGCACATTCTATGGGTGGAACGCCGAGGAGATAAGCCAGGATCATGATGGCGTGCATGTGGTCATCGCGAAGCGTGGGCAGGACGAGCGCCGGGTTCTGCATGCCCGATACCTTGCAGGCTGCGATGGCAGCCGATCTTTGGTGAGGGAACAGAGCGGAATCACCCAGACCCGCTCGGATCACGACCGGCTCATGGTCCTTCTGGTGTTCCGCTCGAAAGGCCTGCATCAGCTCCTGGAGCGCTACCCCGGCAAGTCATACTACAATGTCCTTGATCCGGAACTGAAGGGATACTGGAAGTTCTTCGGTCGTGTCGATCTCGGAACGACGTGGTTCTTTCATGCGCCGGTCCCGCTCGGAACGACCAAGGACAATTTCGACTTCAGGCAATATCTCCATTCCGCAGTTGGGGCAGAGTTCGACGTCGACTTCGAGCACATCGGGTTCTGGGAGTTGCGCGTTGCCACGGCAGATACCTACCGAAAGGGCCGCATCTTCATTGCCGGTGATGCGGCGCACAGCCACCCACCCTATGGTGGCTATGGCATCAACACCGGCTTCGAGGATGCGGCAAACCTTGGCTGGAAGCTTGCCGCCACGTTGCAGGGCTGGGCCGGGCCCAGGCTCCTTGACACTTACGACGAAGAGCGGAGGCCGGTCTTTCAGTCGACGACGCGGGATTTCATCGAGCGGGCCATCGAGGCCGACAGACGATTCCTGAACGCGTTCAATCCGGAGCGCGACCGGAGCACGTTTGAGCGTGAGTGGCGGGATCGGAGTTCCGGCGCAAAGGCCGAGATCAATGCCTTCGAACCTAACTATCGCGGCTCCTCGATCATGTGGGGAGACCCCGGAAGCGGCTGCAGTGCTCTCGGTTCACATAGTTTCCTGGCCCGGGCGGGACATCACCTTGCACCTTCGCTTCTCTCGTCGGGTCGCAACATCTTTGAGGATCTGGGTCAGGGCTTCTCCCTTCTGGGCCTAGATGTCCATGAAAGCACCCTGAGATCCTTCGAAGCCGCCGCCAAGCGATTGGGCATGCCGCTCAAGATCATCAGGGATACCTGCTACGGTGGCCGAGAGCGATATCAGGCAAGGCTGATTCTCATCCGCCCTGACCAGTTCGTCGCCTGGGCTTCCAGCGAGAGCAGCGTCGACGGAGCAGAGGTCCTGAGCCGGACCATCGGTGCAGGATAGCTGCTGCCTGCTCAGAAACCGGAGGTCTGCTTAGGGCAGATTTCGTTGAAAAAGTCCTCGTGATTAGCGACGGATCGTGATTCCCTGATCGGGCATTCTCAGCGGAGGATCGGGC